>JAZRRI010000072.1:0-20236 GCA_045650605.1 Bacteroidaceae bacterium | reverse complement strand
AGGGCAAGCCTATTAAAGTTATATTAATTGCCGTTGCGAATAAACTACTGAAACAGATCTTTGCGATTGTAAAAAGCAATTCTGTATATAGCGAGATTTTAACTTGATTTTTATTTGGATTTTAACACAGTTCATTCTGAGCACAGCGGATTATCTGTTCCTCGTTTTTTAGGTCACCTGCAAACTATAGGGAGCAAAAACTTGCTTTTCACACAATAACAACATCGTGTATATACACCGCTCAAACAAAAATATTGTATCTACAATAAAAACATAGAGTACACCACAAGAAATGGTAGACTCTATGTTAAACCCACTACAAGGAAAACTTATTTGGAACTATTTTCTAAATCAAACTGTTCTATATAAAAAATTTGAGCCAAATCAGGATCATCCAAAAGTTCTTCTTTGAAATTGTAATAAAAATTTAGTATATATTCTTTACCCGTCCAAATATATTCATTCAGAAGATAATTTTCCAACCATTCCTTTGAAAAAACCTCATTAGCCAATACAGAGATTTTAAAACGAGATGCTCCTGTTAGTTTTCCAAGATTTAAACTAACAGTTGTCCTTTTATTATCAAATGTAGCGCTTATCTTCTGAGTTTTTTTCATTATCTCTTTATTGTCATCATCAAAAAATCTCACTAGCACATAAGGATTTTCAATGGTGACACTAGGACTCTGAATTGTTAAATTAATTACACAATTTCCATATTCATCGTAATATCCAACTTCATTGTCCACCAACTGCTCATCAATTTTATTTGCTACTAAACTCATAAGCCTTTCATAATATTTCGAATAAGAGAGTCCTCCGCTACTACTATAATCCTCAAGGATTGAATCTAGTAATCCAGCACCTCCACCATACCCCAAATTTATAATTTTTATTTCATTTTCACTAAAACCATAATTATTCAATCCCTGGGGCTCTATTTTGCAAAAATCATTGCCATCACCAAATACTTCACAGTATAAAAAGACTTCTTTCTTTTCTGTGCTGCCTGCAATAGTCATTGTACATTCTGCCACATAATCATAATCATTACTCAGAATGCTATCTTCATATAATTTCATTAGCTCAAGACTATTTTCATTATTCTCATTGTAATTATTGATATAATTAGCGACCTCTTTTTCGGCTGTATCATAAGGGTCATAAGGAATGTAGACCTCCATGATTATTATTGAGCATATGACACTTGCTAAAGTAATGAGGGATGAAATTTTCGCTTTGCTCCTCCATTTTCTTCGACATAAAAATATTACAGCAAACAAAAAAGATAGAAATGCAGTTAATGCAAATAAAAGAAAAAGTGAGACTCTTATGCTCCCATTACAACCACGGTCCAACAACGAAAAAACTAAAGCAACAACTATTAGTATTATTGATATTTTTAATGTTCTCTTCATTGATTTAATAGTTAATATTATTATCCTTACTTACTTTACGGCTTTTCAGGTTACTCCGTTGTTCCAGATAATTAAGAATACGCACAAAAAAAGCGCAGAACAATTAGTATACTCTTGTCCCAAGGTGTTTGGCGTAACCTAACCAACAGAATAACTAAAAGCCCGCGCCAATCAGCACGAGCATTTTCGCTATATTCTTGTTGGTTCATCCATTTTAGTCGCCAAACTTTAGGGAACTCAGAATAAAGCTAAAACGCTTTTCCAATATGTTTAAAATGTGCGTATCAAATTATACGCAATGTTTCATAGGCAATAGATTTTAATGACATTAATGGTTACAAATGTAAAAAAACTTTTTTATATTTCGCAAACTCTCAAAAAGTCTTTTTATTGAAGTAAGATAATCCACATAAAAAAACGTGAACCGTAACTTTATTTCCCCATCCACTCCATCACTTTCTGGAACTCCATCTCAAAATTAGGAGTGAGTACCTCTTTGCCCATTGCGGACTTTATTTCATCGAGGGTCCAGAAGCGGCCGCCGTCGAGTTCATCGCTCGGCGCCACTGCGCCGTCATACACAGCGCTGTATACATATATAAGTTCGCTCTCACGTTCGCTCTCGAACAGATAGCTGTTCAAAAAACGCGGTTCACAATCCTCAATACCGAGTTCTTCGCGAACCTCCCTTTTCAATGCCGTGACTACATCCTCTCCATAGTCGACATGCCCGCCGACAGCGGTATCCCACTTGCCGGGCTGTATGGTTTTCCACACAGGGCGGTGTTGCAGATAGAGACGGCCGGCCGAATCAAAAAGGTGCAGATGCACCACCGGGTGCAGCAGTTTTGCGCCATCGTGACACTCACCGCGTGTTGCGCAGCCTATAACCTCACCGGCCTCGTTCACAATGGGCAAAAGTTCCGAATTGTTATCTTTTTTCATAGATTCCATTTTTTACAAAAAAAGTAATTTCCGTCACACAACGGCAAATAACGCTATTTTTTAATTTTGGTGCAAACATAAGGCTTAAAATATTTTTTTACGTTTAGTTGCATTTTTTTCGATAAAAGTAAAAGATAGTTTTAAAAAAACATTACTTTTACACGTTCAACAGTTAAAACAAGCTATAACGTTATAACGTATGAGAGCAAAATCTACGATAATCAGGTTTTTATGCCTTTTATTGTGTCTCACCGCCAACATTGGAGCTTTTGCACAGGCCGGCCGCACGATAACAGGTACAGTTGTCGATGAACTTGAAATGCCGCTACCGGGTGCCAACGTCGTTGTGATGAAGGACAAGAAGATGGTAAAGGGCGCAAGCACCGGCATAAATGGCGATTTCAAGATTGACTTAGAGTTCAGCGAAGGAGAAAAGCTGACATTGGTGTTCAGTTATATGGGTTCAAAGAGCCAGACAATAAAACTAACTGCGCAGAACATTGGCAAGCCTTTCAATATCCAGTTATTGCCGGACAATGAGATGCTGGAGGAGGTGACCATTGTAGAAGATGGCTATTCGCGACTGCCACGCAAGGACATGGTCGGAGCATTCACCACGGTGAAGGCCGACGACATTATGATGCCTGCATACCAGAGCATCGACCAGATGTTGCAGGGTAAGATTGCCGGTATGTCGGTTGTGAACACATCGGCACGTGTGGGTGCTTCTCCAAAGATTACCATCCGCGGTACATCTACCATTCTTGGAAACACTAGCCCACTTTGGGTTGTGGACGGAGTAATACAGGAAGACCCGCTCTCAATTGACATAAGCGCTGCGCTGACATCGGACATGAAGGAGCTTATCGGCAACCAGATTTCGTGGCTCAACCCACAGGATATCGACAACATCACGGTGTTGAAGGATGCCTCGGCTACTGCCATCTACGGTTCAAAGGCTTCGAACGGTGTAATCGTCATCACAACAAAGAAGGGTACACCGGGACGCATAAGCGTGAACTACAACACCAACGTATCGGTGAGGGAGCGCCCTACATACGAGATGTATGACTTCATGAACTCGTTGGAGCGCATACAGTTCAGCAAGGAGGCCTATGAGGCCGGCGTACGCTACCAGAGTGAGCCTCTGCCACAGATATATACCTACGAGGGTTTGATGGCAATGTTCAACAGACGAATGATAACCGAGGAGGAGTTCTCATACCATCTGCAGCGCCTTGAGACGGTAAACACCGACTGGTTCGAACTGCTTACACGTAACTCGGTGAGCAACAACCACAACTTGAGCGTTTCGGGCGGTACCGACAAATACACCTACAACGCATCGTTGGGTTACCAGATTAACAACGGTTACGAGGTGGGCAACAGCAACGACCAGGTAACCACACGATTAAGCATAAACAGCAATGTCAATGAGAAGCTCAGCATCAGCGCACAGCTCAACGGAAGCATAAGGAACTCCGACGGTTACGGTGCCGGCGTCAACCCATACAACTATGCGATGAACACAAGCCGTGCCATCCCGGCATATAACGAGGACGGCACCCCTGCCTACTACTCGAAATACTATACCTACCAGTATAACACACAGCTTGGAGGCCACAACCAATACTCGACCAACATCTTCAACGAGATGGAGAACAGTTTCTCGCAGAACACGGGAACTGCATTCAACGCATCGGTGAACATCAACTACAAGATACTCAGCTGGCTCACATACCAGGGAACAGCAAGCATGTCATTGAACAACAATGCAAGCGAGAGCTATGCCGGTGAAAAGACCTCACAGGTCGAGCAGTTGTACCGCGGTTTCCCTTATGGCACAGAGAAAGCCGGTTCGGAGAAGTACAATGCTGCACTGATGCCTTACGGCGGTGTTCTACAGCAGGCAAACTCACAGACCGTATCATACAGCACATCGCACCGCTTGGCATTCTCGAAGGAGTTCAACGAGAACCATCGCTTGAATGCAATGCTCGGTATGGAAATACGCTCAAGCAAGGGAAGCAGCGAGGGCAACACCGTGTGGGGATATGTCCCCGAGCGCGGTGAGATTCTTGTGTCGCCAACACTGCCCGAGAATTTCAAGCCCATAGGCAGTGACGTATCAATTGGTTGGGGTGCACTCTCGCAGCTGTACAACGGCGGATGGAGCAAGACATCGACGCTGACCAACTATTTATCGTTCTATGCAACAGTTGCCTACTCTTTGAAGAACCGCTATGTATTCAACATGAACATACGTTCCGATGCATCGAACCGCTTCGGCCAGGATGTGAACAAGCAGTTCGACCCCACATGGTCGTTCGGTGCATCGTGGAAGATGGCACAGGAGCCATTCATGATGGAGAACCTGCCTTGGCTCGACCAGTTCAACATACGTGCCACATACGGTATACAGGGTAATGTGGTCAACTCCTTGAGCCCCGAAATGATTGTACGTTACCAGGGCCTGCACACAAGCTACAACGAATATTACCTCACAATTTCGAGCCTCCCGAACAACCAGCTCAAATGGGAGCGCACAAAGTCGTCCAACCTTGGTCTTGACGTAGCGCTGTTTGGCATTACAATGAACTTCGAGTACTATAACCGCCGTTCGAATGCCATCATCCGCCAGGACATTGCACAGGAGTACGGTATGGAGTCAATGCCGCTCAACGGTGGCCTCATCACCAACCAGGGTGTTGAGTTCACATTCAACTATACCCCGATACGCACCAACAACTTCGCATGGACTATAGGTATGAATGCGGGCAAGAACTGGAACCGTTCGGAGACCGATGACCGCACAGCCAAGGCCGATGAGCTGACACACTATGACTTCCTCAGCGGCAACAGCAGCCGTCCATTGAAGCAGGGTTACCCGCTGTCGGCCTTCTGGTCCTACCAGTTCACTGGCCTCAACGGCACAAACGGTTACCCCACATTTGCCAATGCCACATATGATGACGTTGATGGTGACGGTAGCGTAGACCCGACGACATTCCTTGTATATTCGGGACAACAGGAGCCTGACTTCTCGGGTGGTTTCAACACCAGAATACGTTGGAGGGATTTCAATTTCGGCATTGACTTTGCCGCGAACCTTGGAGCACAGAAGCGCTTGCCGAACCCCTACTCTACATTCACATACGGCAAGATGCCGGACATATACAGCAACCTGTCGAATGAACTCAACAGCCGTTGGAAACAGCCCGGCGACGAGGCACACACAAACATTCCGGCACTCTACACATCGGTGCGCGACCTCTATAATCTGAACCTGCCCAACGGACTCTATGACAACATCTACTCAATGTGGGCACAGTCGGACGCAAGGGTTGTGGATGCATCGTTCTTGCGCTGTACACAGATTTCACTCTCGTACAACGTGCCACGTAAGGCATGCCAGAAGTTGGGTCTCTCGCGCATATCAGTGAGCGCCAACGTGAACAACCTGTTTGTAATAGCAAGTAAGGAGTGGAGAGGTTATGACCCTGAACTTGGCAACAGCATACAGCCAAGAGTTTACTCAATAGGACTTGGTATAGGACTTTAAGAATTTAAGACTATGAAGAAAATATTCAACATATTTGCAGCAACTGTTGCACTCCTTTCGGCAACATCGTGTGGAGATTTCCTTGAGCCCAATTCGACAAGCGAATTTGTCCCCAAGGATGCAGTATCACTCAATGAACTGTTGCTTGGCGAGGCCTATCAGCGCAATGACATGACAGGATTCAACATTTTCCTGAACCTGCTCGACGATGACATTGAGGCAGCCCCCTACCAGACACCTACCGACGGTTTCGAGGCCGAGAAATACCTGGCAGCATTTACCTGGCAGCCCGACATGTTCGAGATGATGGAAGAGGCTGCCGCAGGACACACGAACATATACCAGTCGTACTACGAAGTAATTCTGGGTGCCAATGCAGTAATCGACTACATACCCAATGTTGTGGACACCGAAGATAATATTAATAAGGTAAAGGCACAGGCATACGCGTTGCGCGGTTTCTACTACTTCAACCTTGTGAACATTTTCGGCAAGCCATACAACAGTGACTCCACGGCACTTGGTGTTCCCCTGAAGCTGCAGAGCGGTATTGAGCCAAGCGACGACTACCTGAAGAGAAAGACAGTTGCCGAGGTTTATGCACAGATATTGAGCGACCTGCACACAGCCGAAGCGACATATCTTGAACTGCCCGAGAGCGAGCAGTGGAGCGACAACTACCGCACAAGCCTTCCTATGGTGCAGCTGATGCTCTCACGTACATATCTTTATATGGAGCGCTGGGAAGAGGCCGCACGATATGCAAAGATGGTGATGGACGACAAGCGTTTCAGACTTGTCGACCTTAACGACGTTCAGTTTGAAGACCTCAACACAGACGGCCAATATGTGAGGACATACTTGAACATGCCTACATACAAGTGTAGCGAGACCATTTGGCCATATGGCAATGTAACCGACATGTTCAAATGGGCATACGATTATGCAAACACAACAAGCTCAATATCAGGCCAGAAGATGCACGCATATTTCCAGGCATCGGAAAGCCTGCTCGACAGCTACCTCGAGTGGGACTTGCGTCTTATGCACTACATTGTACAGGCACCCGACGGACTGGGCGGTGAGATGCCAATGGCATTCGGCAAGGTAAACATCGGCACAACATACTATCTGCCGCTGACTGCAACCGGCACGTTCGGACGTTGTCTGCGCCTCTCCGAGGCCTATCTGAACTACGCCGAGGCCATGGCAATGCTTGGCGGCAGCGGTGACGACGAGGCGACAGCAGCACTCAACACCCTGCTCGAGAAGCGTTTCGACCCCGAGGATTTTGAGGAGGTGGAGTTTGACAGCAACAGCGACCTGGTGCAGTTCGTACGCGAAGAGCGTCGCCGCGAGCTGTGCTACGAGGGACACCGTTGGTTCGACCTTCGCCGTTGGGGCATGCCGGCCATCACACACACATGGTACGATAACGAATCGCAGAGCAGCGACTACACATTGCAGGAGGGCGACCCACTCTACACCATCCCCATCCCCGATGAGGCACTGCAGAGCAACAGCAGCCTGGAGCAGAACGAACTGCCGGGCAAACGACTACCACAGTAACAGACATGCATACACAGCACTGAAATATTATGAAAAAACATCTATTTACAGCAGCAATAATATTGGCAAGCCTTGCAACGCTGTGCGCTTGCCACGAGGAAGATGTAATTACCCCATCGGGTAACTACTCGCCCATACGTGGAGGCTTCCCGCAGGGTGACAGCAAATACGACTCTCTCATCTATGACATAAAGCAGGAGTATGGTGTATACCTCCTTTACAAGGACATTACCGAGGAGGACTTGAACCGCGATTGGGTATCTGTAGGAACCGGTGACATATTCGTCGCAGGTTATGACGAGGAACGTGAGGACGGCGCATGGAACCTGCCCGATGAGCACTTGCCGTTCTATGTAGACTATTTCTACAACTACATTTTCCCCAACATAAGCCGGGATTTTGCAAAGTCATCGTTCCCTGTAAAGATTTACATGATACATAATCTGCGCACAGAGCCGCGTGACTTTGGCGAGGAGAGCGAAGGTAATGGCGGTGGCACTACGCTTGACCCATACAAGACTATCAAACTGGGTAATTTCGACAACTGGGCAATCAGTTTCAAGGACGAGATAATAACCGGTACAGACACCGAATATGCACTCAAACAGTTGCGTTGCGTCTTTATGATTGAGGCACTGAAGAATGCCATGGACAAAGGAGAAATTACCTCGCCCGACGAGTTCTGGACCGGTTTCGATTTCAGCAGTCGCAAGGATGCGAATGGCAAAGAGCTTAATATCATGGACCACAAAGACCCGTCAAAGGAGAACTACAAGTATAAGCTCGGTTTCATTGACGACCTGAACGACAACTTCGGAACAGGCCAGCTGAAACAGTTGTGGCGTCCACTTGAAAGCGTGGTAAGCTGCTACTATTGGGAAAAGGACAAATACAAGGAGTATAACCTTTTCAACGCATACATAAAGAATGCTATGTGGCTCACACCCGAGGAGTTCGAAGCGCGTTATCCCAAGAGCCTCTACCCCATGCTCACCGAGAAGTATGAGATTACCGTGAAGCACATGAAGGAGCAATACGGCATTGACCTGCAAGGTATTGCCTATGGTATAAACAAGTAACAACCATACATCTATGAAATACTATTTCCGCTTTTTAGCAATTACATTGGTTGCTTTTATAGCGACCACATGTGGAACATCACAGAACAGCAATGAGAGTGTTGAAGCCCAGGATATTGCGCTATACGACAGTATCTGGCTGCGCAAGTTCGACAATGCGGCAGAGATAACAGCATTGTACGACTCCATTAAACAGACCATAGCCGAGGATAAAAAAGGAGTCCACACACTTAACCAATGCCACTTTGTATGGAACAGCGGAGAGTACATGTTCAAATGCCGCGGCAAGAACGAGGACATCTACGGATTACCCGAGCACGCGACCGAGCTGTCATTCGATAATGAGGTTGTCGCGCAGTTCGCAAACACAAAGAAAATAGGCAAGTTTGCCGACCACTATTTCACCCTGCAGGCCATGAAAGAGGGCAACAGTTTCAACGACTCGCGCGACGGAGTGACAGCCACGGTATTCTATGAGATAAGAGCGCTCAACGAGAACGACTATAACAAGCTGCGCACCGTCTTCAGTAGCAAGAACAGCGCACTGCACAACGAATACCTTGAGAGGCTGAAATTCCCGTTGCAGAACAGCGGATGCACCGACGGGCTCAAGAGCATTGAGCCGCTCATTGAGGAGAACGTTGCCGACAGCCCGTTGAAAACCGAAGTGCTTGAGATGTACAGGCTCTTCACCCGCCTAATGCCGGGCAACCCGGCACCCATATCAGTGCTGAAGGATATCGAAGGTAACGAGCACACCTTTGAGGAGTTCAAAGGCAAGGTACTTGTCATTGATGTATGGGCAACATGGTGCCACAGTTGCCTTGAGCACATGCACAAATTCACAGGCATGCGCTACTGGTTCCGCCGTGAAAGTGACGTTTGTTTCGCTACAATTTCCATTGACCGCAGCGAGGACAAGGAGGCATGGATAGAGAGCATCAGAAAGCACAACATGCAGGGTTTGATTAACCTGTTCCCCGACTGCGAGGAACAATCGCAGTTCGAGAGCGACTTCCAGATATCAAGTGTTCCACGTTACATAATCATTGGCAAAAAGGGCGAGATTATATCGGCTCATGCGCCGACACCTGGCCCCGAAATGGCATCCATGATAGAAAAGGCACGTTTTGCCGAGTTCTACACCGGCCCCGGAACAAATTTCCTGGACATAACATTGGAAGAGGCAATTGCAAAGGCCACCCAAGAAAACAAGCACATTTTCATTGAGTGCCACACCGACGGTTGTGTGCCATGCAAGATGATGAAAGACAGGGTATTCCCGCATGACAAAGTGGCTGAATACCTGAACAGGGAATTTGTGAGCATAAGCATTGGCGACGAGAGCGACGAAGGTGCACGCATTTTGGAAAAATTCGATGTGCAGATGTTCCCGACTTACCTGATTCTTGAACCCAATGGAGAACCCGCTGGTGTAATTATGCAGACAGAAACAGATTTCGATGCTTTTATAAACAAGATAGAAGAAGTAAAGAACAGTAAACAGTAAAAACTGAAATACTATTGCGTTAGCGGCCCGGAAATTTCCAGGCCGCTAACGCAATATTTAACACAAGCGATATCAAATATCTATCAATAAATCACTAACTTTGCAAACTGAAACTTAAAAGCCGTTTAAATTAACGTGAGTTCGATATAAGCTAAATCAAATCGCGGACCTGTCATCCCGACAGAGCGTAGCGACGAGGGATCTCAAAAAAATCGTAAAATAAGAGATCTCTCACATACGTTCGAGATGACAAAATACGCTAAATTTTAGTATAAATTCTTATATCGAACTCAGGTTAAATTTAAAAAAATATTTTATTATAGAAACTGGCAATATAAATTCAAACAGCTCTTTATTGATAAAAACAAAACATATTGATATGAAAAAGATTCTACTTTCACTTATTACAATTTTCTGCGTTCTTGCAACAGCAAACGCCGAGACCTACACACACACATTCAAGAATGGTGAACTCACCACAACCGGTGGCGCAGTAACATTCAGTGACATTGAGTGGAATGCCTCAACAGCAACTCACATTGGATGGAATTCAACAAAAGGTATTCAGATTGGAAGCAGTACGAACATGAACCCATCGTACACACTGAGCACATCAGGCTTCGCAAGCTACAAAATAAAGAGCGTAACAGTAAATAGCAGCACCGCGTCAAACAGTGATGCCACATTTACTATAACAATAGGAAACCAATCAAAGGAATTCAAACCTAACACTACAGCAACCGGATATACATTTGACTGCGACGACACAACAGGCGACATTACAATCATATGGACTACTTCAACAAAAAAGGCATACTATGTAAAGAGCATTACCGTTGAATATGAGTTGCCAACAGACATGGTTAATGTTGAAACCCCCACTTTCAAAACCCCTGAAGGAGTATATGAGAACAAAGTTACTGTAACTGCAGAAACTGCAGACCAGACCCTTGTGCTCTACTACACACTGGATGGCACAGACCCCAGCTATGAAGATTTCCTGAGCGAGACCGGAACCACCAAGTGCAGCAAATACTATGTAATGTACCCCGAACTCACAGAGTCGGCAACCATAAAGGCTATGGCTGTAAAAGTGGATGGTGAGACTGTTTACAAGAGTGACATTGTAGAGGCAAAATACATTGTTTCTCCCACAAAACCATACGTTCCTGCAACAACAATAGCAAGTGGCAACAGATATGCATTCGTTGCAAATGACAGCGTTGCCGATTTCCTTTTCGGTGCCACAAACGGTAACCTGCAGAGCCGCAAGGTATCAGGCAAATATGACAAGTACATTGAAACTGTAGAATACAATGCATTCACCTTCACAAGCACCGATGGCGGCTACACCATCCAGGATGCAGAGAACCGATACATGTACCTCGAGGGCAATGACGGCAAAGTGTCATTTGCAGCAGAAAAGCCTGCAGCAAGCGCAGTGTGGAGCGTGTCGATAGATAATGGACAGGCTACCATCAAGAACGGCAACAGCACACTGTATTATTCTGCCGAGAATAACATCTTCGGTTGCTATGCCGAAAAGGCCGGCGACATGGTACTCCCATCGGTATACATGTTACGCGAATACCCCAAGGCAACAATCACTCCCGAGGATGGAAGCTATGTACAGGGATTGAAAGAATTCACCATCACATGCGAAGAGGGCATTGCCGTTTCAAGCGACTTCAGCCTCAAGGCACAGAGCGGACAGCGCGAGGACCGCACATACGAGATAGACAAGACATACACATGTACACAGGTAGATGCCAACACCCTTAAATTTACAATAGACGAGGAACTGGTATCAGTGGACAATGTAAATATCGACCTCATCATCACAGGCGACATTCTACTTAACCCTGAAGGCATGAACTATAAACACCCCATCAAGGGAAGATGGACACGCAGCATATACTCATACACCCACATTGGTTCAGCAGCTGCAGCAACAATAACAGCAGTAGAGCCTGCAGACGGCAGTAAGGTTGAGAAGTTGAGCTACATCCTCTTCACATTCAGCAACATTGCCACAACTGTCGATACATCGAAAGAGGCAAAGCTGTACAAAGAGGGAAGCGACGAGACAATTCCATTCTCATTCACAAACCTCAAGGAGGACGGCTCTTATGTGGAACAGAACCAGGGAGGTCTTTTGCTTGATGCTCCTGTAACAAAGAACGGCACATATATCCTTGAAATTGCCGACGGTTATTTTGTAGACCGCAACTCAAAGGAGATGAAAGGTATTACCATCAAATATATTGTAGAGAACGAAACCGGTATTGAGGAGATTATTGCAAACGGTGAGAAGGGTTGGATTGTGTATAGCACAGGCGGCATAAAAGTTCTTGAAACCATGGATGCAAGCAAATTGGGCACACTGCCAAAGGGCATCTACATCGTAAACGGCATAAAGACAGTTATCAAGTAAGACAGCACCATATATTGCAGATGAAGGGTGCCCAGGGCACCCTTCATCTGCTTTTTTAAACTAAAGTAAATAGATACTGATGACAAGAGTACTCAATAGGATGAAGACAACCACAGCCATTGCACTCATTGCAATGGGCTGCAGCTTTATAAGTTGCTCTAAAAACACAAATGAGAACACACTGCCGGCAACAGAGGAGGCTGCAACCGAAGAGGTTGTGGAGAAGATTGTTGTAATGAAATACGACCTTCCGATAGAGGATTTTGCCGTTACCTATGACACCATAAAGCCCAACCAGACAATAGCAGACATGCTCTATGGCCTTGGATTCAATGCCAACCAGATACACAAACTCACACAATGCCCCGACAGCATCTTCAACGTGCGCAAAATACGCCCGGGACAGGCATGTGCCCTGTTGTGTAACAAGGACAGTGCCGCCACCCCACGCTATTTCATCTACGAGGAGAGCCCTAAATCATATATTACCTTTGACATTGCCAATGATTACAAGGCCGAGCGCAAGCGCAAGCCTGTAGAGTGGCGCGAGAGCGAGGTTGCGGGCACTGTGAGCTCATCGCTATGGTTTGCAATGGAGGAGAACAATGCATCTCCACTGTTGGCAGTTGAAATGTCGCACATCTTCGGCTGGTCAATCGACTTTTTCGGTATCCAGAGTGGCGATGAATTCCGCATCATCTATGCACAGGAGTATGTCGAGGATACCCCACTCAACAACTACCGCATAATGGCGGCATCGTTCAAGACTTCGGACAACCTGGTATATGCCATACCGTTCACACAGGCGGGTGAGGAGCTTTTCTACAACAGCGACGGCAACAGCCTCGAGGGTGCGTTCCTGAAAGCACCGCTCGACTATTACCGCATATCGTCGAAATTCTCCAACAGCCGCTATCACCCGGTACTGAAGCGCCGCCGCGCACACCACGGTGTAGACTATGCCGCACCCAAGGGAACGCCGGTATATGCAATAGGCAGCGGCAAGGTTATAAAGAAAGCCTACCAGGCAAACGGTGCAGGCTACTACCTCAAAATACGCCACAACGCAACATACACCACAAGCTACATGCACTTGTCGGGCTATGCAAAGGGCCTGAAGGAGGGCGATTATGTAAAGCAGAAACAGGTTATCGGCTACGTGGGTTCAACAGGCCTCTCAACAGGTCCGCACCTCGACTTCCGTGTCTATGAGAACGGCAAACCCATAAACCCGCTCACAATCAAGTCGCAGCCCAAGATGCCAATTAGCGAAGAGAACAAAGCGGCTTTTGCCATTGTACGCGACTCGCTTGTACAATGCCTCGCAGCGATACCTATGGAAACAACCGTTACAGCGAATGATTCTACAAGGTAATACGTCATACCTTTTATTAGCAAAACCCGGGTGGCCAAAAGAAATTTGGCCACCCGGGTTTTTGAAAATGCCGAATAGAAAGAGTTGCTTTTAGTCAACCCCATCACTCTATTTCTTTCTTTTAGGATTTGCAGGGAACCATCCCTTCTCCACCCTCTTCTTTTGTTGGAACACCTCGCCGATGCTCCAGAAAGAGGAGAAGGCCACAACGCCCAAAAGTATTGAGATTATCAGGTCCGCAACCAGCAACGACGCTATAGCCGACAGAATGCCAAGCAGCAGAAAAAGCCACCAGCTCTTTACCCCTATGTAATACTCGGCCTTTATCACCAAAGGATGGAACAGACCTATAATCAAGAATGTGGCTACACCTATAATTATTCCCGAGACATTAAAATTCATATTACAGACTATTTACTTTTAAACAACACAATCCGAGCCTGGTTCGCAAGCCAGGCTCGGATTGTGTGAGAACAATTTACCATTTTATAAACCTATGTGTGCGCACTGCACCATTCTCCTTGATGATAAGAATATATGCGCCCCGTGGCTGACCGGCAAGTGACACCACGGCATTGGAGTCATTGGCTACAACCTTGCCAACAGACATGCCGCCAAGATTATATACCGCAACATCCGTTCCGGCATCAACGCCACTGCATACAACGGCCTGTGTCGCTTTGTCATATTCCACCTCGCAACCGTTCACACCAACTTCACCGATACCGGTCTCGGCACCATTTATAGTGCTCACGCGCAATTTGTGGATGAACTTCTGATAAGAAGGACAGTGGTATTGGCCCTCTGTACCCGGGCCGCAGCTACCGTTACCCAAACCACGCTGCATATAATCGAATGTTGCATACACAACACCGTCTTTCTTCAACTCCCATGGGTGAAGCTGCGGAGTGAGATACTGACGCTGGTCATAGTGTGAAAGTGAGAACGATACCTGTCCCTCGGTTTCTATCCTGATGGCATTGCCATTCTCAGGGTTCCACATTGTAAGGTCGCGCAATGCCATACGGTTACCATGTGACTGCGGGTGAGGATACATCTCGAACATATCATCAACGGTTGTTGTATAACGGCCGAGGAAAGAGCCTGTCTGGCGGTCGATATAATTCTCCCAAGGTCCCTTGGCATAATACTCAACGTTCTCATAACCTGCAGGGAACAGCATGTCGAGACCAATGCGGCGCAAACCGGTAGCCTGTGTACTGTACTCAACCTTCATGTCTACCACACCACTTGAATATACCGAATATGTTATTACATACGAGCACTTGCTGTGGTTCACTTTGACTGTCACGTTACAAGTCTTGCCATCGCCCGAGCGCGCACTGCTCACTGTTGCAGAGTTGATTGATGCCTCATAGTCACCAAAGTTGTGGTTGCCGTAAGGGCTCTCGTTCTCAATCCAACGGATATTGCTGTAGATGGGGTACTTGCCAGGCTCGACAACCTGCACGCCATTGGCAATCCACTCGGTGATGAAACCCTGTGCATTGACCTTGAAACTTATCTTGCTGTTCGACACGGAGACACCATTGTTCTTCTCTACAGTCAAGGGCTCGTTACCCTGAGCTGCATCCGACAATGCACTGCGCTCCTGCAATACAAACTGTTCGCTTGCAATCGGGTAACCTTCCTCGCACCACTCCTCGGCCTCTTTATTTAGAAGTTCAGCATTGAGGAGATACTCACAGCCCTGCTCCATTTTTGTAGCTAATGATAGCGGTATAGAAGCGGTAGCACCCGGGGCTGTCGATGGAACCGCCACGGTATTTGTCTCAACAACCTCGCCATTGCAAAGCACTGTGTAACGCAACGCAAAGTCTTCAAGATTTGTGAAATTGTATTTGTTCTTTATCTGAAGTACGCCGTTGCTGTAGGTGAATTTAGCATACTGGTAAACCTTTTTGACCTCGGTGAGCTTTGCAGTCCATGCACGGTCGGCAGTGATTATACCATTATTACAGAAGTTACCCTGGTGAGGACCTGGATAGTCATAGCCTGAGGTAAAGTGCGGGAAACCGTTCTTCTCAAGCACGCCGTTCTTTATTGCCTGCGGGTCATAGATTGACTGGTCTACCCAATCCCATATACATCCGCCTATTCCATATCTGCTGCCCTCGATTATATCCCAATAATCCTGCAGGTTGCCGACAGCATTACCCATGGCATGGGCATACTCGCAAAGGAAGAAGGGCTCGCCACCGATGCTGTTGTTGCAATGGTTGCGTGTATAAGCAAGGTCGGGGTACATCTTTGAATCCATATCGGTATTCTTTGCCGAATTCACGTTTGAATAACCCTCATAGTGTACCGGGCGCGAATCGAGAGCCTTGGTTGCCGAGTATGTAGCATCGAAGTTGACACCCGTACCCGACTCGTTGCCAAGTGACCAGAATACTACAGATGGGTGGTTGCGGTCGCGGATGACCATGCGCACTGTGCGGTCGACATACTGCGCCTGCCATGTAGGGTCGTTCGATATGCTGTTGTCCTTCTTGTCGCTCCAGCTCTTGTGGCACTCCACATCGGCCTCGTCCATAACATAAAGTCCGTAGTAGTCGAACATCGCATACATCTTTGCGGCACGTGGATAGTGACTCGCACGCACAAGGTTCACATTGGCCTGCTTCATCAGTTCAATATCCTTGAGCATCATGGCAACATCCATTGTGCGGCCATAGAGCGGATGGCTGTCCTGTGTGTTCACACCCTTGAAATATACACGCTGGCCATTGATTAGCACCACACCGTTCTTTATCTCGATGGTGCGGAAACCATACTTTGTAGAGAACACCATCTCCTCGTTGCCGGCAGCATCCTTTTGACGTACAATGACGGTGTAGAGGTTTGGTGTCTCCGATGTCCATGCCAACAGAGATGAGAGTGCGTCAAATGCAATATTCTTCTTTACACCCTTTACACCCGCTGCAAATTCCACTGCCTCGCTCTTTTTTGCCACAACATTGCCGTCGGGAGAAACAAGTTCCACCTCAACGACCTTGCTTGCAGCCTCGCCGCCACGGTTGTCAATCTCAAGCGCAACATTCATGCTGCCGCCATTGAATGTAGAGTTCAGGGTGCTTGTGATATAATGGTCGCTCACAAAAGCCTTTGGTGTAGCATAGAGATATACATCGCGGTGCATGCCGCTCATGTGGAACATGTCCTGACCTTCGAGATACGATGCATCGCTCCAGCGGAACACCTGCACGCAGATGTTGTTCTCGCCGGTACGTACATGTGCGCTCAAGTCAAACTCATGGTCATTGTTTCCGCCCTGGGTGTAACCTACATATTCACCGTTCACCCACACGAATGCGGCACTGTAAAGACCGTCGAAATGCAGGAACACATTCTTTGCATCCCATTCTGCAGGCAAGGTGAATGTGCGGCGGTATGAACCTACCGGGTTGTCACCCACACCATCGACCTTGTTCTTTATATAAGGGGGATTGTTGAGGAATGCATACTCAACGTTCACATAGAGGGGGAGGTCATAGCCCTTCATCTCCCAGCACGATGGTACCTCGATGTTGTCCCATGCCGACACATCGGCATCGTTGCCCCAGAAATCATCCTCGCCGGGACGTACCGACGGTTCGGGAACAAGATTGAATTTCCATGTACCGTTGAGCGACAGATAGTCGGCCTTCTCGGGAGTGAGCCATGCCTTGTGGTAGTTCACATCGCTCTTCATGGCTTCTGTAGTGCAGTATGGTATGAATGTCGCACGTGCAGCCTCCTTGTTCTCCTCGTACACCAGCTGGTTCTCCCAATAGTCACCTACAGGGCCTACTGCCATGGTAAAGAAGAACTTGCTGTAATCACCATTCCTGTCGGTAGAGGCAATGAGTTTGTCGCCATTTACACTGATATAGAACTTTGTACCCTTATATGAACCTGTAAGATAGAAGTAACCGTCTCCGGCCTCTTCAAGTATTACGTTCTGGTTCTCGTTGTCGGTATCGGTAGCATATACAAGTGGTGTTCTGTCGCCATTGAGGAACATATCCATTGACATGTTGCAACTGTTCGAGGTCAACACAAGGCCTGTCTTTCCGTTAGAAATCCTCCAGGTCTGGCTATTCTCGCCCTCGACATAAGGTTTCATTTCAATGAGCGCCGCACTTGCAGCATCTGCAGGAATAGTCATCACTTTCTTTGTCGCAACGTTGCTTATTACATAGCTCTTGCCTGCATATACCTTGGCCTGCGAGAACTGCTTGCCCGTGTTGTGGAAGAAGTAGAGGATATCCTGATCGGCAAATTCTGTGAGCATCATGGGATATCCGTCGGCAGACGGTGCAAGGTATTGGTAGGGGTTCGATGCATTTGCTATGCGGTTGTAACCATCGCCCGGAGCCACAATCTTGAAACGTTGGTTGGGGTTTGCGGGTTCATAGTCCCACTGCACAGGGTATCCCACACCCGGAGCCATGTCGAGCGCCTTGCCCGATGTAGGGTTCACAAAGGAGAAGACACCATCAACCTCGGTGGGATACATGGCCCACTCCTGCCCGGTGCTTGCATCATTGCCGACAGCAAATACAATACGTGCATCATTGTTTACATTGTCGCCATTAGATAGGAATTTACCGTTGGCAACATTCTCGATACGGTATACCGTAACCTTCTCGACTGTAGGTTCCAGTTCCTGGGCTGCAAGTTGCTGCAAAGGAATAAGCAATGCAAGCAGTGCCCAAAAGAGATGAGATGTTTTTTTCATATTGGTTTGTTTTGATTTTTCATGTAGATGCAAAAATAAGATAAAATAATTAAAACGAAAGAATAATTTGTACTTTTCACATTGTTCGTCTATTTTTGCATGGAACGACAAATAAAAACACAAGATATGAATATCATCAAAAGAACCATACAGGCGGCAGCCGTTGCTTTGCTGCTTGTAGCGCCAACAACCACAAAAGCGCAGTATACACCTACAGCCGAGAACCTGAAATCACGCCAGGAGTTTGCCGACAGCAAGTTCGGTATCTTCATCCACTGGGGAATATACAGCATGTTCGCACAGGGCGAGTGGTATTTGCAGAACTACCCCATTGACAAGGCCGAGTATGCCAAGGCTGCCGATGCATTCTACCCCCACCGTTTCAATGCCAAGGAGTGGGTTGCAGCCATTAAGGATGCCGGTGCAAAATACATCTGCTTCACCAGCCGCCACCACGACAGTTTCTCAATGTGGGACACCGAGCAGAGTGATTATAACATTGTCGACGCGACACCGTTCGGCCGCGATGTAATAAAGGAGCTTGCCGAGGAGTGCCACAAGCAGGGTATCAGGCTGCATCTGTACTATTCGCATATCGACTGGGCACGCGACGAGTACCCGCTTGGCCGCACAGGAACAAAGGTCATCGGACGCGACAAGTCAAAAGCAGACTGGCCCGCTTACTACGATTTCATGAACAAGCAGCTCACCGAGTTGCTCACCAACTATGGCGAGATTGGCGCAATATGGTTCGACGGCAAGTGGGACCGCGACCAGGACAGCATACCTTTCAACTGGCAGCTCGACGAGCAGTATGCCCTCATACACAGCCTGCAGCCCGCCTGCCTCATCGGCAATAACCACCACGAGACACCGTTCCCGGGTGAGGACATACAGATTTTCGAGCGTGACCTGCCGGGTGAGAACAAGGCCGGACTCAGCGGACAGAGCGTGAGCCGCCTGCCCCTGGAGACTTGCCAGACAATGAACGGCATGTGGGGCTACAAGCTTGTCGACCAGAACTACAAGAGCACCGAGACACTTATACGTTTGCTTGTGAGCACATCGGGCAAAGGTGCGAACCTGCTTCTGAACGTCGGGCCACAACCCAACGGCGAAATCCCCGCAGCAGCCATTGAGCGAATGAAGGAGATGGGCGAATGGCTACGCGCCAACGGCGAGACCGTCTACGGCACCACAGCCGGCGACATCCCCGCACAGGATTGGGGTGTTACAACACGTAAGGGCGACCGCCTTTTCGTACACATATTCGACTGCAAGGAGAAAGAGCTTACCCTACCGCTCGACTGCAAGGTAAAGAAAGCTTTCACATACAGCAACAAACAGCCTGTGAAGTTCAAGAAGACAAAGGAGGGTGTGAAGCTGATGTTCAACGAAGTACCTACAGGTATTGACTACATTGTAGAGTTGATTACAAAGTAACCTTTAGCCACCCTAATTAACGTGAGTTCGATATAATTTTAGAAGAAAGCAAGTTGCCCGTCATTGATGAATTCCACATCAATGGCGGGTTTCTTTTCAAAGAAACAATATGCAGCAATGGCACTCAACGCATTTGCTATGAAGTTATTGAACGAGC
>JAZRRI010000071.1:0-20548 GCA_045650605.1 Bacteroidaceae bacterium | reverse complement strand
TACTAAAATTTAGCGTATTTTGTCATCTCGAACGTATGTGAGAGATCTCTTATTTTACGATATTTTTGAGATCCCTCGTCGCTACGCTCTGTCGGGATGACAGGTTCGCGATTTGATTTAGTTTATATCGAACTTACGTTATAATAGAATAATGTTATGAAGAAGATTGTAATTCTTACCGGTGCAGGAATGAGTGTAGAGAGTGGGCTTGGCACTTTCCGTGGCGGTGGTGGCCTGTGGGATGAGTATCCCGTAGAGCTTGTTGCCACCCCCGAGGGTTATGCTGCAAATCCCGAGCTCGTCCTTGAGTTCTACAACAAGCGCCGCCGCGAACTGCTCACTGTGGAGCCAAACGAGGGGCATAGGCTTGTTGCCGCTCTTGAAGAGCGTTTTGACGTAACCGTTGTTACGCAGAATGTCGACGACCTGCACGAACGTGCCGGCTCCACAAATGTCATTCACCTGCATGGCGAACTCATGAAGGCCTGTTCTTCTCAAGCTCCGCAGAACCTTAACTATGTAATAAACTTACCGTCACCCGAAAGCGACCTTCATCTTGGTGACCGCGCAGCCGACGGTTCGCAGCTGCGCCCATTTATTGTGTGGTTCGGCGAGGCTGTACCGCGCATGAGTGATGCCATCGAGACGCTCCGTGGTGTCGATGCCTTTGTAATCATTGGCACTTCGCTCAACGTCTATCCCGCAGCAGGGTTGTTGGACTATGTGCCTGCAGGTGTGCCTGTTTACCTTATTGACCCCAATGATGTGCATGTTACAAGGCGTGATGTCACTGTAATTAGGCAGGGAGCATCGCAAGGAATGCGCACGCTGTACGATAATTATCTTTCTAAAAGATGAAACGATTACAATATTAAAACAATTTAACGAAATTTATTGTTGCATTTTAATTAAATGTGTTAAATTTGCAAAAGAAACAGATGAAGCAAGCCTTTCAATACAAAAGCGCGAACATTTGTTTCACTTGATTTGTTTAATATTTAAAATAAAGATAATTATGAAAAAGTATATCTGTACAGTATGTCAGTGGGTCTATGACCCCGAGATTGGTGACCCTGAGCAGGGTATTGAGTCTGGTGTAGCGTTCGAGAATCTCCCCGATGATTATGTTTGCCCACTCTGCGGCGTTGGTAAAGAGGAGTTCGAGGTAGAGGAGTGATTAAAAGTGGAAAGGTTAAAGCGGAAAGGTGAAATCTGAAAACTTGTGCAAGCGAGTGGACGGAAATTTATTTACGTACGCAACTCGCGCAGCCAAGTTTCAATCGCACACAGTGCGGTTAAAACTGAAAGGTTAAAGCTGCTTTTAAGCAAGCCCCCGACGTTCAGCTATTATCAATTAATAGAAAAGTATATGGGTTTCGGCAATGCCGAAACCCATATACTTTTCTATATCCCTAATTTCTTTACCAGGTCATTCCTTCCCATCCTGCGAAGCAGTTGTGCTATCTGTTTGCGCTCTTCGGGCTTGTACCAGAAGAAGAACCTCCTCTGTGCCTCCTTGTCCTTCATTGAGCGTGCAACGTAGATATTCTCACCTGTTTCGGGGTTTATGCCTGTGTAGTACATCTCCGTTGCCATTGTCATTGGGGTGGGGGTGAAATCCTGCACCTGCTCCAAGTGAAAGTTCAGCTGTTTGGTCTCTGCTGCAAGCTCGGCCATCGCCTCTACCGTGCTGCCGGGGTGGCTGCTTATGAAGTAGGGGATAATCTGCTGCTTCAGGTTGTGGCGGCTGTTTATGCGGTCGAATATTCGCTTGAAGTCGTGGAACTGCTTGAACGACGGCTTGCGCATGAGCTTGAGCACCGAGTCATTTGTGTGCTCGGGAGCCACCTTCAGACGGCCGCTGACGTGATTTCGTATCAGTTCCTCGGTATATCTGTCTGTGACCTCGTCGAGCCTCTTGTCGCCTGTTCTGTGAAGCAGCATGTCATATCTCACACCGCTGCCGATGAAGCTCTTCTTTATGCAGGGCAGTGCATCTACCTTCTTGTAGAGTTCGAGCAGTGCGCTGTGGTCAATGTTCATGTTGGGGCATATCTTAGGCTGTATGCACGATGGGCGCGAGCACTTGGCACACAGTTCGCTGTTCCTGCCTCTCATCATGTACATGTTGGCCGACGGGCCTCCAAGGTCGCTAAGGTAGCCCTTGAAATCCTCCATCTTTGCAATCTCCTTTATTTCGCGCAGAATGCTCTCCTCGCTGCGGTTGACAATGAACTTGCCCTGGTGGGCCGATATGGTGCAGAAGGCGCATCCGCCAAAGCATCCGCGGTGTATGTTCACCGAGTGCTTTATCATGTCATATGCCGGTATGCGCTTGCCGTTGTATTTGGGGTGGGGCAGGCGGGTGTAGGGGAGGTCGAAGCTGTGGTCCAGCTGCTCTGTTGTCATTGTGGGGAACGGCGGGTTTATTACCACCACACCCTCGTCATACTCCTGCATCAATCTCTTTGCACTCACCTTGTTCGACTCCTTCTCTATCGCAAGGAAGTTTGCCGCCTGCTTTGATTTGTCCTTAAGGCACACAGCGTGCGGGGCAAGCTGCCTGTCATGTGCTTCGTCAAAGGCAACGTCGCTCTTGCGGGCAAGGTATCCTGTCTGGTGTATATCCTTTGTTATTTCGCGTGCAGCGTCGGCTGTTATGTGTGCGGCACCGCTCTCCTGCAGTCTTGCCTGCATGGCCTTGCACAGTGCCGTCATAGGCTGTTCGCCCATGCCATATACAAGCACGTCGGCCTTGCTCTCCACAAGAATGCTCTTCATAAGGCGGTCCTGCCAGTAGTCGTAGTGTGTGAAGCGGCGCATGGATGCCTCAATACCGCCAATCACCACTGGACAGTCGGGGTATAACTTCTTGAGGATATTTGAATATACGGTTGTTGCATACTCGGGGCGCATGCTGTGCTTGCCGTTTGGCGAGTAGGCATCCTCGCTGCGGAATCGCTTGGCGGCGGTGTATTTGTTCACCATGGAGTCCATGCAACCTGCCGATATTCCGAAGAACAGGCGTGGACGTCCCATCTTCTTGAAGTCACGCAGGTCATCCTGCCAGTTAGGCTGTGGAACAATGGCTACCCGCAGCCCTTCGGCCTCCAGCAGACGGCAAATTACCGCCGCACCGAATGACGGGTGGTCCACATAAGCATCGCCGCTGAACATTACAACGTCCAGTTCGTCCCATCCGCGCAGTTCGGCCTCCTTGCGTGTGGTGGGCAGCCAATCGGTTATTTTTCTGTTACTCATCTGTTCCTTCAGCTTCCTCTGCTGTCGCTGTTGCAATCCACTCGCCGTAGCACTTGATGAGGTTTCTGAGTCCAAGAGCCTTCATGTCCTCGTGGTAAAGTATTGGGCATATGTCGAGCAGCTCCTTCGATGCCATTGTCTGCGATGCAATGAGCGAGCGCACTGTGAGTCGCAGTTTGTTGAGTGACTCCTCGTCAATGACACCTGTGCTGTTGGCAATTCTGTCGAGCAGTGAATATTTCCTTATTATCTGCAGTTGTTCTACGGTTACCTCTATGGTTCTTGTACCCGATGCGTTTGCGTTGATTTTCATATTATTGTGTTTTTTGTCTGTTCTTTCTGTTTTGGCGATTCATTCTTTTCGTTGGATTGTCATCCTGACGACAGGAAGGTTGTAGGCTTCAGATACTTCGCTTTGCTCAGTATGACAAATGTACCATTCAGTCGTTGACGGTCACCTTTATTGTGCGTGTGCCGTTGTCGCCCTCGGTTATCTCCACCCTTATGTGCTCCTCGGGCAGCAGCTCCTCAATAAGCTCGGGCCACTCTATGAAGCAGTAGGCATTGCTGTAGAAGTACTCCTCGTAGCCCATGTTGTAGACCTCGGCAATGGATTTTATGCGGTAAAAGTCGAAGTGGAATATAGTGTTTGCCTCTCTGTCCTCGTACTCGTTCACAATGGCAAATGTGGGTGAGTTTATGGTGTCCTCAACGCCAAGCTCCTCGCACAGGCTCTTAATGAATGTGGTCTTGCCGGTGCCCATCTTGCCATAGAAGGCAAAAATGTTACCCTTCTGCAGAAAGCCTGTAAACCACTTTGCAGCTGCGGGGTACTCCTCAAGGCTGTGTATTGTAAATATCTGTTCGCTCATTATTGTCGGTTGTTTTTAGGTTTCATTGTAATGAATGGTACAAGCATCTCCTCCATCGATATGCCGCCGTGCTGGAACGTGTCCTTGTAGTACGACACGTAGTAGTTGTAGTTGTTGGGGTAGGCAAAGAACTTGTTGCCTGTGGCAAAGATGTAGCTGGTGCTTAAGTTCGGCTGTGGCAGGAATGCCTTGGTCGGGTTCTTTATCTCGAATACATCCTTGCCGCTGTAGTTGAGTGCCTTGCCCAGCTTGTAGCGTAGGTTGGTGTTTGTGTTCTTGTCGCCGATAACCTTGGTCGGGGTATCCACCTGTATGCTGCCGTGGTCGGTGGTTATTACAACGGTGTACTTGCTCTCGGCAAGGTAGTCGAACAGCTTCTTAATTGCCGAGTGACGTATCCACGACTGTGTGATTGAGCGGTATGCCGCCTCGTTGGCTGCCAATTCGCGCACCATCATAGACTCGGTGCGGGCATGCGAGAGCATGTCTATGAAGTTCACCACAAGCACGTTTATGTCGTTCTTTGCCAGGCTGTGTATGTTGTCTATGTATTTCTCGGCTGCGGCCGATGTGAGTACCTTGCCATAGGAGTAGCTGTCCTTGCGGCGGTAGCGTGCGATTTGTGTACCTATGAGTGCCTCCTCGTTCAGGTTCTTGCCCTCTTCCTCCTCCTCGTCGACCCATAGCTGCGGGAACATCTCCTTTATCTGGCTTGGCATGAGGCCCGAGAAGATGGCATTGCGGGCATACTGTGTCGCCGTTGGCAGTATGCTTGTGTACAGCTCCTCCTCGATTGCAAAGCTGCCGCCAATCTCCTTTGCCAGCATGCGCCACTGGTCGTAACGGAAATTGTCTATTATAATCATGAACACCTTTTCGCCCTTGTCCACAAGCGGGAATATGCGCTCACGGAACAGGTCGTGGCTCATTAGCGGGCGCTTCTCGCGTCCGGCTGCCATCCACTCCATGTAGTTGTTCTTCACAAAGCGCGCATATATGCTGTTGGCCTCCTCCTTCTGCGACTTGAGCATGTCGTGCATCTGTGTGTCGGCCTCCTCAAGCTGCAGCTCCCAATAGACAATCTTGCGGTATATCTCCATCCACTCCTCGGTGGTGCGTGCATCGCCAATCTGCATCGATAGTTTGCCGAAGTTCTGCTGGTAGGCGGTGTTGGCCTTTTCGGCCACAATCTCCTTGTGGTGTATGTTCTTCTTCAGTGTCAGCAGAATCTGGTTGGGGTTTACGGGCTTTATCAGGTAGTCGGCAATCTTTGAGCCTATGGCCTGCTCCATGATGTCCTCCTCCTCGCTCTTTGTCACCATGACCACCGGTGTCTGCGGGTGCATCTCCTTTATCATGTCCAGCGTCTCGAGGCCGGTGAGTCCGGGCATATTCTCATCGAGTAGCACAAGGTCAAAAGCCTCCTTTGTGCAGGCTTCAATGGCATCGGGGCCGTTTGTCACTGTCGTGACCTCATACCCTTTGCCCTGTAGAAATATTATGTGGGCCTTGAGCAGTTCAATCTCATCATCGGCCCATAGTAAACGGTATGCCATCTTATTCCTCTGTTTCTTCTTCGTTATCAGCGTTTGCATCCTCGTCGCCATAGTCGGGCTCGTCGAGCGAGTAGCCGTCAATCTCAACCTCGGGTATGGCAAGGAAGTTCTTTTCGTAGAACTCAGTGTAGTCGTCAAACGTATAATACTGTAATAACAAATCGAGGTTGCTCTTTGATATTACAAAAGTGTTTATTCCTTCGAGCAGTTTGGCTGTCTCGGCGTTGCCGAACAGACGCTTGCGGTACAGGAATGCCTCGTCAAAGTTCAGGAACTCCTTCACCTCAAGCAGTGTAATCTCGGCCAACTCCTCAAATGTCATTTCAAAGCTCCTGACCATGTAGCGCGAGAAGTTGTAGCGTGCCATCTCAAACAGCAGGCGCTTCTGGTCGAGCGAGCCGTTGGGGAAGGCGAGCACAAAGTAGTATGGCTCGTTGCGCGTTGTGCTGAACTGCGGTATGCTGTCCTCGCTATTGCGTATCGTGCCATCGGCCTTGCGGTCCCAGATTGATGTTGATATGCCGCTGTGCAGCAGCCTGCCCTCCTTTATACCTGTGCTTATGCCGGCTGCCAAAAGGCTTATGCTGTCGGCCGAGTAGTTGCTTGTCAGCTGTTCAAGTGCCTCAAGCGCCTCCTGCTGGCGGTCGCTGTATAGCTTTGCCATTGCGTCAATGAACATGAAGCGTGCGCGGTGGCTGCCTTGCGGGTATTTTTCGGCGCTGTAAAGGTTGCCTGCAATGACGGAGTCATACTCCTCGCAGGTGTAGTGCGCGTATGCCTTCACGTAGATTGAGTCTTCCTTGTGCTTGCGTGTCGCAGCACTCTCAAAGAAGTCGGGGTCCTGTATGCGCTTTGTCATTGTGCTGTCGGGGTAGCCGGCAATGAGCAGGTTCTTGTAGTAGGCCGCCTTTTCGCTCTCCTCCCAGCGCGAGCAGGCGAGGAACAACTGGTAATATGTGTCGGCGAGCCTCTCGAATTCGGGGTAGTCGTTTACGACACGCTCAAGATATGAGAGCGTGAGGCGCTTGTCACTTACATCATCCTTGAAACGCACACCGGCTTCAAAAAGTGCATCGCTCAAGGCCTTGTGCGAAGCGCTCTTCTCCTCGTCGGTCGTCGGTATCTGCTGTATGTAGTATTCGCGTGTGGTGGGGTCGGTCGAAAGGCTGTCATTGGCAACCTCTGTGTCAATCCCGGTGTCAATGCCAATGCTGTCCATCGCCGCAATGGTGCTGTCCATTGCAAGGCTGTCGGTTGCAACGCTGTCCATCATGCTCTCATTGCTCATTAATGACGATATGGTGTTGCTGAATCTCCAGTAGTCCTTCAGTTCCCTGTCGCCCCACTTCTCCTTGAAGGTGCGTATGCCCTGCGAAACAATCTGCGGGTTGTAGAAGTACCATAGCTGCCTGTCGCTCTGGTTGTCGACGTTCATTGCTGCATTGTTGCCGGCCTGGTCGAGCTCGCCGCCACTGTTGTTCTCGCGTTCAAGTTTCTTCTCCTCCTCCTTTTTCAGTTCCTCAAGGCGCTTGGCCTCCTCAATCAGCTCGTCGAGTATGGGGTAGAGCTCTTCTGGTGTGAGTGTTGCCCAATAGAGCAGTTCGCTCTGCTTCTCTACAATGTCGGTATATTGTATGACACCGGCAAGTGCTTCGCTGCGGAACTTCATCTCGTCGTAGTGCTTGTTCCCCTCTCCAAGCATTGACAGCGCCTTGCTGTAGTTGTCGTGGGCTTTGGAGAACTTCTCCTTTTTCCAGTACAGCTTTGCAAGCGACAGGTGCAGCATTCCGGTACCATATCCGCTTGTCGCGCCCGATGCGACACCTGTCTCGTATGCCTTTATGGCCTCTGTGGTGTCCTGCAAGCTAAGATGGATGTTTCCAATGGCATAGTATATCTCGGCCTGGTAGTCGGTGTTCTTGTCCGACTTTGCCATGCGTTTCAGTTTGCGCAGTGTCTTCTTGTTGTTTTCGCTCGTTGCCGTCTCGGTCTGGCGAATACGTGCGTTGAACTCGAACTCATAGGGCGGGCTTTGGGCTATTGTCTTTCCAAAACTCTTGTAGGCCTCTTCGTTGTTGCCGGCTTCGGCATACAATTGCCCCAGAAGATAGTGCTCACGAGCCTTGTCGAGCGGTGTCTGCCCCTTGCGCTTCAATCCTGCCTTAATGTGCGGGATGGCCTCCTCGCCACGCTGCTGTTTAAGCAGCAGATTGGCCTTTGCAACGGCATACTCGCTCTGCAGTGTCTCTGGCACGGTGTCGCGCTGCACACGCTGCAGCAAATCCTCGGCTTCGTAGAGCCACTCCAGTTCGGCATAACATTTTGCCAGGCCTATGCGTGCCTGTGCCACGATGGCGGGGTTGTTCTCGTAGAGCCTCGATATGTAGATGTATGTGCTGGCCGCCTCGGTGAATTCACCCTTCTGGAACTGTGAGTTTGCCATCAGGAACCATGCTTTCCACAGGAACGGGTTGAATTCCTTCTGCGAGTAGAAAAGTTTCTCCTTCGCCGAGAGTTTCTTGCCGCTCGGCTTCTTTGGACGTCTCTTTATCGAGTGGTTCTTTATTGCCTTCTGCGACTTCTCTATTGCCCTGTCATATTCGCTCGCACCGGTCTTTTGCGTGTTCTTGTCGCTGACAATGAGCAATGGCAACTGTTCAAGATAGTTGTCCTTGTGACTGCTTTTCTGCGCCTTCAAAGCCTTGTCGTATGCCTGGCTGCCGTTGTAGTATGTGTTATAACGGGCAGTGAAGGCATGGTACATACGCGTAGAAGCAGTGTTCTTCTTTCTGCTTGCACAGCTGCAAAGGCATGCAATTGCAAGAATGGCTGTTATGTAGTATGTGATTCTGCGCACGGTTCTGTTCACTTGGGTGTGTTATTGCAACATAAGTAGAATCTCTTCCCTTATTTCTACAGGCAACTCAATTCCGCGTGTCTCAATGCAGTGTGCCCAGTTCTCCACCTCCTCTTCGCGCATGGTGTAGAGCACCTGACGGAACTCTTCAATGTCGGCATCGGTGTACTCCTCGGGTTTCATGCCCTTGAAGCGGTCCAGTTCCTCATCATCGAAGTAGAGGTTGCTGTTGTCATATCCCTTCTCGCAGTTGCTGTGCTTGCCGCAGCATACCCCGTTTTCTCCGTCGTGGTGGTCGTAGCTATCTGCAACAGCGGAGGAACTGTTGCCGTAAATTCTGCGCAGTGCGTACATTCCCACAGCCAGCACCACGAATATTATTGCCATTATGATTGTTCCGGACATCTCTTTATATCTGTTTTAAAACTTACGTTTTAGTTCAAATTGCACTATTGTTACAAAGTTATTGAAATTAATTGAGCTTTTGCTATTATGACAGGATATTTTTATAATAAATAACAGAAGGCTGTGCTTTGCAGCTTGTCGGTCTCTCTTTTTATTGCCTGACAAAATGTAAAACGAGGTTTTTGCCGCTAATTTTGAAAAAATATTGTTTCGGGATAAAAAAAAGTGCCTTTTATGTTTGTAGTACGAATATTAATTGTATCTTCGCCCGTCTCAACTTTACAAAGTATATAAAAATGCTTTGTGGCAAAATGACAGAAATTCGTATAATATTATAAATTTAAGAAAATGGACAAATTCAGTTATGGCCTTGGAATGGGTATAGGTCAGAATCTACTTTCAATGGGTGTCAAGGATATCAATATCGAGGACTTCGTAAAGGCTCTCAAGGATGTGTTGGCAGGTGCAAAGACCGAGATTTCACACTCCGAGGCACAGCAGGTCGTGAACGAGCATTTCCGCCGCCTGGCCGAGGAAGCTTATGCGCAGAACAAGGCGAGCGGAGAGGCTTTCCTTGCCGAGAATGCGAAGAGAGAGGGTGTTACAGTGTTGCCAAGCGGTTTGCAGTACGAGGTATTGGCAGCCGGCGAAGGCAAGAAACCATCGGCAACCGACCGCGTGCAGTGCCACTACGAGGGTACACTCATCGACGGTACGGTGTTCGACAGCTCAATCAAGCGTGGCGAGCCCGCAGTGTTCGGTGTCAACCAGGTTATCATGGGTTGGGTCGAGGCGCTGCAGTTGATGCAGGAGGGCGCAAAGTGGCGTCTTTACATCCCTTACGATATGGCATACGGCGAGCACGGTGCAGGCGAGATGATTCCTCCTTACAGTGCTCTTGTCTTTGATGTTGAACTAATCAAGGTCCTCTAAATATCTGCGATGAAAACCGGGAAAACCGCTCTTTTGGCAATTGTCGCCGCGCTGGCTGTCTATCTGCTTGTGGGTCTTTGCTTCGTACCGCGCGACAAACAGCAAGGTGCTGTTGAAATTGCAGGTGTGGTCGACACAGGAGCATATCTTTCCAATGAACAGGATTCCATGGCATTTGCTGTGAGCATGATGATTGCAGGTGATATGCCATTGGCAATGAAGGAGATGGGGATTACACAGGAGACCCGTGATGATTTTGTCAAGGGCCTGTGCGATGCCTTTCCTGCCGATGAGTCACCGACGGCTCTCGCCTATGCGCAGGGTATTGTGGTGGGCGCATCGGCCATGGAGATGCTCGAAGAGGCGAACAATGCCATCTACCAAAGCGATACCACCCGTCGTGTCGATGCACGCATCTTCCTCGATGGATTAAAGGCCATCGCCTGTGGCGACAAGTCGGTGATGACTATGGAGCAGGCCTGCGACTACTACTACGGCCATGTGTTCCGCCAGCCGAGCGAGGAGTTCATTGCAAAGAACAGCACACGCAGTGGGGTGCAGACTCTCCCCGGGGGCGTACAGGTGAAGATTGAACGTGCCGGAACAGGTGAAGTTCCCGTGCCTGCGAACAAGGTGGGCTACATCTACAAGGCATCGTTCATCAACGGAAATCTCGCCGAGAGTTCAAGGGGTGAGGTTGTTGAGGAGGTGGTGGCCACCATGCTTCCCGGTCTTTACGATGCATTCACTGTGCTTCCTGTCGGGACAAAGTGCAAACTCTATCTTCCCTGGCAAAAGGCATATGGCGCAATGGGCAGCAACAAGGTCCCGCCATACAGCGCACTCGTCTATGATATTGAAATCGTTAAGATTGTAAAATGAGAATAACTACTTATAACTGACCATTAAAATGAAAAACATGGAATGCAAGGTCGATGCGCTCGACCTCAAAATATTGAGCATCATTTCAAAGGATGCACGAATTCCCTTCCGCAATGTTGCCGAGTTGTGCGGTGTTTCGCGCGCCGCAATCCACTTGCGCGTGCAGCACCTTATTGACATGGGCATAATCTCCGGTTCAAGCTACGAGATTGATGTACGCCGTCTGGGCTACAACACCTGTACATATATCGGTATACGTCTTGAGCGCGGTTCAATGTACAAGGATGTGGTTGAGCGCTTGCGCGAGATTCCCGAGGTGGTGGAGTGCTGCTACACAACAGGCCCTTACTCAATTCTTGCAAAGATGTATTCGCACGACAACGAGCACCTCATGCAGTTGCTCAACGGTCGCGTGCAGGAGATTCCCGGTGTAGTGAGCACAGAGACAATGATTGTGCTTGCCCACAGCATCAAGCGCAACATGCCAATGGAATAACAGGATAATTTCGGTAATAATATAGATGTTGACCAAACGCTCAAATGTCATACTGAGCGAAGCGAAGTGTCTATGTTATGCATGGATATAATAACTTTTCTATCGTCAGGATGACAGTTTTGTGAATAGAATTATCGATATATTGTAACTATAATTTTTGTAGAATCGACACCCGTGTTTTTTATTAAGTACGGGTGTTTTTTATTTTCAGAATATTTATGCCAACAGATAAATTTGATGTCGGCGGTGAATTCCGCGCCCTGCATAGCCGCTATCCGGTCTTTGACCGTCGTCGCCCAATAATCGGTATCACAGCCAATTTCGCCGATGGTAAGACTACACTTGCCGAGGCCTATTACCGTTCGGTGCTCGTTGCCGGCGGAGTGCCTCTGCTCATTCCGCCATATCCCGAGCGCGAGGCATTGGTTGAGACGCTATCGCATATAGATGCACTGCTGCTCACCGGTGGTGCCGACATCGACCCCCGTTATATGGGCGAGGAACCCGACTACTCATTGCTTCATGGAATTAACCCTCCGCGTGACGGACAGGAACTGTTGCTTGCGCAGCTTGCCGATGCACGCTCATTGCCAATCCTTGGAATATGCCGCGGCATACAGATCCTTGCTGCCGCATTCGGTGGCTGTGTGCATCAGGATATATATGCAGCATTGGGTACGCAACTGCTCAATCACGACCAGGAACCGGTGGAGCGTGGTGTTGCAACGCACGATGTCACTTTTGCGGCGGGTAGCAAACTCGCCGCCATCTTCGGGCAGGAACAGCTTGCTGTGAACACCTTCCACCACCAGGCTGTCAGCCGTGTGCCGGTGGGTTTCGAGGTTGTTGCCACTTCGCCCGACGGTGTCATCGAGGGAATGGAGGCGGTAGATGGTCGCAGCATAATAGGTGTACAGTGGCACCCCGAGTCGTTCATCATGAACGGTGATGAGTCCATGATGCCGCTCTTCCGTTGGCTTGTGGATGAGGCTGCTCTCTACCGCCGTGTCAACCGCCTGCATGAACGTATGTTGACTATCGATTCGCATTGCGACACCCCGATGCTCTCCCATACCGCTTACCGTCTTGACAGGCGCGATGAGACGGCGCTTGTGGACCTTCACAAGATGTCCGAGGGTATGCTCGATGCTACGACAATGGTGGCATATATCCCACAGGGTGCGCGTGACAACGTTTCATTGCAACGTGCAACGGAGAAAACCGATGCTCTGCTTGCTTGGGTGGCTGCCGGTGTTGCCGACAATGCAGCGCACGTGGCGTTATGCGGTACGCCCGATGGGCTTTATGAACTGAAAAGAGAGGGCAAACGTGCCATTATGCTCGGCGTTGAAAACGGATATGCTATCGGGCGCGACTTGTCAAATATTGAGCGCCTGCGCCGCAGGGGAGTAGTGTACATGACGCTTTGTCACAATGGCGACAATGATATCTGCGACTCGGCGCGCGGAAACAACGAGCATGGTGGCCTCAGCGCCTTCGGTCGCGATGTGGTGCGCGAAATGAACCGCGTCGGAATGATGGTCGACCTCTCCCATGCTGCCGAGAGCACCTTCTGGCAAGTGCTTGAGTGCAGCGGGAAACCTGTTGTCTGCTCCCACTCGTCGTGCCGCGCACTGTGCGACCACCCGCGCAATCTCACCGATGAACAGATGCGTGCACTTGCCGCAAAGGGCGGAGTTGTACAGGTGACAATGTACAGCGGTTTCCTGCGCAAGGAGGGCGAGGCGACGCTCGACGATTTCCTTGCCCATCTGCAACATGCAGTAGAGGTTGCCGGCATTGACCATGTGGGCATAGGTACCGACTTTGATGGCGATGGAAAAGTCATCGGTTGCTCCTCGGCATCGCAACTGCGCAACGTCACCCGCGAGCTCATGCGCCGCGGCTTCGAAACCGCCGACATAGAGAAAATTTGGGGCGGCAACTGGCTCCGCGTCATGCAAGAGGTGCAGTAGGTGTAATAAGGGAATTTAAACTGCTTTTAGTGGTTAAAGTAGAATAAAATTTCTATTTTTGTAGGAGTTAGGTAATATATCTGCAGTTTTTAATACTTCTGATAATTTGTAATTATATGAAGCCTGAAGAAAAAGCGAGGGTAAAGATTGACAAATGGCTGACAGACGCTGGTTGGAAAGTCATCAATCGCGATGAATTCGAAGCCGACAGCACTGCAGTTGCTGTAAGGGAGGGGTTGTTGAAAGGAAACAAGGAAGTAGACTATTTTCTTTTCATCAACGGAAAAGCTGTAGGTGTACTTGAAGCCAAGCGCGAGGAGGTGGATGTTGCCCAACAGATAGTATGCGACCAGGCCGAAGGATATGCAAGAGGCGTTCCTTCATATTATACGGCATTCCAAAAACCTCTTCCTTTTATATATACGTCCAACGGAAAACATCATTATTGCAGGGATTTCAGGAAGGAAGATTCTATTTATGAGGAAATATCAGTAATGCACAAGCCCAAGAAGTTGGTGGAGATGCTTGGTATCGAAGGCCCTTTTGCTGGGTTGCCTACATTGAACCCGAGAGGTTTGCGTGCATGTCAATACGAAGCCATAACTGGATTAGAAAAGAGTTTCCGTAATGGACAAAATAGAGCATTGATGGTATTGGCTACTGGAGCAGGCAAAACTTATACGGCTTGTCTGGCTTCTTATCGAATGTTGGCCTATACAAAGATGCGTCGTGTGCTTTTCTTGGTTGACCGAAACAATCTTGGTAAACAGGCTGAGGGAGAGTTCGGCACATTCCGTTTGACAGAGAACGGCGATGCGTTCAATACAATATATTCAGTCAATCGTCTAAAATCCGGGAATATCCCAAGTGACAGCAATGTGGTTATTTCTACAATCCAACGACTTTTTTCATTGTTGAAAGGTGAAGAGATTACCGATACCGATGATGATGACGATGATAATACAACGGGAGAAGTGCTGTTGCCTGAAAATCCCAAAATGCCCCACGATTTTTTTGACCTTATAATTATTGACGAGTGCCACCGTTCCATCTATGGCAATTGGCGAAAGGTTCTTGAATATTTCGATACTGCCAAGTTGATAGGATTGACAGCAACGCCTATTCCTGAGACAATGGCTTTTTTCAATAACAATCGTGTGGTAAACTACACGTTGGAACAAAGTATTATTGATGGAGTAAATGTTGACCATCGTGTATATCGAATAAAGACCCAAGCAACCGAAGAAGGTGGTGCTATCAGAGAAGGAGACAAACTTAGAAGAGTAACCTGCTATACAGGAAAAGTGGAGCAGATACTCAATAAGGAGACCAAAAACTATTCAAAAACAGAACTGAATAGGAGTGTTATCAATCCTGCCCAAATAAAACTCATCTTGCAGACTTATAAAGATGCTGTTTATCGGGATATGTTCAATGATCCACAGCGTGAACCCAATTTTGACTATCTTCCCAAGACTCTGATTTTTGCTCTTAATGAAGCTCATGCCACCAATATTGTAAATATAGCGAAAGAGGTATTTGAACGCAACGATGACCGTTATGTACAAAAGATAACCTATTCAGCAGGCGACAGCAATGAACTTATCCGTCAATTCCGCAATGATAAAGATTTCCGCATTGCGGTTACTTGCACATTGGTTGCCACAGGTACCGATGTGAAACCGCTTGAAGTAGTCATGTTCATGCGTGACGTAGAATCTGCTCCGCTTTATACCCAAATGAAAGGGCGTGGTGTGCGCACCATCGGAGACGAACAACTGCGAAACGTAACCCCTAACGCATTTAGTAAAGACTGTTTCTTCTTAGTGGATGCTGTGGGTGTAACCGAACATGAACACACCATACCGACACAAGTGGATGGACCAGATGAACCGGTAGTGACTTTGGAAACATTGCTCGAAAGAATTTCTCATGGCTTTTTGCCCGATAACTATTTGAAACGTTTAGCATCCACGTTGTCAAGAATCTATAACAAGGCAAACAAAGAGCAACGCGACGAGTTCTTCAAATTGGCACACGATGCGATGAGTGAAATAGCGTCACGAATTTATGATGCGCTCGAAAACCAACAGTTGCCTGAGTTTATTGACACCAACCATCCCAACAACGAACGTAAGGGATTGGTATCTGCTTTGGCGAACTATGCCGATGCACGTAGATATATCCTCATATTGGCGAAAGGATTTGTGGAGACTTTGATGCCTGGCGAAGATACCCTTATTTCACAAGGGTTCTCTGTAGAGGAGGCTAAGAGTACAACGGAAGCCTTTGAGGATTTCTGCCGTACGCATAGTGATAGTATCGAGGCTTTGCGTATAATTTATAACAATAGTGGCGAGCCCATTACATATTCAATGTTGAAGGACTTGGAAAATAAGTTAAAAATGACTAATAACCGTTTCGCTTCAAAGCAACTTTGGAATTCATACTCCATTGTTGTGCCCGATGCAGTGCGCCGTTCAACAAAGAAAGAAGAGTCGGACGCACTCACAAACATCATTCAACTGGTACGTTTTGCATATCGTCAGATTGAGAAACTCGAAAGTGCTGTCACTTCGGCCGGACGCTATTTCAATCTATGGGTGGGACACTATCAACGTAACTTTAACCTTACCGAAAAACAACGCGATATCATGGCTTTGATAGCAAATTACATTGCATGCAATGGGGCTTGTACGGTAAAGGATATCAGGGACGACGATCAGGATAGGGGCATACAGTTGATAAGCGCTTTCGGCAACATGGCAAAGGCAAATGAAGCTTTGCAATCCGTATTCAATTTTGTAGTATATAGAAAAACAGCATAACAAATATGGCAACAAATATCTCAACCGAGCAGACGCTCACCAAGAAAGTGTGGAATCTCGCTACAACTCTTGCGGGTCAAGGTATTGGTTTCACAGATTACATCACCCAGCTTACCTATCTTCTTTTTTTGAAGATGGATGCAGAAAATACAGAACTCTTTGGAGAAGAATCTGCAATTCCTGTAGGCTACCAATGGACAGACCTTAATTGCTTGGATGGTATGGAACTGGTGGAACAATACGAGGCCACACTGAAACTCCTCAGTGAACAGGACAACCTTATCGGTACCATCTACACAAAAGCCCAAAACAAGATTGACAAGCCTGTTTATCTGAAAAAGGTTATCACCATGATTGATGAAGAGCAATGGCTCATCATGGATGGCGATGTAAAAGGTGCAATTTACGAAGGTATTCTTGAAAAGAACGGTCAGGATAAGAAGAGTGGTGCTGGTCAATATTTCACGCCTCGCCCGCTTATTCAGGCAATGGTAGATTGTGTGAATCCACAGATTGGCGAAACAGTTTGTGACCCAGCGTGCGGTACAGGTGGTTTCTTGCTGACGGCTTACGATTATATGAAAGACCAGTCGGAAAACAAGGAGAAGCGAGACTTCCTTCGCAACAAGGCATTGCACGGTGTGGATAATACACCGCTTGTGGTGACATTGGCATCCATGAACCTCTATCTGCACGGAGTGGGTACAGACCGAAGCCCGATTGCTTGTGAGGACTCATTAGAAAAGGAACCTTCGACATTGGTTGATGTTATCCTGGCTAATCCTCCTTTCGGAACACGTCCGGCAGGTTCGGTGGAAATCAACCGTCCTGACTTTTATGTAGAGACAAAGAATAACCAATTGAACTTCCTTCAGCACATGATGCTGATGCTCAAAGCTGGTGGTCGTGCTGCCGTTGTGCTTCCTGACAACGTATTGTTTGAAGCCGGTGCGGGTGAAACTATCCGCAAACGATTGTTGCAGGATTTCAATTTGCATACCGTGTTACGCCTGCCTACTGGTATCTTCTATGCTCAAGGTGTAAAAGCTAATGTGCTATTTTTTACGAAAGGTGAGCCAACAAAGAATATTTGGTTCTACGATTACCGTACCGACGTTAAACACACTCTTGCTACCAACAAATTGGAACGCCGCCACTTGGATGATTTTGTGGCTTGCTATCATGCTGAAAATATCAATGACCGCGCAGAAACATATAATGCGGAGACCAATCCGCAAGGCCGTTGGCGCAAATATACAGTAGAAGAAGTAACTTTGCGAGACAAAACAAGCCTTGATATCACATGGATTAAGCAAGGTGGAGAGTCCGATGACCGCTCCCTGGCTGAATTGATGGCAGACATCAAAGATAAGAGTCAAACGATAAGTGCAGCTGTGCTGGAGTTGGAAAAATTATTGGCAAACATAGAAGAGGATTAAAGGTATGGGAAAGGATATTGTCGTATCAATGGAGCAACAGTTTGGCGAAGTAGTTGATATAATTCTTCAACATAAAAGCCGTGCTTCCAAAGCCGTTAATGAAGAACTGCTTCTTACGGCTTGGCATGTGGGAGGCTATGTATCTGCCAAACTGAAAAGCGAAGAATGGGGAAGCAAGGTTGTATCTCAGTTATCAGAGTATATACGTTCTCAGCGTCCCGATATAAAAGGATATGGACGTAGCAGCATCTACAATATGGTGATGTTCTATGAAGAATACTCATCAGAAACTTTTGCTTTAACTGTAGAACGATATCTGAATTCCGAATTTGTCCAGCCAAGAATTGGACAAATTGAAGCGACATCAATTGTACCAAGTACAGAAGTAAATGTATTTGTGCAACCAATGGCTGCACAAATTGTCCAGTCAATGGTTGGACAAATGCCTAAAATATTGGAATTGACAACGTTTACAAATCACACCGAGATTCTTTGTCGATGCAAAAGCAGCGAAGAACGATTGTTCTACATCCTTTATGCGAACAAAGAACATTTGGTGAAACGAGAACTCCAACGTTGCATTTCCAATCAGACTTATTCAACATTGTTGAGTAGCAAAAACAATATGTCAAAAGGTTTGCTTGAGACATATCCCAATGCACCTATAATGTTCAAGGATACGTTGTTTGTTGACTTTCTTAATCTACCAAAGAAACATAGTGAGGCAAAGCTGAAAAAAGGTTTGGTGGAAAACATGAAGCAGTTCATTCTTGAATTGGGAAAGGACTTCATCTCTATGGACCAGGAATACAGACTCCAAGTTGGTTCATCGACATATAAAGCGGACTTATTGTTTTATCATCGTGGTTTGCAGGCTTTGGTAGCGGTAGAACTGAAAAAGACGAAGTTCCATCCAAGAGACCTCGGACAATTGGAGTTCTATTTGGAAGCCCTTGACCGGGATGTGAAGCGTTCCAACGAAAATCCATCTATTGGAATTATTCTTTGTCCCGAAGCCGATCGTGTGGTCGTGGAATATGCCATGAGTCGTAGTATGAGCCCTACAATGATAGCTGAATATAAACGTATCCTCATTCCGCAGGAGCGTTTACAACAGCAATTGGATGAATTTTGTAATTTATTTCTAACTAAAAAATAATAGTCATGGATACCAAGAAACTACGTCAAAAGATACTCGACCTTGCTATTCGTGGCAAACTCGTGCCGCAAGACCCAAACGATGAGCCTGCATCAGTATTGCTCGAACGCATCCGTGCTGAGAAAGAACGATTGGTAAAGGAAGGAAAGATAAAGAAGTCCAAGGCTTCAAAGACTTCCGATACGCCCCATTATGAGCAGGTGCCGTTTGAGGTGCCTCAAAGTTGGTGTTGGACAACATTGGGAGAAATATTTACCTTACAAGCTGGTAAAAATATAGCAGCAAAAGAAATCTCTGATAGGCAAGATGAAACATGTCCTTTTCCTTGTTATGGTGGAAATGGGATAAGAGGATATGTTAGCAGCCATAACAGAAATGGTCATTTTCCTATAATTGGCAGACAGGGTGCATTATGTGGTAATATAAATGTTGCTGATGGCTTATTTTATGCAACAGAACATGCCGTAGTTGTCGAAACTTATTGCAACATAGATATTGTTTGGGCTGCAAAAGCTCTTACTTATCTAAATCTTAATCAATATGCTACATCAACAGCTCAACCAGGACTATCTGTTAGCACAATAAACGAGGTAATGATTCCGCTACCTCCTATTAAGGAGCAAACTAGAATCGTTTATAGTCTGAACAAGTGGTTTGCGCTAATTGATACTATTGAAAGTGGAAAAACTGATTTACGAACTACCATTAAGCAAACTAAGAGTAAGATTCTTGATCTTGCAATACATGGAAAGCTCGTTCCCCAGGACTCTAACGATGAACCCGCATCAGAACTGCTCAAGCGCATCAATCCCAAGGCTGAAATCACTTGTGATAACGGACATTATCAGAACTTGCCTAATGGATGGTGTGCAACAAGCATCAACGAAGTTTGTGAAAATATCAATGGTTTATGGAAAGGGAAAAAAGAACCATTCGTAAATATCGGAGTAATACGAAATGCGAACTTCACGAAAGGCTTCAAACTAGATTACACCAATATTGAATATATCGATGTAGAACAGCGTGCCTTCTTGCAGCGTCATTTAAAGAATGGTGATTTAATTGTAGAAAAATCAGGGGGTAGTGATAATAATCCTGTTGGACGCGCTATTCTTTACGAGGGTAAAGACGGTGTCTTTTCTTTTAGTAATTTCACAATGGCTTTGAGAATTAAGCACAAAGATATCCTGTCGTATAAATATTTATATTATTATATTTTATGTAGATACCAGAAAGGAGATATGAGGACAATGCAAACTCAAACGACAGGGTTACATAATCTTATACTTGACAAGTATTTGTCTATGATACTTTATATACCTCCACTTCCAGAACAGAAACGAATAGTAAACAAGATAGAAGAGCTATTTGCTAAATTAGATATAATAATGGAGAGCCTATAAACTCTCCATTATTGTATCAAGTTGCTTGAATGTAGTATTTATTGCGTTAACGATTCGCACTTGTTCTTTATAGGGCGGTATCGGAACTTCTATAGCTTTGAATAACTTCTTGTTCAAATGAGGAATAGCTGAGCCGATCTTGTTCTCTCTTAATGTTTGACGATGCATATTGATTACCTGCAGAATGTAATCAGTACTCATGTTTTTGTCAATGTACAACTGTTTGAATGTGCTGCCTTGATAACCCTCTATGTGAGTGCGAAAAACTTCTCCAGAGTTCTCTCCATCCACTAATATCAGAAGAGTGTTTGCAGTGACAAATTTACCTTCCGTTAGTGTTTTTTCCTCTCGTTCTCCACGTAAATATTTTACATCAAGATTTATTCGTTCAATATTCTTTTGTTTCTCTCCATCTACTAAAGAGGAAAACATTTGCATCGGTGCTACACACCATCCATTAGGCAAGTTCTCATAATGTCCG
>JAZRRI010000070.1:0-3032 GCA_045650605.1 Bacteroidaceae bacterium | reverse complement strand
TGTTTAAATTTATATCGCCAAGTTTTTTATAGAGCAAAAATTGGATGTTTATTTATTTTTCAAGGGCACATAGCGGGCTATGTAACTGCGAAAAAGAAAGAAACAGACGTTTTTGAATATAAAAAAACGGCGAAATGACAGACTGCTATAAGAAAATATTTTTTTAGAAATTTAAACAGCTTCTAAGGCAAAACACAACAAAATGGCAAAGATTACCAAAGAAGATGCATTGAACTACCACGCGGGAAAACGTCCCGGAAAGATTGAGGTAGTGCCTACAAAACCATATTTTACACAGACCGACCTTTCGTTGGCCTACTCTCCGGGTGTTGCAGAACCCTGTCTTGAGATTAAGGAGAACCCCAACGATGCATATAAATATACCGACAAGGGCAACCTCGTTGCCGTAATCTCAAACGGTACAGCCGTTCTTGGCTTGGGTAACATAGGTCCTCTTGCGGGCAAGCCTGTTATGGAAGGTAAGGGATTGCTCTTCAAAATATACGCCGGCATCGACGTTTTTGATATTGAGGTCGATGAACAGGACCCCGAGAAGTTCATTCAGGCTGTCAAAGCCATAGCTCCAACATTCGGCGGTATCAATCTTGAGGATATCAAGGCTCCCGAGTGCTTTGAGATTGAACGTCGCCTTAAAGAGGAACTCGATATACCTGTGATGCACGACGACCAGCACGGTACAGCCATTATTTCGGCTGCCGGCTTGCTCAATGCCCTTGAGGTTAACGGCAAGAAGATTGGTGATGTAAAGGTTGTTGTAAACGGTGCCGGTGCAGCGGCAATCTCTTGTACAAAACTTTATCTTGCACTTGGTGTAAAACGTGAGAACGTTGTGATGCTCGACAGTCGTGGTGTAATCAGCACTTCGCGCACCAACCTCACCCCCGAGAAGGTGGAGTTTGCGACATCACGCACGGATATTACCACACTTGCCGAGGCTATTGTGGGTGCCGATGTGTTCCTTGGTCTTTCAAAGGGTAATGTCCTCTCGCAGGATATGGTCCGCTCAATGGCGAACGACCCAATTGTCTTTGCTTTGGCAAACCCTGAGCCCGAGATTACCTATGAGGCTGCAATGGCTTGCCGTCCCGATGTGCTCATGAGTACCGGTCGCAGCGACTATCCTAACCAGATTAACAACGTTATCGGTTTCCCTTACATATTCCGTGGTGCGCTTGATGTTGCAGCAACAGCCATCAATGAGGAGATGAAACTCGCCGCCGTGCATGCTATCGCAAACCTTGCAAAGCAGCCCGTTCCCGAGATTGTGAACAAGGTGTACAAGGTGGGCAAGCTCTCGTTCGGTCGCGACTACTTCATTCCAAAGCCTGTTGACCCACGTCTTTTGGTCGAGGTCTCTACAGCTGTTGCCAAGGCTGCCATCGCAAGCGGTGTTGCGCGCAAGGAGATTACCGATTGGGAGAAGTACAAGGAGCACCTGCTCGAGTTTATGGGTCGCGAGTCAAAGCTCACACAGCAGATTCATGACATGGCACGTACCGAGACACAGCGCGTTGTCTTCGCCGAGGGCGCACATCCTTCAATGATGAAGGCTGCCGTACAGGCGAAGGAGGAGGGTATATGTCAGCCTATTCTTTTGGGTAACGATGAGGTTATCAGCAAACTCGCTGCCGAACTCGGATTGAGCCTCGAAGGCATTGAGGTGGTGAATCTGCGTCATCCGAATGAGGCGGAGCGTCGTGAGCGTTATGCGCAAATCCTTACCAACAAGCGCCAGCGTGAGGGCTATACCATTGAGGAAGCAAACGACAAGATGTTCGAGCGCAACTACTTTGGTATGATGATGGTTGAGACCGGCGATGCCGATGCTTTTGTGACAGGTCTCTATACAAAGTTCTCGAACACCATCAAGGTTGCCAAGGAGGTGATTGGTATGCAGGAGGGCTACAGCACTTTCGCTACAATGCACATCATCAACTCAAAAAAGGGAACATACTTTGTTGCCGATACATTGATTAACCGTGCTCCCGATTTGGAGACAATCATTGACATTGCCCGCCTCACCGAGAAGTCGGTACGTTTCTTCAACCACGAGCCGGTGATAGCAATGGCATCATATTCTAACTTCGGAACCGACCAGGGCGGTAGCGCCGAGCGTGTGCGCAAGGCTGTTGCACACATTCACGAGAACTACCCCGATTGGTTGCTCGACGGCGAAATGCAGGTGAATATTGCAATGAACAGCGAGCTGCGTGACAAGAAGTATCCGTTCAACAAACTCAAGGGCAGGGAAGTGAATGCTCTTGTGTTCCCCAACCTGAACTCGGCATCATCGTCATACAAGATGATGCAGGCACTCGGTTCGGACACTGAGATTATCGGACCAATCCAGATGGGATTGAACAAGCCAATCCACTTCATCGATTTCGAGAGCTCCGTGCAGGAGATTCTCAATATCACAGCCGTTGCCGCAATTGATGCAATGGTAAACAAGAGAAAGTAATAGCTTATTAATACTATATATACGCGAGGTAAATTTAGAATTTGCCTCGCGTATGTTATTTTTACATTTGCTAAATACTTTTCTGCTTCATGGATGAGCAGGCGGTTTCTAAATCACATCTCTTTCTTTTAAGTTTCTCCAGAGAAGTTTTACAAATTTAACAGGAAGTGTGAAAAGATAACACAGGTACATAAATGCCGCAGCCGCATTTGAACCGAAACGGTAAGTTTTTATTGCAGCCTTTAAACCGAAAACCGACTCTACAAAATCAAAAATGATAGATTCAAATTGTGTCATGGTATATTTAAAGTTTTTATAGTTTTTGGGTACAAATGAGTTGTAAAGATGAAGAATTTTTCCGTAAGCAAAGATATTGAATTCCTTTTATGTTAACGTGAGTTCGATATAAGCTAAATCAAATCGCGAACCTGTCATCCCGACAGAGCGTAGCGACGAGGGATCTCTGAATCCGCGAATAATGAGATTCCTCACACAAGGTTCGGAATGACAAAATACACTAAATTTTAGTATAAATTCTTATATCGAACTC
>JAZRRI010000069.1:0-22853 GCA_045650605.1 Bacteroidaceae bacterium | reverse complement strand
GGTTCATTATGTGCGTCATAATGCGCCCGAGGTGTTCGGTATTCCTGTGATAATGGGCAATGGTTTTGTCAAGGGAACTCCGGGATATCTCATAACCGACTATACTTCGCAAGCAACAGATCTTGGAATAGGTGACAAGTGGGATGGCGAGGAAATAGTAGGTGTGATACCGCACGTCAACCTTGTGGGTGCAGACAAGGCAAAAGTGAATACGATGCTCTATAGCCAGGGTGAATCCAATTACAGGATGTATTTCTATGTGCGACTGAACAAAAATGTGGATGTTGAGGCTGTGTGCCGTGATATCTGCTCAATAGCAAAGGAGGTTGAACCTAATGCATATGAACCCGAGATTGAGTTTGGGGATGATGCCATTGCCAAGATTTATGGCGATACAAAGAAGCAGACAGTGCTTATTTCCATGTTTGCAATCATTGCCGTTGTGATATCGCTTATGGGAGTGTTCGGTATTGTGATGTTCGAGACACAGCACCGCCGCAGTGAGATTGCCGTGCGCAAGGTGTACGGTGCAACGGTGGGTGGAGTAGTTGCGATGTTCAACCGCCGCTATCTGTCAATAATTGCAATTTGCTTTGTGATTGCCGCACCGGTGGCATGGTTCATTGCCGATAATTGGTTGCAGCAGTTCGTGAATCGTATTGAACTCTCATTCTGGCTGCCTCTGGCGGTGTTGGTCGCTGTTGCCGTTGTCACGGTGGTGTTGGTGACCTTGCGCTCGCTGAAAGCCGCAACGGAAAACCCAGCCGATGTGGTGAAATCGAACTGATAGACACCGCAGTTGAATGGATTTATTTGGATGCTTCACTATGTTTGGCATGACAAAAAAACTCAAATGTCATACTGAACGTAGTGAAGTATCTTGATTGGATTACGTATTTTAGACATTTTTTTGTAACTTCGCACTATAATAAATGTGAGTTAGATATAAACTAAATCAAATCGCGAACCTGTCATCCCGACAGAGCGTAGCGACGAGGGATCTCTGAATCCGCGAATAATGAGATTCCTCACACAAGGTTCGGAATGACAAAATACACTAAATTTTAGTATAAATTCTTATATCGAACTCACGTTATGTTACAAGAAAAAAAGATACATCAAAGACCATTGGTGTAACACAAACAAATAAAAGATTTTGCAAAACATCTAGATATAACAGAGAATTTGAATAATTCTTTCTATATTTGTTAAGCTACTGGAATATTTAACAAAAATAACCTCTCGATGTATAGGCAATCGTATCTGATAAATGTATATCTCAAAATCAAAATTTATCAACTGGACAAGATGTCCGATGTATTTCCCAATGGAGTTGAAATATAATCCAACGGGAAAAGACGATATTGACGCTGAACGCGAACGCCGCGAAGAAATTTTGGGAGAGTTGGTGGAAAGTATGAAGGAGTCTGCTATGGAGTCTGCCGTATTTTCTGAGGAGGACAACGAGGAATTTGACAGCGCGCCATCTCCAGAGCTTGAGGCTTTGTTACCGTACTACAACCAAGTAGAGGATGAGGCATTAAAGGTTGCCAAGAAGTATTTTCATGGCACCTTTCAAAGTCAAAAACTTTTTAAGTACAAACTTCGTGGCAACATCTATCGTTGCTACGTGGATATATGCAACGAGAACGAGCAAGAAATCAATATTATCGAGGTTAAGGCCACTACCAATAAGAAGTATCGATATTGGATAGATAAGAAAGGTAAGAACCAAGGGCTGCGTTTTACGGACACGAAAGGGAATCGTGGCGGAACATCATATCCATTATTTGTCAAGGACGGAAACATTTGGCGTCTCAATACGGCTGAAAGTACTATGAATGAACATGCCTTAAAGAATTTCGAGCAGAAGAAGAGTGTTCTGCTCAATCGGTATAGCAATGAAGGAAAATATCCACACGACCTTGCTTTCCAGCGGTTCGTCATTGAAAATGAACTCCGTCAGTTAGGCGACCATCGTCCTGTTAACTACTATCTTGCCGTGCTCAATAGCGAGTATGTGTATGACGGCGCTGTTGACGAAAATGGCAAGTGTGTATACGACACAGTAGATGGACAGGAGATTATCACATTTCTCAACATGAACGAAATCACTGAAGAGTATCAGTTTATAATCGAAAAGGATATTGCCGGCCTTGAAAGTTACATTTCCACTCTACACGATGTGAATGATAAAGTCGATGTCGGCAAGCATTGTGCTTGGGGTGAGAACACGCAATGTCTGTTCTGGAGTCATTGTTTCCAAACACTTCGTGATGTGCCGGACACTAATTCTGCTAACAAATACTTGGATTCTAACAAAAGTTTTTTAAACTGGGGCATCGAAGGCAAGTACCAACTGATAAACAACGGGTATTACAAGCTTGACGATGTGCCGATGGAATGGTTGGTGAAGAAAAAGCATCGAATCCAACGTGATTGCTACGACAATAACGACAAAAACAAGGAGTATGTCGATAAAGAAAAGATGCAGTATTGGTTTAACCAGCTCGAATATCCCATCTATCATTTCGATTTCGAAACCTTTGGTTGTCCGTTGCCACGCTTCCAAGGTGAAAAACCGTACCAACAGTCGGTGTTTGAGTTCTCGCTGCACATTGAGCGTGAGCCGGGAGTTTGTGACAAGGAGAAGGACAATTTCATATTCCTAAACGAAGAGTGCTATGATGATGAACGCAGGGCGTTGGCAGAAGCCATCATTGACCATTTTGAGTTCAACGAGGACGGCTCGCTTAAGGGTACAATGCTCGCACAGAATACGAGTTTTGAGATTGGGCGACTTAAAGAATTAGCGAAACTCTTTCCTGAATACAGTTCCAAATTGCTTGCCATTTGTAAAAAGTCAGCGGATTTGTTGCATCTCTTGAGAAACCACGAAATGTACGAGAAAATGTACGAGAAAAAGTATGGCACGGAAGAGTACAAGAAAATGAAGAAGGAAATGAAGAAGGGGATATACACGGAAATAGAGAACGTTGATATTTTCAACTACTACCACAAAGACCTCTCAGGCGGTTACTCCATCAAGAAGACCTTGCCGGCGCTCGTTCCATCGCTCACCTACAAAGGAATGGATGTGGGCAATGGCGTGCAAGCATACATCGCTTACATCAACTATGATTCCGCCCAACCGACATTCAACACGCTGAGAACCAAAGCCGACCGCAGGGAAGCCCTAAAACGCTACTGCCAGCAGGACACTTGGGCGATGGTGGAAATATTGAGGGCGGTAAGAGAGAAAATTAAGGAAAACAGAAAGTATTATGTCTAACAAAATTGCAAATAAACTTGTCGTTAATGCAAAGACACAAGCAGAAATTGAGGATATCCTTTAAAAATGTGTATTGATATGGATAGTATTGAAAAAATTAAAGACTTGAAAGAGAATCTCCGTGAGGTTATAGACAAGGAGATGAGGGGCTTGGTTAGAAAATTCAAAGACTATGTTGTCGTTGATCATCCCGACAATTCAAAATATCAAATAATCGAAGGTGTATGCACTAGAATCAATTATGGATGTGAGGGTAATAGATATTATTACTATTGGTTGGCACCTGATTTAGAGTTTATTCACCTTCATAGTTTGTGGCGTGTATATGCGATTTATTATGATGACAAATTGAAGTGGTGGTTTGTTTACAATAAGGACAAGCACGACTGCACCGAATTTAATGAATTGGATACAGACGCACAGATCAAAATGTTGGAGATGTTGAAAAAGTGTATTGAAACGTCTTCTCTGAAAGCATTTTTAGAAGAATTAGAACAACGCTATGGCAAAATTTGAGATTAAGGATGGCATAGCCATCATCCCCGAGGGAACAACCAAAATTGGGAATCACGCTTTCGACGACTGCACATCACTTGAGAGAGTTACAATCCCCGAGTCGGTAACTGAGATTGGAAATTGCGCCTTCATTAGTTGTACTTCGCTCAAAAATATTGCTATACCTAAGTCGGTAACGGAGATTGGGGATAACGCTTTCGATGGCTGCTCATCGCTCGAGAGCATCACTCTTCCCGAGTGGGTAACAAGTATTGGATGGTATGCTTTCTCTGGTTGTACATCTCTAAAGAATATTACTCTTCCCGATTCGGTAACTTTCCTTGGAGAGAATGCATTCAGCGGCTGCACCTCACTTGAGAGTGTTACAATCCCCGAGTCGGTAACTAGGATTGACCATTATGTTTTCAATAACTGCTCATCGCTCAAAAGTATTACAATTCCCGAGTCGGTAAAGGATATTGGAGTTGGCACTTTCAGATGGTGTACCGCGCTTGAGAGCATCACTCTTCCTGTGTCGGTAACAAGGATTGGATGTTATGCTTTTATGGGTTGCACATCGTTAAAGAATATTACAATTCCCAAGTCGGTAACAAGAATCGAACAAAATGCTTTCAAAGGTTGCACCTCGCTAGAGAGTATCACTATTCCCGAGTCGGTAAGGGAGATTGAAGAGTATGCATTCGAAGGCTGTACTTCGCTAACTACGGTAATATTACCCGTGGGGCTGAAGGAGATAAACGCGACTGCATTTTACAAATGCCCATCACTCTCCACAATCTATGTCCCTGCCAATAAGACGGACTACTACAAAGAGCTTCTTCCCGAGAAGTTGCACGACAAAATCGTAGAACTATAGCCCGAGAAGAAGACAAAGGCAAAGAAATAACAGACAATATTGTTGCAATTCATATTATTGATAACAAGTTGACTTTATTAGAAACATGAGGCTGACCCAAAAGTGATATATACAAAGCAAACACCCTCGCCAGAATATACTCTGACGAGGGTGCGATGTCTTAAAAAGGGACTTTTGAGTCACCTCCATGTTTTTAATAAGCTATAGAAGTTGGAGAAAATTCCAGTGACGAGGTACTTGAGAATTTATTCGCCTACTATTTCAGATAGGTTTGCAGATAGCGACATTCAGTTTGTCAGAATATGAATCCCACCGAGAAACTCAGGATATTGTCGCGGCGGCTGGAGGTGAAGATTTTGCCGTCGCTGTGCGATATTATGTGGCTTGCGGCCTTGTTGAGGCCTACATCGTATGTTATGTCAAGGAATACACGGCTGATTTTTATTCCCAGACCGGCCTCCCAAAAGTAGGTCTTGTTGTTGAGCACCTCCTCCAGATTGTCATATTTGAAGTGCTTGAACTGTTGCTTGCTCAGTGATGGAAACAGGAACTTTGTTCGTGGTCCGGTGAAGATGCTCAAACCGTAGCGTCCTTTCTGCACAACGTTGAAACCAAAGAGAATAGGCACCTGCATGCAGTATGTCCTCAGGTCGTAGACGGTATTGTTGGGTACAAAGTTCTCTTCGCTGTTCACCTGCCGATCATGAAAATCGAAGTTGTGGTTGGTGATGCCGAACGTCCCTTCGGTCTGAAGGTAGAACTTGCCCTTTGTCACCCTGGCAAAGAGCGAAAGGGCATATCCTATCTTGTTGCTCTGTATATTGTTCGTGTCGAACTCGTAGCCCTCGATGCCAAATTCGGGGTCATTGTATGTCACTGCCTGGAAACCGGCCTTCATTCCAATGTTGTAGTGCACCTTTTCCCTCTCCTGTGCTGTGGCAAAAAGAGGGAAAACGGCAATAAGGGCCAATATAAGGCAGCGCATTCTCATACATTACTTTTTCTTTACGCTCCAACCGAACTTGCCAATGAAATCGCCCAAGTGGAAATATTTGCCGTGTGTGTATACCAACGGGTCGGCTGCCGCAAGGTTCCATTCACCGGTTACGGGGTCGAGGTAGCGGTCGTCGGCCTGCACGTTCACCACCTCGGCAAGGAACATGTCATGTGACCCCAGCGGGATAATCTGTTTTACCTTGCACTCTATGCTGAGTGGGGATTCGGCAATTATCGGTGCCTTGACATTTACTGACGGTGCGTATGTGAGCCCTGTCTCCTTTGCCTTGTCATAATCCTTGCCCGAACGTACACCGCACCAGTCGGTTGCGCGTGCCATGTCGGCTGTAGTAAGGTTGATTACAAATTCGCCGGTCTCCTTTATTATGGGGTAGGAGTGTCGCTCGGGGCGCACTGATATGTAGCACATTGCAGGGTTTGTACATGTGGTACCAACCCACGACACTGTGAGCATGTTGTAGTTCTCGGGCTTGTCGCCGCATGTTATCAGTACGGCCGGCAACGGATATATCATTGTACCGGGTTTCCAGCTTATCTTCATCTTTTTACAGGAGTGTTATGTCGTCAAGGTTTACTTCCTTCTCGCAGTAGCGGCATTTTAAAGTGTGGGTCTCACGGTTTGCTACGTAGAAGTGGGTCTCCATTGGCTCGTTGTTGGTAATGCAGTTGAGATTGTTGCACTTGATGATGTTGTGTATCTCGTCGGGCATCCTTACCTCGCGCTTCTCTACAACACTGTAATCGCGTATGGTGTTCAGTACAACGTTCGGTGCAACTACTGAAATCTTGTTTATCTCGTCGTCGGTGAAGAATCTGTCAGAAATCTTTATAAGTCCTTTCTTGCCCAGTTTCTTGCTCTCAAGGTTGTAGCCTATTGTCACGTTGTTGCCCATTGCGGGGATGTCGAGCAGGTTGACTACTGCAAAAAGTTTGTCGGCCGGGATGTGGTCTATTACGGTGCCGTTGCATAGTGCCGATACCTGCAATGCGGTCTTCTTATTGTCGTTCATGGTCTTTTGCTTTAAATGTTGATACCTAATACATCGCAAATGATTGCCTCGCGCACATACAGTCCGTTCTGCGCCTGCTGGAAATAGTATGCCTTGGGGTTGGCATCCACATCCTGTGCAATCTCATTCACGCGTGGCAGCGGGTGGAGTATTCGCAGGTTTTCTTTTGTGTTGGCAAGCATTGCGTTTGTTAGACGGTAACAGTTCTTTACCTTCTCATACTCCATGACATCACTGAAACGCTCGCGCTGCACGCGTGTCATGTATATGATGTCGGCATCGGCAATTACATCCTCGTTGAACTCTGTTGTCTCGGTGTAAGGAATGTTGTTCTTCTGGCAGAACAGCCTGTACTCCTCGGGCATGCGGAGTTCCTCGGGCGATATGAAACAGAATGTTGGGTTGAAGTGACGCATGGCATGGAGCAACGAGTGTACTGTTCGGCCATACTTCAGGTCTCCCACAAGGTAAATCTTCAGGCCTTCGAGTGTGCCCTGTGTCTTCTTGATGGAGTAGAGATCGAGCATTGTCTGCGACGGGTGCTGGTTGGCACCGTCACCGGCATTGATGATGGGTACCTGCGACACCTCGCTTGCATAGCGGGCAGCACCCTCGAGCTTGTGGCGCATGGCTATGACATCGGCATAGCTCGATACCATCATTATGGTGTCCTTCAACGTCTCGCCTTTTGTGGCCGAGCTTGTTGCCGCGTCGCTGAAACCAATGACGCTTGCTCCCAGACGGTTGGCGGCTGTTTCAAAACTAAGACGTGTTCTTGTGGATGGCTCAAAGAACAGCGAACCAACGATTTTTCCCTTCAATATCTCCCTGTTGGGGTTTTCTTCAAACTTCTCGGCAACCTCGAGCAATGACAGAATCTTCTCGCGCGAGAGGTCGTTGATGGATACAAAGCTCTTGCTTCTCATTTTTCGGTATCTTTTAAAGAAAATAAATTTCTTGTAAAGGTAGGTCAATAATATCTTTTAAGCAATACCCGGCGAGGATTTTATTTCAAAAAACTAAAGGTGGCGCAAAGCTTGTGTGTTATTGGAAAAATTATATTAAATTTGCAAGTCTATGATTTCCCGGCAATGGTGCCGCGAAAAGTACTTTTTAACGAAACGGATATGAAAAAGACAAAAAGGGTTCTTCTTGTGTTGTGGTGCCTTCTTGCAATAGGAGTATTTGCGGTTGCGTTCCTTTTCTTTGCAATTTCTCGCGGATGGGTGGGCTATGTGCCCGACACGAGCGAACTCGAGAATCCACAATATAAATATGCTACCCAAATCATTTCGGCCGATGGCAAGGAGATGGGAACATGGTCCTACAGCAAGGAAAACCGTGTGCGTGTGGAATTTGACGAAATACCATCGCACCTCATCGAGGCTCTTGTGGCAACCGAGGATGTGAGGTTCTACGGACATTCGGGCATCGACGGCAAGTCATTGCTGCGTGTCATTGTAAAGAGCGTCATCCTCCAGCAGGAGAACTCGGGCGGCGGCAGTACAATCACCCAGCAGCTTGCCAAACTTCTCTATTCGGGTACATCGGGCAGCATGCTCGACCGCATTTATCAGAAACCCAACGAATGGGTGATTGCCGTGAATCTTGAACAGCAGTATACAAAGAACGAGATTCTTACAATGTATCTGAACAAGTATGACTTCGGCTACAATGCCGTAGGTCTTGCAAGTGCTGCCGGAATCTATTTCGGCAAGCAACCAAGCGAACTTAAAATAGAGGAGGGTGCAATGCTTGTGGGCATGTGCAAGAACTCGTCGCTCTACAACCCGCGTACCCGTCCCGACAAGACCCGCGACCGACGCAACGTTGTTCTCTCACAGATGGAGAAGGCCGGCTATATTACCGTGGCCGAGCGTGATTCGTTGTCGGCCCAGCCTTTGGTACTCAACTATCGTGCAGCAAGTCATAACGAGGGAATTGCTACCTACTTCCGCGAATATCTGCGTCTTTACATGACAGCCAAGAAACCCGAACGCAAGAACTATCGTGGCTGGCAGATGCAGCAGTTCTATGACGACTCGTTGCGCTGGGCGACCGATTCGCTCTTCGGCTGGTGCAACAGACACGTGAAACCAAATGGCGAAAAGTACAACATCTACACCGATGGACTGAAGATTTACACAACCATCGATTCGCGCATGCAGGCCTATCTCGAAGATGCCGTGAAACAGCATGTCGCCGGTAAACTGCAGACCGATTTCTTCAAGGCGAAAAAGGGCAAGAAATCAGGCCCTTTCAGCAGCGACCTCTCAAAGGCAGAGATTGACAAGATAATGGAGCGCAATATGAAGCAGACCGAGCGCTACCGTCTTATGAACAAGGGCGGATACTCTCAAGAGGAGATAAAGGAGGCCTTCAATACAAAGCAGAAGATGACAGTCTTTACCTATCAGGGCCTGAAGGATACGCTCATGACTCCGATGGACTCCATCAAATATTACAAGTATTTCCTCCGCACCGGTGCCATGTCAATGGATCCGCTGTCGGGCGAGGTAAAAGCCTATGTGGGCGGAACCAACTACCACTATTTCAAGTATGACATGGTGAGCAGCGGCCGTCGTCAGGTGGGCTCGACAATCAAGCCATTCCTCTATTCGCTTGCCATGGAGCGCGGTTTCTCGCCATGTGACGAGACACGCAACGTCGAGCAGACACTCTTCGATGACCTTGGCCGTGTGTGGAAACCAAGAAATACCGGTCGTGACCGTTATGGCGAGATGGTGACCCTGCGTTGGGGATTGTCAAAGTCGAACAACTGGATTTCGGCCTATCTGATGAATCAGCTCAGCCCCTATTCCTTGAAGAAACTTATTCATGAGTTCGGTCTTACAAACCAGAGCATAGAGGCTACACAGTCTCTCTGTCTGGGCTCATGCGATGCATCGGTGTCCGAGATGGTGAGCGCATACACAGCTTTTGTGGGCAAGGGCATGCGTGTTGCACCGTTGATGGTAACCCGCATAGAGGATAATGCCGGCAATGTCATCGCTACATTCTCGGCAAACAGGAACGAGGTTATCAGTCGCGAGAGTTCATACAAGATGATTGATATGATGCGTGGTGTCATAAATGAAGGTACCGGTTATCGTCTGAGAGGTGTGTATGGTATAACTGCCGATATGTGCGGCAAGACTGGTACTACCCAGAATATGTCCGACGGTTGGTTCGTGGGATATACTCCATCGCTTGTTACAGGTTGTTGGGTAGGTGGTGAGGAACGCAATATCCACTTCGACAGAATGAGTGAAGGACAGGGAGCCTCAATGGCACTGCCCATCTATGGCCTTTACATGCAGAAGGTATACAAGGATAAGTCACTGCCTTATAATGAAGAAGAAGTGTTCGATATCCCCGAGGATTTCGATCCATGCCGCAGCAAGTTCCTAATGCCTGCCGATGAGGAGGATGTAGATGGAATCGAGGATAGCGAGGCTGTTGCCGGGGAGACTGTGACCGATGGCTTCATATCATTTGATGATGATGAGCAACAGGAGGGCTTTGATGATATTTTTGAATAAAGAGTGATTACGGACCTTATTCTATAGTTCTATAAAAATGAAGTTTGTAGGTATAATACCGGCCCGCTATGCTTCGACACGTTTCCCGGGGAAACCCTTGGCAATGCTGGGCGGGAAACCTGTGATACAGCGGGTATATGAACAGGTTAAGGAGTGTTTTGATGAATTGTATGTCGCAACCGATGACAACCGCATCAAGGATACTGTTCTTGCCTTTGGTGGCAATGTGGTAATGACATCGGCCGAGTGCAATAATGGTACCGAACGTTGCCTCGATGCATATAAACGCCTGGCACTGGAGTGTGATGTCATTGTAAATATACAAGGCGACGAGCCTTTCATACAGCATAAGCAGGTCGAGGCACTGAAGGCATGCTTCGATTCTCCCGAAACCGATATTGCCACCCTTGTGAAGCCTTTTGAAGCCGGTGACGGCCTGGAGCGCCTCGAGTGTCCCAATTCGCCCAAGGTGGTGCTTAACGAAAAGGGCTATGCCCTCTATTTCAGCCGTTCAGTGGTTCCTTATTTGCGTGGGGTGGAAAAGGAGAGGTGGCTCGAGTGCCACACCTTCTACAAGCACCTTGGCATATATGCCTATCGTGCCGGTCTGCTCGAGACGCTTACAACCCTGCCGCAGTCGCCAATGGAAAAAGCCGAGTCGCTCGAGCAGCTCCGTTGGCTCGAGAATGGCTACAGAATAAAAGTAGGTATTACAGATATCGAGACTATCGGCATTGATACTCCCGAAGATCTTGAACGTGCAAAAGCCTTTGCCGCATCTATAGGTTTTGCCTGGAACGATTGATTATGCTACAACCACCCGTAATAAAACCGATGTCGCTTGAGAGCCTTGCATTGCCTCGTTTGGAGGTGATGCCGAATGGTGTGCCATTGTACTGTCTGGACAGTGCCGACAAAGGTGTTGTCAGGCTCGATCTCCTTTTTAAAGGTGGTTATGCCGTACAGAGCAAGCCTCTGTTGGCCATGTTTACGAACAGGATGCTTCGCGAAGGTGCCGGTGCACTATCCGCTGCCGAAATTTCTCAAAAACTCGATTACTACGGTGCTTGGATAGACATGTACTCGTCGCAGAACTGCAACCACATCACCCTTTATACAATGTCCAAGCATCTGGCGCCCTTGCTGGGTTTGCTGGAGGATATGGTAAAGCGTCCGCTCTTTCCGCAGGAGAATCTCGACACGGTGAGGCGCAACAACCGTTCTTACTTTACCGTCAATTCGCAGAAGGTGGATGTCGTTTCCCAACGCTATTTCGAGAATAGTCTTTGGGGCGCAGAACACCCCTTGGGACACGTTGTTGAGGCAACCGATTATGATGCCATAACGCGTGATGATATACAAGAGTATTATAAAAGTTATTACGGTAGCCGCAACTGTACCATATTTATTGCCGGTTCTGTCGATGATGCCATGCTTGCAGCCATTGGGGATTTCTTCGGTAACGAAGTCTGGGGCTGTGATAATGAGTGTGGCGAATCGGAATTGGCTGTGCCATGTCCGCAAGTGGGTCGTCGCACAGTAACAGTACCTGGCACCATGCAGAGTGCCGTGAAGATGGGCTTTATGGCTATGGATTCCTCGCACCCCGATTTCCACAAGTTCCGTTTCCTTTGTGTGCTGCTTGGGGGTTATTTCGGCAGCCGTCTGATGAGCAATATACGTGAGGAGAACGGATATACCTATCACATAGCGGCCGAAATGGATGCCTATGGTGAGCGCAATGCCTTCATGATAAGCTCTGAGACTGCAACAGAGTATGTAGAACCTTTGATACAGGAGGTCTACAAGGAACTCGACCGCCTTGTTGCCGAACCGCCAAGCGACTCCGAGATTGGACTTGTGCGCAACTATATCATGGGCGAGTTGTGCCGCGAGTATGAGGGACAGTCGGCAAAGTCCGAGGTCTTTATAAATGCCTGGCTTTCAGGTGTCAGCTTCGATTCGGTAAACCGGTATATCGATGAGATAAAGAACATTACCCCGGCCTCTCTTCATCGCCTTGCACGTGAGTATTTCAGAAAGGAGAACATGATAGAGATTGTTGTGGGCTGCTGAAAGCAGTGCCGTTGCGGTTATATACAATTTCACGATGAGCGATTTTTTATAAAATAAATTGCTCATCGTTCTTTTTTTTCAACTTTGTTTTTATCTTTGCGATATAATAGCATAATAGTGTCTGCTTGGGGTCGGACTCCTTTCAGACAGTACATAAAGATTTAGTAACGGCTGATGAAAAGTTTTTTTACAATAATATTCCTGGCAACATTCTCAACCTCTCTACTGTATGCTCAAGAAGGTGCAGTGACTGGAACAGAATCTTCGTCAAATCCCATTCTGAACATCTTTAAAAACAAGAAAAAGGAGGTTGTTACCGTAACTTTGCGCGACGGCTCGGTCTACACCGGCGAACTCAAACGAAAGCGTCCTCATGGTAACGGCACGGTGCAGTATGCCAACGGCGAAAAATATAATGGCACTTTCCTCGATGGCTACCGTCACGGCTCGGGTGTCTACGAATACAGGAACGGCGACATATACAAGGGCGACTATAAAGAGGGAAAAAGGCAAGGTGCCGGCATCTATGAGTATGCCGACGGACGCAAGTACGAGGGCAGTTGGGTCGATGACTACATGCAGGGATATGGCCGTCTCGATTATCCCAACGGCGACTATTATGTAGGCGCTTGGGTGCTTGGCAAGCGTGTCGGCAGCGGAACATATATCTATGCCGACGGTGCAATATATACAGGTGAGTGGAGGGACGACAAGTATAGTGGTGTCGGCACGTTCATCTGGAGAGATAACAGCCGTTATGTAGGTCAGTGGAAGAACGGCCGTCGCAATGGTATGGGTAACTACACCTCTCCTGCAGGCGATAACTATGACGGCATGTGGGCACTGAATGTTTGTGAGGGCAAAGGACGTTGCCGTTATGCCGACGGCTCTCTCTATGAGGGCGAGTTCAAGGACAACCGTTGGCACGGTTCGGGCAGATATGTTTCGGCCGACAGCACAGTGTATGAGGGCGCTTTCAAAGAGGGAATGCGCAATGGCACAGGAACCATGTATTTCTCTAATGGAGATGTTTATGCAGGTGAGTGGAAAGATGACGTGCGCTGTGGTAAAGGAACATATACATGGGCCAATGGTGATGTTTATGAAGGTTCTTGGGAGGATGATACCATGAATGGCTCCGGTGTAATTCGTCTGGCCGATGGCCGCAGATATAACGGCGGCTTTGCCGAGGGGCTTGAGCATGGTGCGGGTGTTGCAACCGATGCCGACGGTACCCGCTACGAGGGGGTCTTTGTCGAGGGACAGCGTAACGGCAGCTTCATCATTAAGGATGCCGATGGCAATGTTGTCCGCGAGTGTGAATATAATTTGGGAATAATCGATTAAAACATATACAGCTATGGTGCTTGATTTGTTGGAAAACATTGAATTATACGAGGCGCTGAATCCTCATTTTTCGAAAGTGGTCGACTTTTTGCAGAATACAGACCTTTCCGCTCTCCCGCTCGGTAGAAACGAAATCTGCGGCGACGCGGTCTACGCCAACGTAATGGAGGTGAAACCGAAAAGCAAGGACGAGGCATTCATTGAAATCCACCGCCGCTACATTGACATACAGATACCGCTGTCGGCCGACGAGGCAATGGGCTATACACCGATAAGCGAGTTACCCGAGGCTGACTATGACAGCGCAGGCGATGCTGCTGTCTACCCTGTAGGAATGCCGGCAAGGGACTATTTCAATGTGCACAAAGGGGAGTTTACAATTTTCTTCCCGCAGGACGGCCATGCGCCGGCAATTACGGCAGCGCCACTCAAAAAAGTGGTAATAAAGGTTGCTGTTGAATAAAAAAGAAGGTAATAATATAGATGTTGACCAAACGTTCAAATGTCATGCTGAGCGAAGTCGAAGCATCTATTAAAAACGCGGTTTGAGATCCTTTACATTCGTTCAGGATGACAAGTTCGTGGAGAAAACGAGTACTGGGTCAACTGCTATATTGTTGCTAAAAGAAACTAATAATAACCATAATATCTAATAGTATGCTGAAACTTGTAGAACGTGACAGCTATTTGGAACCATTTAGCTTGAGTATCGAGGGACGTTACCAGTATTTTGTAAGAAGACTGAAACAGTTTACAAAGAACGGCCGTCAGACATTGTCCGACTTTGCTTCGGGTTATCTCTATTTCGGTTTGCACCGCACATCGACAGGGTGGGTGTTCCGCGAGTGGGCACCCAATGCAACAAAGATTGTTCTCATTGGTGACTTCTCGAACTGGGAGGAGCTTCCCGAGTATGAACTTAAGCCTCTTGCAGGCGGTGTATGGGAGCGTAAGATGCCAAAGAAGGCGCTTACTCACGGTCAGCACTACAAGATGAAGGTCTATTGGGACGGAGGCTGCGGCGAGCGCATACCTGCATGGGTGCGCAGGGTAGTTCAGGATGAGGCAACAAAAATCTTCAGTGCACAGGTGTGGGCTCCCGAGCAGGAGTATGAGTTCAAGAACAAGAAATTTGTTCCCAAGAGCACTCCGTTGCTCATCTATGAGTGCCACATTGGTATGGCACAGGAGGAGGAGAAGGTGGGTACATACCGCGAGTTCCGCGAGAAGATATTGCCACGCATTGCTGCCGACGGCTACAACTGCATACAGATTATGGCCATCCAGGAGCACCCCTATTATGGCAGTTTCGGCTATCACGTATCCAACTTCTTTGCTGCATCGTCACGCTTCGGCACCCCCGAGGAACTCAAGGAACTTATCGATGCTGCTCACGGAATGGGTATTGCAGTGATTATGGACCTTGTCCACTCACATGCAGTGAAGAACGAGAACGAGGGCCTTGGCCTGCTCGACGGCGACCCCGCACAGTATTTCTATGGCGATGACAAGCGCGTACACAGCGCCTGGGATTCGCTCTGTTTCGACTATGGCAAGAACGAGGTCGTTCACTTCCTCCTCTCAAACTGCAAATACTGGCTCGAGGAGTTCAAGTTCGACGGCTTCCGCTTCGACGGTGTAACATCTATGATATACTACAGCCATGGCCTTGGCGAGGCCTTCTGCAGTTATGCCGACTACTACAATGCAGGCCAGAACGGCGATGCAATCTGCTATCTTACCCTTGCCAACAAGCTCATCCACGAACTCAATCCAAAGGCAATAACCATTGCCGAGGAGGTATCGGGTATGCCTGGTCTTGCAGCCCCCATTGAGGATGGCGGTTACGGTTTCAACTACCGCATGGCTATGAACATCCCCGATTACTGGATAAAGGTAATAAAGGAGCGCAAGGACGAGGATTGGAAACCATCTGAAATCTTCTGGGAACTCACAAACCGCCGCAAGGACGAGAAGACTATCTCCTATGCCGAGAGTCACGACCAGGCACTTGTGGGTGACAAGACAATCATCTTCCGTCTTGTCGATGCCGACATGTACTGGCACTTTAACCGTGGCGACGAGACATACATGGTGTCACGCGGTATCGCTCTGCACAAGATGATACGCCTCATGACACTCTCTACCATCAACGGCGGCTACCTCAACTTCATGGGTAACGAGTTCGGCCATCCCGAGTGGATTGACTTCCCACGCGAGGGTAACGGCTGGAGCCACAAATATGCACGCCGTCAGTGGAGCCTTGTCGACAATCCTGCCTACAACTACACCCTGCTCGGCGAGTTCGACAAGGCAATGGTCGATCTGATAGGCGGTGTCCGTAATTTTCAGAACCGTCCGGTGCAGGAGATATGGCACAACGATGGCGACCAGATTCTCGCATTCTCACGCAAGGATTTGATATTCGTCTTCAACTTCAGCCCCAACCGTTCGTTCACCGATTACGGTCTGCTTGTTCCCGAAGGCTCATACTCAATTGTTCTGAATACCGATTCCGAACGTTTTGGTGGCAATGCGCTTGTCGACGAGACACAGACACACTTTACACAGTATGACAGGCTTCATGCACGTCGCAAGAAGGGATGGCTTATGCTCTATCTCCCTGCACGCACAGCGTTGGTGTTGAAAAAGAATAAGGAATGAGAAATATCGAAGAGAAACGTTTGCAAAGAGTGGTGGCAACAGTGTGTGCCACGCTCTTTGCTGTTTTTGCCTTTTTGTTCGTGGCGGTGTATCAGGCACCTCTGCTCGAGGCCTTCTATAACGAGGTTGCAACCGGCAAACTCGATTATAATCCATGGCTTGTGGGTGGAGTAGTGTCGCTCTTGCTCACGCTCTTGGCTCTGTGGCTCAACCGCTTTGCCAAGCTGCGTCGCGAGTGGACCGCGCTTGCCTTCCTACCCTCGGCACTGCTGTTGGCATTCATTACCGATATTGACCGTGGACTCTACACCGGCAGTGCAATCTCCTCTTCTTGGATATATATTTTTGTGGCTTCTATTCTGTTATATGCCTTTGTGGCATTTGTGTTGCGTCGCATACTTTTTGAAAAGATTAAAGACGCAAGAATGGTGACCAACAGGGTGCTGTGGCACAACATGGTGATTATTGTGCTGTCAATATGCCTCATAGGTGCACTCTCCAACAGTGAGGAGAATTTTAAACGTGAGACTCTTGTGATGTCGCACTGGAATCGTGGCGATACCGTAAAAGCCCTGAGGGTGGGAAAGACCTCGCTCGATGCATCGCGTGAGCTTACGGTGATGAGGGCATATCTGCTTGCCAATGCCGGTAAAATGGGTGAACATCTTTTCGAGTATCCCCAATATTATGCAACTGACGGCCTGTTGCCTGCAATGGAACGTACATCGGTCCTTATCCCCGACAGTGTCTACTCCATGCTTGGCGCAAAGCCGCTTGAGGGTGAGGCCGGTACAGTTTTTCTTTCGCGTATAGCGCACGCTGACACAGCTTCGGCTATTGTAAGGGATTATTATCTCTCCTCTCTCTTGCTTGAAAAAAGGCTTCTTGAATTCAAGGATGAGGTGATTGCTTTCTGCGATGCTGCGAGCGTTGACAGCCTGCCAAAGCACTACCGCGAGGCTTTGATGCTATATGCCGACATTGAGGGCGAACAGGAGGCTTTGCCTTTTGAACTGCAGGATGTGGTGATGCGTGAGGAGTTGGAGCGTCTGCGTGCCGAGGAGGCAAAGCATGACGATGCATTCGTGCGCGGCAATTATGTCCGCCGCCACTTTGGCCACACCTACTGGTGGTATTTCCTCTATTCAAATTAAAACCACCCGATAAGTGCTTGTATAGGGTGCAAAAACCCGCGTAGACTGAAAAGTTTTCATTTTTCTTCATTTATTTGCAAAATAATTTTGCACACAAAAAAAAGTAGTTTATATTTGCAATGCTCTCTACAAGAGGGTAATGATAGTATAGTTTTTTCTTAGTTGTTTAGTAAATGTTGGAAGTACCTCTTTGTGAAAAGGGGTACTTCTTTTTTTTGAAAAGAAGTACCCCTTTCGCTAAAGCATGCAGCAAAAGGTCAAGCGTAGCATAGCCGCAGGTTATGCCGCTTGGGTTGCGATTAGCATGCTTTGGCAAAAGCACATTTATTTTTTTTGAAAAGAAGTACCCCTTTCGCTAAAGCATGCAGCAAAAGGTCAAGCGCAGCATTGACGCGGTTATTGTGTCAGTTAATTCCTCCCCTGTCTTAGGGGAGGTGGTCGAAGACCGGAGGGGTTTTGGCTGTTGGATTTGTAGCAATGGTTTTGTACCGGTACATTGGAAATTTGTAGCACTGTTTGTTGAACTCCCTCCGCAACTTTGTTGCTCGTCCCTCTTTGCAAAGAGGGACAGTTTTGATGGCAGAGGTGGAAGTTGACATGTCGCTGCAAAGCAAACTGCACCAAAAGTACGTTTTTCTTTTTTTTGAAAGGAACTGCCCCTTTCGACGAACTTGTAGGGGCAGACCGATGTGTCTGCCCGAAAGGAGCTCCATCGTCTTTTGTGTAGCCTGATTGTTATACCGATTGAAAATGGTGGTAAGCCTCTTACTTCTTGAGTGTAAACTCAAACTTCAAACCACCGCCGTTTCGGTTGGTTACATTGATATTACCACCGTGGAACTGCACGGCATGCTTCACAATGGCAAGGCCAAGCCCCGTTCCACCCATCTGGCGCGAGCGCCCTTTGTCAACGCGGTAAAATCGCTCGAACAGGCGCGGTAACTGTTTCTCCTCAACGCCACAACCGTCATCCTCAAAACATATTCTGCACCGGACCTCATCGTTCTCAATCAATGAAATATATATGTTCCTGCCTCCCGAATAGGCAATGGCATTCTCTGTTAGGTTTCGGAATATAGAACCAATCAGTGATTGGTTACCATCGATAATCACCTGTTCGTTGAAGTCGGTGTACAGTGTAAAACGCTCCTCTTCGGGCATAATCTCCAGTTCAGCTGCAATCTCGTTTATGATGTTGTTTATATCAACTGGCTCCTTGCCAATGAGCTGACTGCCATCCTCCATGCGGGTGATGAGTGAAACATCGCCAAGCAAACGACGAAGACGCTCGTTGTTGGTGTAACACCTTTCAATGAGTTCCTGGCGTTTTTCCTCGCTCAGATTAATACCCGATAGCAGTGTCTCAAGGCATACCTGGATGGATGCAACCGGGGTTTTGAGTTCGTGGTTTATGTTGTTGGTGAGCTGTCGCTTTATGCGTATCTTCTCCTGTTCCTCGCGCAGTGTCGCCTCATGGGCTATATCCCTGTCCTTTACTGTCTGTTGCCACTGGGAATAGAGACGGACTATGTGGTTTGATATGGAGCCGAGTTCGTCATTTGGGAACGGCTCTTCCTCGTCGAATGACTCTCCCTTTTCGGCTTTTGCCGCAAAGCGGTTCAGTCGCTCAATGTTTTTCCCCAATCTGCGTGTGGCAAAATAGGCAAGAATACTCATTGCAAGGCTTATCGACATCATTGTGCCAAGAAAGGTCCAATCTGTCTTCAGCAGTTCCTTCAGTGCATCGGATTGCGGTATGGCTGTGCGAACCACGAACCCCTTTCCGCGTGTTGCCGAGTAGAAGTATTCCCGTCCGTCGCTGGCCGACAGGCGTTCAGTGTTGTGTCCCTTGCCTTTTTTCAGCGCATCGGCTACCTCGGGGCGCCGGCTATGGTTGTCGAGCGAGTCGACGGCGAGCATGTTGTCATAGATGACAGTTCCATCGAGTGAAATTATGGATATGCGCAAATCTTCAAATGGCAATGCATGGGTCTCTACATACTCCTCGAAGGATGGAGCGCTCTCTATGGTCTGCAACAGGGTGGTGTTGTATAGTTGCAATTGGGCATTGAGGAATTCCGATTTATACTCCTTCTCCCTTATATATTGAAAACCCACAAAGCAGAGTATGATGCTCCATGAGAATGTGAGCAGCATAAGGAACAGCCGCTTGTGGTACGATAACTTAATCGCGGAAACCATAACCGAAACCTGAACGTGTTACAATATATGAACCGTATGCTCCAATCTTGGAACGCAGACGGGTTATGTTCACATCGATGGTGCGGTCGAGCACCACAACCTCGTCACTCCACACACGGCTCAGAATCTGTTCACGTGAACAAATCTTGCCTCGGTGCGAGATGAGATATGCCAACAGCTCGAACTCCTTGCGTGCGAGCTTTACCTCTTCGCCGTCTACAATGCAACGTTTGAATTCCAGATCAAGTTGCAATCCCTCGACCTGCAGAATGTTCGGCTTTTCGCTTGTCGTGCTGTTGCCTTTGTGTCCTGCTGTGCGGCGCAGCACGCTCTTCACCCTTGCAATCACGTTGCGCACGGTGTATGGCTTCATTATGTAGTCGTCGGCACCGATGTTCAACCCCATAATCATGTCGTCCTCGCTGTCGCGTGCAGTGCAGAATATAATGGGTACGTCGGCTGTCGTAACATCGGCTTTCATCATCTTAGCCATCTTTATGCCACTTATCTCGCCCATCATTATGTCAAGTAGTATGAGCGAATATGACTTTAAGTCGTAGGTCAATGCCTGTTCGGCGCTGAATGCAATGTCAACGTCATAGCCCTCATTCTCCAGGTTCAGTTTGAGAACCTCGCACAGTGTTTCTTCATCGTCCACAATCAATATACGTTCTGTTGCCATATACCAATATATTATTCTACTGCAAAAATATGGATAAAAACCGAACATGTGATTACATAAAATGATTTTTAATAAAAATGTAACAATTATCACTGTAACAACCATTCAACCGCTTCTTAACCTTTATGTAACATTTATGAAACCTCTCGTCCATACTTTTGCCATCGAAAAAGTAAAAGGGCAACAAATGCTATTGCGAGAGAAGGCGTGCATCTCAAGCATCGGTATTTGTTCTCTGTAAAATTCAATAAAACAATTTAAATGACTATGAAAACAAAATTCATTTTGGCAGGTGTTTTGGCCTGCATTGGTTTGACAACTCAGGCACAGGATGCAAAACAAGAGGTCCTCAAGGGTAAAGCAATCGTTCAGGTGTTCGGTAACTTGAATGCCGGTTTCAGTGGTGGCGATGCGAATGTAGGGTTTGATTTGGAGCGAAGTTACATCGGTTACGAGTATAAGTTCGGCCAAGGTCTTTCGGTAAAAGGAGTAATGGATATCGGCAAGTCCAACGATGTCAGCGACTACCAGCGTATAGCCTATGTCAAGAATGCGATGTTGTCGTGGAAAACCGGAAATCTGACATTGAATGGAGGTCTTGTCTCAACCACTCAATTCAATTTTCAGGAGAAGTTCTGGGGTTACCGCTACATCATGAAATCCTTCCAGGATATGTATAAGTTCGGTAACAGTGCCGACCTGGGTGTTTCTGCCTCGTACAAATTCGCCGACTGGATATCGGCCGATGCTATAATAGTTAATGGCGAAGGTTATAAAAAAGTACAGAAAGGCAACGGCTTCAACTACGGTTTGGGAGCAACACTGACACCTGTCAAAGGTCTCCAGATACGTCTGTATGGCGGCTTGAACGACTGTGGCGAGAGCGGCAAGGCCGGGGTAGTGAATATGGCGGGTTTCATTGGCTATAAGCACGAGAATTTTACCCTTGGCGCAGAGTATAATCATATGCTCAATGCTTCCGGCAAGGCAGGCAATGACCAGTTCGGCTATTCGGTTTCCGGTTCAGTGAATTTGCCAAAGAATGTGTCGCTTTATGCACGTTTCGATGATTTGTACTCAAAGGACAACTGGAATATCGCAAAAGACGAGCAGGCTGCTATCGTTGGTGCACAGTTCAAACTTGGAAAGTATGTGAAGATTGCCCCTAACTTCAGAATGAACTTGCCAAAGGCCGAGGGTGCTGAAAACAAGTACTCTGCATACGTAAGTTGTTACTTCGGGCTGTAAAATAATAAAGGTAATATAGCGGTTGACCCACACTCTGAAAAACTCGATGATGTCATGTCGACCGTAGTGGAGACATCTCGTTTGTGCTCATGATAACATTTTGGGTCAACATCTATATTGTTTCTATAATTAATTTTTTAAATTCAGAATTATATGAAAAAGATTTTTTCGTCAATTATGACATTGGCTGTTGCCCTTTCTCTTACAGCTTGTGGCGGTAATACAAATGATGGTGCCCGTGAGGCTCAGGAACTCTCGGGTGCAGGCGCGACATTCCCCCTTCCTTTCTACAACGTAGTGTTTGAGAACTTTGCTCAAGTAAATGGTGATGTGGTGGCATACGGCGGCATCGGTTCGGGCGGTGGTGTCCGTAACCTGCGCGACAAGATTGTGGATTTTGCCGGTAGCGACGCTTTCCTTACAGACAAAGAGATGAGCGAAATGAATCCTGTAATCCATATTCCTACTTGTATGGGAGCTGTGGTCCTGGCATACAACCTTGACGGTGTAAATGAACTCAAGCTCTCGGGCGAGGTGATTGCTGACATCTTTGCAGGCAATATAAAGATGTGGAACGATGAGCGCTTGGCGGCACTCAACCCCGGACTCAATCTTCCCGCAGAAGCAATAATTCCTGTATACCGTTCAGACGGCTCGGGTACAACATTTGTATTCACTGACTATCTGACAAAAGTAAGCCCGATGTGGGCATCCGATTTCGGCGCAGGAAAGTCGGTCAATTTCACTTCGGGTCAGGCTGCAAAGGGTAATCCCGGTGTGGCCGGTGTCATCAAGCAGACCAAGAACTCCATCGGTTATGTGGGCTCGGAGTATGCATTTGCGCAGAAGATTCCATACGCAAAAATCCGTAATCAGCGTGGTGAATTTGTTGAACCTAATGCTAATTCTATCTCTGCTGCCGCTTCGGGTAAAATTCCAACTGATACCCGTACTTCAATCACCAATGCCGATGCTGCCGGTGCTTACCCAATCTCAACATTTACCTGGATGATTATTTACAAGGAGCAGAACTACTCCGGCCGCAGTAAAGAACAGGCAATAGCAACACTCGACCTTTTGAAATATATCCTTTCTGACGAGGCGCAGAACATTACCTCTGAGGTACACTATGCACCGCTTCCTGCCAAGGCTAAGGAATTGAGCATGGAAAATTTGAAGAGTGTTACTTTTGACGGTGTAGCAATATTGCAATAACAGAAATCTATGAATGACAAGATTTATAAAGT
>JAZRRI010000068.1:0-2775 GCA_045650605.1 Bacteroidaceae bacterium | reverse complement strand
TTGAAAATTGCGAGTAAGCGAATTTCTTGATTAAGCGAGCTTAACACAAACTTGTTTGATGTTATACTGCGAGTGATAAAGAAATCAACAATGTTAATGTGAGTAAACTTGTTTACACACAAAGCGAGCGAAAGCAATTTCAACAAAGTTAAAACGGCTGTAAATTTAATAAATTAATAGACTGCTCCCCTAGACTTTGCAGGTGAACCAAAGTCTGCCTATGAGTCGATATATACAAAATCCCGCTATGGTCTTGTCGGACCATAGCGGGATTGTAATTAAAGGGATGCAGTTCTTTATTTGAAGCAGTTCTCCTTTATCATATTGACAAGTTCCTCTTTTGCAACACCGCCTGTCTGTACCTTGTAGCGTCCCTCCATTGGGATAAAGAGCAGTGTAGGTATAGCCTGGATGTTGAAGGCATCGGCAATGTATGGGTCGTTGTCTACATTGACTTTGTAGATGTAGAGCTCGCCTGCATACTCCTTGGCAAGCTCCTCAAGAATTGGAGAAATAGCCTTGCAAGGGCCACACCAGTCTGCGTAGAAATCAACAACAGCGGGCTTGTCGCCAAGATATTTCCACTCCTTGCTCAAATCGGCAACCTTGCTTGTAAATCCATCGGTGTCAAGGTGTATGCAACCAACAGCCTGCTCTGTGCACACCTGCTTGTCACACTTTTTCTCACACTCCTGCTTTGCACATTTTTTCTCAGCGCCGCACTCCTGTTTTTCGCACTTTTTCTGACACTCCTGCTTCGCGCATTTTTTCTCGCACTTATTGTCGCATTGTTGTTTGTCGCATTTTTTCTCGCATTCCTGTTTGTCACATTTCTTGTCGCACTCCTGTTTGTTGCCGCAGCACTCAGTCTTGCACTCTCCACACTCGCTGTTCTGCGCCTTGTTGCCTCCGCAGGCCATCATCAAGGCCGCACATGTAATGATGACGAATATACGTTTCATAATTCTCGTGTTTTTAATGGTTAGTAAAATAGTTATGTCGCGAATATACTTATTATTTTTTATTTCGTCACAATGTCTCTGTTAATATTTCGTAATTTGCTTTTCCGGTGCTTTGGTTTTGGAATTTTGTATGTTTTTTCTTTATTTGCGTATTTTTAATATTGCTAAATCTCTTGTTTTCTTTCGTTTTGCTTGCAAATGAGTGTAAAGATGAGTAATTTTGCCAACGAGTTCAAACGAAGCACTTTGTGCTCTTTTTTTGCTCCTTTTGTAAAATATAATTCATGAAAGAGATGAGACGATTTTCATTAATACTCCTGTCGTTGCTGTTTCTTGCAGTGACTGCGTCGGCCCAGCGTGCCCGCTTCGACATTAGGTTCAGTTCAAAGGATTCGGTCGACTTGTCGAAGGTATATGTGCAGCCTTTGGATGGCGATGGAACAGTCCAGGCAGTACCTCTGCGTTTGAAGGGTGAAAACTATTCGGCTACTCTTCCTGTTTCGCAGTCGGGTTTCTATGAGGTGGTGATGGTGATAAACGGCGGTCAGTGGCTGACAACCGTGTATGCTCCAAAATGCAAGAAGGTGTGGGTTGATGTTGAGTTTGACGGTGTGTCGTTGAAGGAGTACTCTTCGGTGGACAACATGGCAATATCGGACCTCAACTCGGTTATAAATGCCAACAACCGCAAGTTGTGGACGGCCAAGGATATGACCGACAACAGCCTGCGTGCAATGTTGGCGGACTATCTTGTTGCGTGTGATTCAATTGTTGCTGTAATGAGGCCGTCGGCGGCTGTCGTTGCGTATATGAGGGCTGCAGCCTATGCTAATGCGAAGAGTTTCTACACATCAATTCCAAGAGCGCAAAAACGTAAACTGAAGGAGCTGTCCTTTACCGATGCCGATGTGCTCCCGGCTATGCCCGATGTTCTGGACAACGAGTATGCAGCTCTGGTTCCGTCGGCTATGCAGATGGTCTATGCTGCAGTGTCTGCCGACCCCAAGCTTGATGTCAGGGGTATGATGGATACTCTATATGCCGGTTATGGAAATGAGGCTGTAAGGAACCGGGTTGCCGATATGCTCATGAACCGTTTCCTTACCCGTCATAACTATGCCGGAGATTTTGACGGCGGCCTTGAATATCTGCAGGCGATGGTCGATGATTTTGAATTGTCGGACAGCTATGTAAAAGAGTATCTTAGACGCAAGTCGGCTCTTATTGGTGCCGATTTTCCCGAGGATGTGGCTCTTGTGAACCCGGAGGGTAAAGTCGTTGATTTCTCCAAGTTCAAAGGCAAATATGTTTATGTTGACCTTTGGGCATCGTGGTGCGGTCCCTGTTGCAGAGAGATACCTCATTTGCAGGCTCTTGAAAAGGAACTAGAGGGCAGCGATGTCGTCTGTGTGTCAATTTCTACCGATACCGACGAGAGTGCATGGAAGGCAAAGCTAGTCGAGGCCAACATGCATGGCAACCAGTTGCGCGACCGCGATGGTTCATTGGGCACAGCGCTCAATGTGGGCGGTATACCTTTCTTTGTTATATATGACAAGGAGGGAAAGCTTCATACCTATGGCGCGCAACGTCCAAGCAGCGGCGAGGCAATCAAGCAGTTCCTGCTGAACCTGGAGTGATTTTGCACTTTTAACACGCTGTTTATCTTATATTAACGTGAGTTCGATATAAGAATTTATACTAAAATTTAGCGTATTTTGTCATCTCGAACGTATGTGAGAGATCTCTTATTTTACGATATTTTTGAGATCCCTCGTCGCTATGCTCTGTCGGGATGACAGGTTCGCGATTT
>JAZRRI010000067.1:0-26419 GCA_045650605.1 Bacteroidaceae bacterium | reverse complement strand
GGCAGTCATCCTTCACGCTACTTGGCTGGTTCAGGCTTGCGCCCATTGACCAATATTCCTCACTGCTGCCTCCCGTAGGAGTCTGGACCGTGTCTCAGTTCCAGTGTGGGGGACCTTCCTCTCAGAACCCCTATCCATCGTAGGCTAGGTGGGCCGTTACCCCGCCTACTACCTAATGGAACGCATCCCCATCCTTCATCGCCGGAGCTTTCATGAGAGAATCAGGCAACTTTCTCATGTTATTCGGTATTAATCTCCCTTTCGGAAGGCTATCCCAATATGAAGGGCAGGCTGGATACGCGTTACTCACCCGTGCGCCGGTCGTCTCGTGGAGCAAGCCCCACAAGACCCCTCGTCTTGCATGTGGTAAGCCTGTAGCTAGCGTTCATCCTGAGCCAGGATCAAACTCTTCGTTGTAAATTATATCTGTGATACCTGAAAGGTATTACTTGTCAAAATTGTTTGTACTGGCCGGAATAAATTATTTCAAATTATTGTCGGTTCGTTTATCGTTCCTTACGCTTCTTGCTTAAAAAAAATAAGCAAGGTTGTACTGCTTGTCTGTAATGGAATGTTGTCAAGGATCTATCGTTGCTGTTCGTTCATCACCGCGTTACCGCGTTGCTTCCCGAAAGCGAGTGCAAAGGTAGAGCTTTTTTCTGAACCTGCAAACAATTCCTATCTTTTTTTTCAAAAAATTGCAAGAAAAATTCATTTTATATATTTTTCGTATCATTTATAACAAATCTTGCTCAATTTTATTAATTATTGAGGAAAAATTTCTACAATAAAGAAACGGAACACACCTGACAAAAACAGAGCACTCGCACACAAATATCAAAAAGAAAATAATTTTCTTTGCACAACACAGAGTTTGCAGTATCTTTACGATATCTTTTATATTTATATAGGTAATGGCATATTCCGACAGCCGCAGATACAAAATAGACCGGGAGACAATTGAACGCATCCTCGACAGCGCAAAGATAGAGGAGGTGGTCGGTGACTTCGTGACATTGAAACGTCGCGGAGTAAACCTTATTGGCCTTTGCCCATTCCACAACGAGAAAACCCCGTCGTTCACCGTTTCACCGGCCAAGAACCTTTGCAAGTGCTTCGGCTGTGGCAAGGGAGGCAATCCCGTGCACTTTATAATGGAGCACGAGCAGTTGAGTTACTACGAAGCTCTAAGGTGGCTCGCAAAAAAATACCATATAGAGATAAAGGAGCGCGAAATGACCGACGAGGAGAAGCGCGAAGAAAGCATACGCGAAAGTCTTTTCGTCATCAACCAATATGCGTTGCAACACTTCATCGACACACTGCACGAAAGTGAGGAGGGAAAAGCCATCGGCCTCAACTACTTCCGTCACCGCGGCCTGCGCGACGAGACAATAAAGAAGTTCTGCCTTGGCTATTCACTTGAACAGCGCAACAGTTTTGCACAAAAAGCTGTGGCAGCAGGCTACAAGCCCGAACTGATTGCAAAGAGCGGCGTGTGCTACAGCACCGACGACGGCCGCCTGCAGGACCGCTTTTGGGGACGTGTCATATTTCCGGTACACACCGTATCGGGCAAAATTGTCGCATTCGGCGGCCGCATACTGCAGAACAATGCCAAGGCTGCAAAATATGTAAATTCGCCCGAGAGCGAGATATACCACAAGAGCGACCACCTCTATGGCCTCTACTTCTCAAAGCAGGCAATAATACAGAAAGACCACTGCATACTCGTAGAGGGCTATCTCGATGTAATCTCAATGCACCAAGCCGGGATACAGAACGTTGTTGCCTCATCGGGAACATCACTCACAACGGGGCAGATAAAGCTCATTCATCGTTTTACCAAAAACATCACACTGCTCTACGACGGAGACAAGGCCGGCATAAAGGCCTCGATACGCGGAATTGACATGCTGTTGGAGGAGGACATGAACATAAATGTTGTGTTGCTGCCCGACGGCGAAGACCCCGACAGCTATTCACAGACACACTCAACCGAGGAGGTAGAGCAGTACATCGCAAGGAACAAGGTCGATTTCATACGTTTCAAGACCAACCTGTTGCTCGACGAGGTGGGCGAGGACCCCATTCGCCGCGCAGGCCTTGTCAGCGACGTTGTTAAAAGCATAGCCGTTGTACCCAACGAGATTCTGCGCAGCGAATATATCAAAAAGTGCAGCGAGATGCTGAACGTGGGCGAACAGCTTCTTGTCAAAGAGGTTGCCAAATTAAGACGGCAGAAGGCCGAAGAGGCCTACAAGAAACAGACCGCCGGCAACGAGAGCCCGACAGAAGATAGCAAAGGAACTGAGCAGACACCTGCTGTAGACGAGTTCCAACAGAACCTTATAAATAACTCGGCCAACCCACTACATAACAAGGAGAAAGCAATAATACAATTCCTGCTGAAAAACGGCAGCAAGCTGTTACAGGTACCCGAAAACAAGGAGAACAGCACACCGGCATTTACCGAAACAGTGAACTCGCACTTGCACTACTCCTTTGGAGACGACGGCATAGAGCTGTCGCACCCGTTATACAACAGAGTCTTTGCCGAGGCAGGGGAACATGCAAACGAGACCGATTTCGACCCCGAGAGCCATTTTATGGCACACCCCGATGTCGAAATATCAAGACTGACGGCAGAACTGTGCGGAGAGCGCTATTTCCTAAGCAAGGCATTTGCCGAACAGGCCGGCGACGAGCGTAACGAGCAGGCCGTAATGTTCGAGCAGACCACGCGTCTGGCAATTGCATACAAACTGAGCATTGTAGACGAATTGCTGAAAGAGACAATGGAACGGTTAAAGAGCCCTGTAGTCCTGGCCGACCCCGCAGCCCTGCAGGAGGCAATGGAGGATTTCAAATATCTGAAGGAGACACAGGGCGCACTGAACGACGTGCTGAAGGGGTATGGATTCGGCAATGTTGCAATGAATGTTTAATGTTCATGGCCATGAACATTAAACATCGCCAATACGAGCAGCGAATAGTCGCAGGCAGCACCCCCTCTCCTCAGCCACAGCGTGGCAGCTAATTCCTCCTCTGTTTTAGGGGAGGTGTCCGAAGGACGGAGGGGTATTTGGCAGGGGAGCAGTTTTATTTATGCCCTGCGGGTCGCGAAAAGAGAGTGTTGGCAATGTCACTAAACAACATCGCTAAAGTTTGTAGCACACGATGTGTAATTAACCGCAGCTTTCACCTCTCCGTTTTCACCTCTCCGTTTTCCGCTTGCAAGTGACGCGCGTACGCGTATATTATTAATAAGGTAAATACACGAAACAGGTTGCACCGCTTGGTGCAACCTGCCTTATTTTTCTCGGTTATGTCATTTCGACGATTGCAATGAGGAGAAATCTCTTCCTTCATTACATTTTGAGTTACCACGTCGCTCCGCTCTGTCGGGATGACAAGACCATGATATTTATCTGTCACGCAGCAGATTCATGAACTCCTCGCGTGTTTTTGCCTGGTTGAATGCTCCGCAGAAGTCCGATGTTGTGGTAATTGAGTTCTGTTTCTTCACGCCACGCATCTGCATGCACATGTGCTGGGCCTCGACAACTACCATCACACCAAGCGGATTGAGAGTTTTCTGTATACACTCCTTAATTTGCAACGTCAGTCTCTCCTGCACCTGCAGGCGGCGCGAGTAGACCTCCACAACACGGGCAATCTTGCTAAGGCCGGTAATATAGCCATTGGGGATATATGCCACATGCACTTTGCCAAAGAACGGCAGAATGTGATGTTCGCACAATGAGTAGAAATCGATATCCTTCACAATTACCATCTGGCTATAGTCCTCCTTGAACATAGCCCCACGCAAAATGGCCTCGGGGTCCTCGTAATAGCCGGCTGTGGTGTCGAGTATGGCACGCGCCACACGGTCGGGGGTCTTGAGCAAACCCTCACGTTGTCCGTCTTCGCCAATCAGTTCCAGCATCCTGCTGCAGCACTCCTTCAAACCCTCAATGCGTTTTTCTCTATCTTCTCCACTCATTTTTATAGTATCAATAAGGCAGGTTAATCAAACATTTCTTTACCGAAATCTCCTTGAACTTCTTTGTCGCTCTGAGGCGATACATAAGCAGTTCGGCCTCTTCACGTGTGCGGAAGTCGCCATATTCACATGTGCGCACCGGCGATTCAAAGACAACATACACCTCGGCACCGGGATAGTTGGCACGCATGTACTCCGCCATAGCCTTGGCCTCTTCGCGGGCCTGAGCCGAGTTGTTTCCCGAATAGACCAGCACCCTGTAACCTTCGACCTGCTTCACCTGTCCGTCGGCCATTGACCCTATGAGGGCATTAAGTTTCTCGGGATGGTTTACACGAACCTTGCCCTCGCCGTAGGCATAGCTCTCGATTTCGGAAACAATATTGCTCTGTGCCCCCGCACTGAGGACACAGAACAATATGGATATAAGCATTACAATGCGTTTCATCATTACTTGAATGCGTCGATGATACCCTTGAAATCGGCAACCTTGAGAGCTGCACCGCCAATGAGACCACCGTCAACGTTAGGATTAGCGAAAAGCTCCTTTGCATTGCTTGGCTTGCAGCTACCACCGTAAAGGATAGAAGTGTTCTCAGCAACCTCGTTGCCATACTTCTCGGCAATAGTTGAGCGGATGTAAGCGTGAATCTCCTCGGCCTGCTCAGGAGTAGCTGTCAAACCTGTACCGATAGCCCACACAGGCTCGTAAGCGAGGATAATCTTTGAGAAGTCCTCGGCAGAGAGGTCATAGAGTGAACCTGCAAGCTGCTCATAAACAACCTGGTTCTGGATACCCTGGTTACGCTCCTCAAGCACCTCACCGATGCAGAAGATTGGAGTCAAGCCGTTAGCGAGAGCCAACTGTACCTTCTCCTTGAGAATCTCAGCAGTCTCGCCATAGTATGCGCGACGCTCAGAGTGGCCAAGGATAACATACTTTGCACCTGTTGATGCTACCATAGAGGCAGAAACCTCACCTGTGTAGGCACCAGACACCTTGTCGGCGCAGTTCTCGGCACCAACACCGATGATAGCCTCGTCAACGATAGGAGTTACCGAAGCAAGGTGGATGAATGGAGTACAGATTACTACATCACAGTTTGGTTTGTCGGCAGCAAGAGCCTCGTTAAGTTCCTTTGCAAGAGCAATACCCTCCTGGAGATTCATATTCATCTTCCAGTTACCTGCAACAATGTTTTTTCTCATTTCTACTAAAATTTAAAGGTTTATATTAATAAGTTGTATTACTGTCATCAATAGTCTTGTCGGCCGTCTCCTTGGGAGAGCTGTTACCGCGCTCCTTACGGGCAATCTGCACCAGAAGCACATCAATGAGCGAGAGCACAGCCAGCACGCCCGAGAGCAGAATCACCCAAAAGGGCCAACATCTGACATCGGCATATTCCGGAGCCACCGCTTCCGAGAACTGCACCGTCGTATCCTCCGCTCCATGCACAACGGGAATATCGGCAGCAGCCCATTTGCCCACCACCACACCATCCTTCAACAGCACCAAGCCGGGGTTGGCATGCACCATTGCACGCAACATACCGGCATCGGCCCAATATACAGGATACTCGGCCCCTGTACGCTTTGTCCAAAGGGACAATTCGTCTTCATCGGACGAAGATACCGCACAAAAAGCCAGGCCGTTTGCAATACAGTAGTCATAGAGGTCGTTGACCTTGTCGACATGCGTAACAGCAGCATCCTCCACACTCTCTATTGGAACAATGCACACATAGCCCGTGTCGGCAAGCAGAGCATCGGCCATCTCAACATCATACTCCCAATCCACTATCGAGAAGTTGTTTATCTCGGGTTCTGTACCGGGAGCCACAAGCACCTCGGTATAACCGTCCAGCACCCACTCGCTACCCATAACAGTGTCGGCATCCACAATAAATGGTTCAGCGTTGCCTGTTTCTTTGTTATAATATACCGCCTTGTACTCATACTCATCCGGAACAAACTCTACCTTTGAGTGCAGGTTGCTGCCCACGGCATAAGAGCCGGAATCAATGAGAGGAAGATGATGCAGAGCAACACTCTGCATGGCAAATATATACACCAACGAGAAGAGCACAAACACCCAACGGGTGTTGCTGCTCAAGCAACGCACGAATACCCTGCGCCCCGCAAATGCCACAATCGCAAGCAACAGCAACAGCACATTCTTGAAGAAGGTCATTGCATTCGACATTACCACCGACTCGCCGAAACAGCCGCAATCGCTCACAGCCCCGGTCACCCATACATAGAGCGTGAAGGGGGTGAACAGCAGCATTGCAAGCAGTGCCATGAGCGGAATGAAAGCGCGGTAGATACCCATGAACAGGTAGAGACCGACAAGAAATTCCGCAGCAGCCTGAACAAGAGCAAAGGCCGTCAACCAGCCATCGGACATGCCGGTGAGAGAGAATGCCGTAGCATATTCCTGCAGCTTGTACATACCCCCGACGGGGTCGACAGCTTTAAGGAAACCCGACAACATCAACACCAATGCAAGCAACCAACGGCACACATTGACGAAGACCACAAAGCTTCTCTTATTCCTGTTCTGCGACACCATTCTTTATCAATGCAAAAACGGCATAGTTAATCATATCCATGTAGTTGGCATCAATGCCCTCGGACACCTTTGTTGCCCCACCAAGCTCCTCAATCTGCTTAGTGCGCCAAATTTTTGTAAGTATGAGGTCGGTGTACGAGGTTACACGCATTCCACGCCATGCCTCGTTATAGTCATGGTTCTTCTTCTTCATCAGTTCAAGAGTCTCCTTGGCCTTGATGTCATACAGCGCCATAGCCTCATCGGGGGTGATGTCACAATCATCGGCATACCCTTTTTCGAGCTGTACAAGAGAGATGAGTCCATAGTTGACAATACCGATAAACTCGGGCACAATACCCTCGCCCACCATATTCTCGGCACCTGTCTCAAGGTTACGTATGCGCTTTGCCTTTATGAATATCTGGTCGGTAAGCGACTCGGGGCGCATTATACGCCACGATGCACCATAGTCATACAGTTTCTTGCTGAACAAATCACGGCACACAGCCAGCACCTTCTCAAACTCCCTGTTCGTATTGTTTGCCATATATGGAATCATTTATTTTGCTTTTGGATATTTGCGGAACCAACTGCTCACTTTCAGTTTGATGACACCAAAGAGAGCCTCACTGAAGATACCGCCACTCATTTTCGAAGTACCGAGCACCCTGTTTACGAAGATTACCGGAACCTCCTTGATTTTGAACCCACACATGTATGTAGTGAATTTCATCTCAATCTGGAAAGCATAGCCCTTGAAGCGTATCTTGTCAAGCTCCATTGTCTCGAGCACCCTGCGCCTGTAGCAGTTGAAACCGGCCGTTGTGTCACACACCGGCAGGCGGGTGATAAAACGCACATATTTCGATGCGAAGTAGGACATCAGCACACGTCCCATGGGCCAGTTCACCACATTCACGCCTGTGATGTAACGGCTGCCTATGGAGAGGTCGTACCCGTCCTTGGCACATGCCTCGTAGAGCAACGGAACATCCTTGGGGTCGTGCGAGAAGTCGGCATCCATCTCAAAGATATACTCATACTCCCTCTCAAGCGCCCATTTGAAACCGGCAATATAAGCCGTTCCAAGCCCAAGCTTGCCCGAGCGTTCCAAAATGTGCACCCTGCCGGGATACTGCACCATGGCACCCTTTACTATGGCCGCAGTGCCGTCGGGCGAACCATCGTCAACAACCAGCACATCAAAACCATGCTCAAGAGCCATGAGCGCATCAATCATACGCGCAATGTTCTCCTTCTCGTTATAAGTGGGAATAATAATTACACTGTCATTCATAATCGTAAGTCGGTCTCGCTACAATCCACAAAGTTATATGAAATAGAGGAAAATTTCAAATCAAAGGTTAAAATAATATTTAAATTATATTTAAAATAGCGCAGTACGTGCCATTTTTGCCGTTGTTTCATTTTTTATCACTATATTCGCAACCGATTCCTAAAGTTAAGCAAAAGTGAAAAACGACAAGAAACTGTTCATAGAAACATACGGTTGCCAGATGAACCTTGCCGACAGCGAGGTTATCGGCTCGATACTGAAAGTTGCGGGCTACAATGTCTGCGATGCCATTGACGAGGCAGACCTGATACTGCTCAACACCTGTTCGATACGCGACAATGCCGAACAGAAAATCTACGGTCGTCTGGACCAGCTCAATGCAGCACGCCGTGGCAAAAGCACAATGATTGGCGTGGTGGGATGCATGGCCGAGCGTGTAAAGGAAGAGCTGATAAAGAACTACAAGGTAAACATTGTGGCAGGCCCCGACACCTACCTCTCGCTCCCCGAGCTCATTGCACAGGCCGAGCTTGGCCACCCGGCAATGAACATCGAACTGTCGACCACAGAGACATACCGCGACATCATCCCCATGCGCATATGCAGCGGCAAGGTTTCGGGCTACATCTCCATCATGCGAGGATGCAACAACTTCTGTCACTACTGCGTTGTGCCCTACACCCGAGGACGCGAGAGAAGCCGCGACGTGCAGAGCATACTCAACGAGGTGGACGACCTTGTAGCAAAGGGGTTCAAGGAGATTATTCTGCTGGGGCAGAATGTAAATTCCTACCATTTCATCGCAGAAAACGGGGAGGAGACAACATTCCCTCAACTACTGCGCCGCGTTGCACAGCACACACCACAGACACGCATCCGTTTTACCACGTCGCACCCCAAGGACATGAGCGACGAGACGCTGCATGTCATTGCCGAAGAGCCCAACGTGTGCAAGAGCATCCACTTGCCGGTGCAAAGCGGAAGCAGCACAATGCTCAAGGCTATGAACCGCAAGTACACACGCGAGTGGTACCTCGACCGCATAGAGGCCATACGCCGCATAGTACCCGACTGCGGAATCTCCACCGATATAATTGCAGGTTTCTGCGGCGAGACCGAGGAGGACCACCAGCAGACACTGTCGCTGATGAGATACTGCTCATACGATGCGGCCTTCATGTTCAAATACTCGGAGCGCCCCGGCACATTCGCAAGCCGACATATGAAGGACGATATTGAGGATAGCGAGAAGGTGCGCCGCCTGAACGAGATTATTGCACTGCAGCAGAAGTGCAGCGCCAACAACAACCGGGAGTGCATTGGTCACACATACGAAGTACTGATTGAAGGTACGTCAAAACGCTCAAAGGAGCAGTTCTATGGCCGCACGGAGCAGAACCGCACAGCCGTATTCGACCGCAAGGGCTACAAGATTGGCGATTTCGTAAAGGTAAAAATCAACGACTCCACAGCCGCTACACTTTTAGGCGAAATCGTAGATTAAGCAACAAAAACAGCAGCGATGCCCGATGGGCATCGCTGCTGTTTTTTACATCATTGACGGAAAGAATCACTTCTTCAACTTCTTCTCCATGCGCTCGGCATAGCTCTCTCGGCTACCCTCCACAGGCAAAATGAACGCCAATATAAGATAGAAGAGAACAGGGGCACCCACACCCACAAATGCAAGCACAAGCCAAAGAAGGCGCACAAATCCTACATTCCAACCGAAATAGTCGGCAACACCGGCACACACACCGGCAATCTTGCTATTTTTTGAACGTACCAACTTTTTCATGACACATATTATTTTTCAGGAACAACAATCCACAATATGATATAAAGAATCGCTCCTGCTCCAAACAACAGGGCAATGAACCAAACCAGGCGGACAAGCTTTATATCCAGTCCAAAAAAATCGGCAACTCCGGCACATACACCGGCCAACACCTTGTTCTGTGAAGAACGGTACAACTTATTCATTGTAAAAATCCTTATTTTATCGTTTCAGAATGCGAAATTAGTAAAAAATACGCCATCAAAATGTTAAAAAATGTGATTTTATCCACTTTTGGAGGTAAAAATTCAAAATAGGAGAACAATTTCGCCGCAAATGGTATATTTTTGTAACATATTTAGGAGAAATGTGCTCCTGTGATACGTAAAACCCAAAGCGATGACCGTAATAACCCATGACAAATGCCCGTTATGCAAAAGCAGCGCCATAAAAAAGCGCTTTGCCTGCATTGACGAATTTGCCACAGGAGAGCAGTTCGACATCTTTGAATGCACTGCTTGCGGGCTTGCCTTTACCCAGAATGTCCCCGATGAAAAGGAGATTGACAGGTATTACGAATCGCCCGCATACATTTCCCACAGCAACACCAATAAAGGCCTTGTGAATCGCGTGTACCACATTGTACGCAGAATAATGTTGCAGAAAAAGGCACGCAGGGTAGAAAAGCTCACCGGCCTGAAAAGCGGCAAGCTGCTGGACTATGGCGCAGGCACAGGACACTTTGCCCGCCTCATGGAAACAAGGGGATGGAGCGTAACTGCCATTGAAAAGAACGGCAAGGCACGGGAACTGGCACTCAAGGGGTTCGGCTTTGAGATGCTGCCGGTTGAGGCTCTCTCTGCAATAAAGGACAAAGAGCTTGACGTTGTCACAATGTGGCATGTGATGGAGCATATACAGGAGCCCGACAGAATGTGGAACGAACTCCACCGCATATTGAACGACAAAGGCATTGCCATAATTGCCGTGCCCAACAGCACATCATATGACGCACTCAAGTACAAGGAGCATTGGGCTGCATATGACGTGCCAAGACACTTGTGGCACTTCACTCCAAACACCATTGCACAATGGGGCGGGAAGCACGGCTTTGTGCTCGACGGGCAATACACAATGCCATTTGACGGGTTCTACATATCAATGCTGAGCGAGCAGTACAAAGACTCCCGAATGCACACTATAAAGGGTTTTTGGAACGGTTTTAAAGGATGGATGGCACAGTGCCGCAAAAGCAGTGCCGGCAGTTCCATAATATATGTATTCAAAAAGAAAAGATGAAGAGACCCATTGTCAACATACAGACCTTGAGTGTATACATAAGCACGACACTTGTGTTGTTGCTTCTGGGCATCATGGGCATACTGCTGGTTAGCGGACAGGCCGTGTCGAAGAGAATAAAGGAGAGTTTCAACATGACCATAGTCTTTGACCGCACGGCCGACGAGAATGCGATACTCAAACTGCAGAAGAGAATAGACAGCAAGGAGTACACTCTGGAGAGCAGATATATATCAAAAGAGGAGGCATTGGAGGAGGCAAAGGCAGACCTTGGCACAGACCCCATGGAACTGCTTGGTGCAAACCCCTACGAGGCCGAGATTGAACTGAACCTGAAAAAGGAGTTTTCGAGCGTGGAAAAGATGGCCGAGATTGAGAAAGAGCTACTGAAGAACAAAGAGGTGGCAGAGGTAATATACCACAAAGGGCACATTGACACGGTGAACCGCAACATAAAGAAAGCCGCACTGCTGTTGCTCACTCTGCTTGTACTGCTCACCGTCATATCGTGGTCGCTTATAAGCAACCTCGTGCGCCTGTCGATATACTCAAAGAGATTCCTGTTGCACACAATGAAGCTTGTAGGTGCGACATGGGGGTTCATCAGACGCCCGTTCCTGTTGCACAACATGTGGATTGGGCTTGCCGCCGGAACAATTGCCAACGCCCTTTTGGGAACGGCAATATACATGATACAGCAACGTGCTCCCGAAATGGCACAGCTGCTGCCAATGAAGGAACTTGCAATTGTGGGTGCCGCGGTGATGTTGTTCGGAGTTGTAATATGCACACTGTGCGCATTCCTGTCGGTGAACCGTTTCCTGCGCATGCGTAACAATGACCTCTATTTCATCTGATAAAATAACGTACAACAACATACAATCATGGATAAACAGAACTTCGCATTCGGAAAATGGAACTACATACTGCTTGCAGTGGGTGTTGCTGCCATCATCCTTGGCTTTGCACTGATGACAGGCCCCGGTTCCACCGAGACACACTTTGAGCCCGATATCTTCAGTTTCAGAAGAGTAAAGCTGGCTCCTGCCATCTGCTTCTCGGGTTTCATCTTTGTTATCATAGCCATAATGTACAAGGCAAAGAAAAAGTAAAACACAAATTGGACCATGGACATTCTTGATACCATAATCATTGCCATTGTAGAGGGCTTGACAGAGTTCCTGCCGGTATCATCGACCGGCCACATGATTATCACCCAAAACATCTTGGGTGTGGAGAGCACGCCTTTCGTAAAGGCATTCACCTTTATAATACAGTTCGGCGCCATCCTGTCGGTTGTAATACTCTACTGGAAACGTTTCTTCAAGCTAAACCAGACACCGGCACCCGAGGGCGCAGGCGCATTCAAGCGTTTCCTGCACAAATATGATTTTTACTGGAAGCTCTTTGTAGCCTTCATCCCGGCCGCCGTGCTTGGTCTCCTGTTCAGCGACGCTATCGATGCAATGCTCGAAAGCGTGGTAGTGGTGGCCGTGACACTTATTCTGGGCGGTATATTCATGCTCTTCTCGGACAGAATCTTCAACAAGGGCAGCGAAAAGATCGAGCTTACCGAAAAGCGCGCATTCTGCATCGGACTCTTCCAATGCATATCAATGATACCGGGCGTGTCGCGCTCAATGGCAACCATCGTTGGCGGTATGGCACAGAAGCTCACACGCAAGGCTGCAGCCGAGTTCTCGTTCTTCCTTGCAGTGCCCACAATGCTTGCTGCTACACTGTTCAAGATGCTGAAGATATTCACCGAGGAAGGCGGTGTTCAGGTTTTGAAAGATAACCTCGACACACTCATTATTGGAAACGTCGTGGCATTCATTGTCGCAATGCTTGCAATAAAGTTTTTCATAAATTTTGTAACAAAGTACGGTTTCAAGGCATTCGGATGGTACAGAATCGTCGTTGGCGGTGTCATCCTTGCTATGCTTTTTACCGGACATAACCTCACTATAGCATAATGGATTTTGTTGCAGGAGAGATAATACCGATAAACAAACCCTATACTTGGACGTCGTTCCAGATAGTGAACAAGATACGCTACAGCCTTAGCCGTAAGTACGGAATAAAGAGATTCAAGGTTGGACACGCGGGAACACTCGACCCGTTAGCATCGGGCGTACTGTTGCTGTGCACCGGAAAGGCGACCAAGAGAATTGAAGAGCTGCAGAGCCACACAAAGGAGTACGAGGCAGAGATAATGCTCGGTGCCACCACACCATCGTTCGACATGGAGCATCCGGTAGATGCCACATACCCGTACGAACACATCACAAGGGAGATGGTGGAGGAGACACTGAGGCAGTTCGTTGGCGACATTGCCCAACGCCCCCCGCTCTTCTCGGCCTGCAAGGTCGATGGAAAACGCGCCTATGACCTTGCAAGAAAAGGCAGCGACATGCAGCTTGAACCAAAGCAGATACGCATAGACTCCATTGAACTATTGGAGTGCGAGCTGCCAAAGATTAGAATACGCGTTGTGTGCGGAAAAGGCACCTACATACGTTCATTGGCACGTGACATTGGCATTGCCCTGAACAGCGGAGGTTACCTCACCGACCTTGTACGCACACGCATAGGAGAATATAAACTTGAAAATTGTATAACACCGGACTCGTTCCAAGAATGGCTTGAACAACAATGAATCCAATTACAGACGAACATTTCAGCATTAGCGGACAGCACATGAAGCTGTCACAGTTCAAATACAAATTGCCCGAGGAGCGCATCGCGCTCTACCCGGCCGACTGCCGCGACGAGTCGCGCCTGCTTGTGCTGCACAAGAAGACCGGCGAGATTGAACACCGCATCTTCAAGGAGGTAATCAACTACTTCGACGAGAAGGATGTCTTTGTAATGAACGACAGCAAGGTGTTCCCCGCGCGCCTCTATGGCAACAAGGAGAAGACCAATGCACTCATCGAGGTGTTCCTGCTGCGTGAGCTCAACGAGGAGTTCCGCCTGTGGGACGTGCTCGTTGACCCCGCCCGCAAAATCCGTATCGGAAACAAGCTCTACTTTGGCGAAGACAACTCAATGGTAGCCGAGGTCATCGACAACACCACATCACGCGGCCGCACACTGCGTTTCCTCTATGACGGCCCACACGACGAGTTCAAGAAGGCCCTTTTTGCACTTGGTGTGGCACCGTTGCCCGAGGATTTCAAGCGCCTTCGCAAGGAGGAGCCCGAGGACCTGCAGAATTTCCAGACCTACTTTGCAAAGAAGGAGGGTTCGGTAACAGCATCGTTCGCAGGCCTGCACTTCACACGCGAGCTGATGAAGAGAATGGAGATACGCGGCATTGACACTGCATTCGTTACAATGCACACCGGCCTTGGCAGCTTCCGCGAGATTGACGTAGAGGACCTCACAAAGCACAAGATGGACAGCGACCTCATAAGCGTGGACACCGATGCTGTTCAGACCATCAACAAGGCAAAGGCCGAAGGCCGCAGAATATGTGCGGTGGGTACAGCCGTGCAGCGCGTGCTGGAGACAGCAGCTCTCACAGGCGGCATGCTCAAGGAGTACGACGGATGGACAAGCAAGTTCATCTTCCCCGAGTACAACTTCCAGGTTGCCAACTGCATGATTGCCAACTTCTATGCACCATACTCGACAATGCTCATGCTCACCACTGCCTTCGGCGGATATGACAATGTGATGAAAGCATATCAGGTGGCGCTTGACGAGGGCTACCGCTTTGGCCTCTATGGCGATGCAATGCTAATCATTGACTAAAGAAGCAGAATGGCAACAGCATACCTTGGTTTAGGAACAAACATAGGTAACAGAAAAGAGAACCTTACGCGAGCGATAGAGGCCCTATCGCTCGCGCTTGGTCCTTGCACTGCACAGTCCTCTTTCATTGAGACCGCACCTTGGGGGTTCGACAGCGAAAATGCCTTTCTAAACTGCGCCGTAGCGTTTGAAACAGAGCTCGCCCCACTTGAACTGCTCGACACAACCGAGAAAGTTGAGCGTGAAATGGGGCGCACGACAAAGTCCTGCGGCGGCATATACCACGACCGCGTGATAGACATCGACATACTGCTCTATGGCAACGTGGTCATAGAAACATCACGACTCACCATCCCCCACCCTTTGATGCACCTGCGCGACTTTGTCCTTGAGCCGTTGTCAGAGATTGCGCCCCATGCCATCCACCCCACAACAGGGGAAAGCATTGGACAGCTAAATACAGAATTTAAAAAGAAAATATAAACAAAGACGTTCAAGTTTCCTCTTTAATCAACAAATATAAATAAGAGAAGAGCATATTCATCAATCAGAAGCGAATCTTTGATTATATTCATTCGGCAACATCATTCAATTCCTCTTTATAATATTTCAAGAAATTATGACCGAGAATCTTTGATATCCTTATCAATAACAGAGTATCAATACTTTCTCTTTTAAAGATGTTGTAAACATTACTTCGGTCACAATGAAGTTGCTTTGCAAACCACGATGGTGACCTACCCTGTTCATAAAAGACCGATTCAATAATCTTCCCGATATGTACCATATTGCCTGGTAAGTATCACTTTCTCCCCCTAAATGATACCTTTGCCACTATTATATAATAATAAGGCGCGGGAGTTATCACAGATACCCGTTCAACAGTGTAAGGCTCTCGCATTGCCCATTGTCGCTGAAACGAGCAACGCGAAAAAGTCCCACGCCGATATGTAATACAATATAGACCTTTATTATAAATAAAGGTTACAAATACATACCAATGAGACATTTACGGTTGCTTTGTTTTTGACGACAATTAAGAATTTGCGAGATTCTACACTATCAAAACCAAAGTGTTTGTAAACGCCTTTGTAAAAAAGCCCCTTGTAGAGCACTACAAATGTAATCTGTTTTTTCTTATATTTCACACACCGTCACACTTTATTTTAAAAAACAATCCTGATGTGCAATTTTTTTCAACGAAACGTGTAATTATACAAACCTGGTTTTCTTTAACAAGATTTACCAATCATATACCTTCGTAACATGTTAACTAAAAATTAATGAATATGAAAAAATGGTTTATTTTGTTAATCAGTGTTGTATTACTTGCTAGTTGTAGCACAACAAAGGTTCTACCGACACAAAGCGCCAACACAACGTATAGAATTGGCGATGTTTATAACCAAAATGGTGTTAAAGGTATTGTTGTTGATGTTGATAACACTGGCAAACATGGTTTAATCATGTCTATCGGTTCTTCTGACGCCAGATGGATTGCGAACAATGATTTGAAGTTTGAAACAACTTCATTCTACGAGGACGATGGAGCAAAAAATATGGAAGTCATTGCTAAATACATTAAGGACAACAACAAATCCTGGACAGACTTCCCTCTGTTTAATTGGGCAAGATCTCTAGGCGAAGGTTGGTATATTCCTTCCAAAGAAGAGACCTTGAAAATATGGAAAAACATCAATGGAGGAACAATGACCTATAACAAATCAACCTTCAAGAAATTTGATGAGAACCAGCGTAGATATGGAGGCGACAACCTTGTTGACACAAGATTCTATATTGGTAGCAAACAACCATGGTATTGGTATACATCTACTGAAGCAGAAGAAGGAAACGTCTACTCCGTACAATTCAAGCAAGACTTTAAAAGCCAATTAATAGTAGGTTTTAGCGCAACAATTGATGCCTTTCCTGCAGTTAAGAAACCTGCATTTGGAAATCTGTATAAATCACGCGCAATTTATAAATTCTGATTATGAAATCTTTTTTTACTTTAATTGTCATGTGCTGTATATGTATTACAGCACATGCTCAATATGACAATGTTAAAAAAGGCGAAATAATTGACATCAACGGAGTAAAAGCAATAGTTTTTGAAACTTATGGCAACGGACATGGGCGAGCTCTAGCCGCAAAAGCCATTAGAGGCAAAGAAAAACTATGGTGTATAAATAAAGAACACTTACCACTGTTGGATATGACAAATGAAAACGGTGCCATAAATACACAACAGATTTATAATTATTGCATGGAAAATAGAATTCCTGTCTCCAATTTTCCTTTATTTGAATGGTGTCAAGAATTAGGAGAAGGATGGTATATACCATCCTCGAAAGAACTGGAATCATTTGTTGACTTCTATTTTGGCAATAACCAGGCATTGGATTGGGAAGAAGACGAAGAGATGGAAGCTGCAGAAGAACTATCTCCTAAAATCATAAATGAAAAAATCCTTTCTGCTGGTGGATATCCATTTTCAGGTGCAATCTTTGCCGGATCAATACATGCAGGTGGTATCGCAACTTCGTCAAGAAATGAAAAAGGAGAAATATTTGTATACCAATACAACGAGAAGAAAAAAATATTCCAGTTTAAAGAAGTCGCCCCTTCCAAATTAGGTAAATACGTTATTGGACGTGCATTCTATGATTTCTAATTGAATTTTATTATGAAAAAGGTCTTACTGTTTCTCTGCTTAATTCTAATATGCATATCGGCAACATCACAAGACACTAAATATAGAAGAAGTTCCTTATATTCTATACTTATAAGCCATCCAGACCTGGAGTTTGGTAAGGATATTGATACTGTATTCAGAAGAATTCCAATACCTGAGAAATTTGATGATCATAATCTCAAAATCAGAACTATAAAATTCGGGATTCTTAAAAAAAACGATAACACAGAAGAAGAAAATGTCCGTGCTTTCATTGAGACTTTCAATAGTAAAAACGAACTTGCCAAAAGATTAGTATCAAAGTGGTTCAACAGAAAATCGAAAAGAGGTGAAGATGGCACTTTTGACACAAATCTGATAATTGAAAGAGGTTTGTATGATGCAGACTATTTTGATGCACAAATTGCCAATCTATCTATCCGTGGACAAAGTCTCTTGGCTGATGCAGGTGAAGAACTTATAGGAAATACATACGTACTGTTCAGCGACATAAAATATGTTGACAAGGAAGAAACGGCAGGAGTAATAGGAGCCGCAATAGCAATTGGTGGAGGTGTCGTTTCAAGTTTCACAGGCGGTCTGACCAGTATCGCTATTTCAGCAGCAACCGATTTGGCTGTAGACGTGGCAGACCAAATTTCAGGTTTCAAAGTTTCCATCACCTCATATCTATATAGATTGGAATGGAACGAGGAAACTGCCAATACTTTTTACAACGAATACTATATCAGCTCGCCAGACATTGAAAAGAAAAAAGCATATGAAAACGAGCGGAACTTGTTTAAATTAAAGTTCATCGGCAGCCATAAAATAGTCACCAACAAAACAACAATGGCTGGTGTAGTGAACAAGCACGACATGATACGCAAGGTTTGCGAAAGAGCCATTGATAAAAACATAGCACAGCTACAACGTAAATACGAGGAGTTTCGAGTAAAGACACCCTTATTCTCAGTTGAACCTTTAGCTGCCAAGATCGGACATAAAGAAGACATTGATGAAAATACACGTTTTGAAGTTCTTGAACGCATAGAAGACCAGAGTGGAAAAATTCAATACAAAAGAGTCGGTGTCATCAAACCCAAGAAGAACATGATTTGGGACAATCGATTTATGGCCGAATTTGAAGAATCAACAAATACAACACAAGACTTCACTGAATTCGAAATAATAAGCGGTGGCAATTTCAATCCAGGAATGTTAATTAGAGAATTATAATTATGTACAAAAAGTTCAATTGGGCAATTTTATTATCATGCGTTACATTTATCATCTCATGTAGCTCAAATAAAAATTTGTCATCAACCGAATTATTCGAAGAGACTGTTATCTGCACAGGAATTACAGATAGAGGAGACTGCATTATGGATGTCTGCGTAATGGACAACAAAACTTTAGACATAGAACAAAAAGCAAAGAAAGTAGCACTGCAAAAGATTCTTTTTGACGGAATCATAGGCAAAGCAGACGCACGTGCTCCCAAGATTGAGCCATTATGCCATGGCGCCTATTACGATTTCAAGGATTTCTTCGATTTATTTTTTATCCCAGATGGGGAGTTTTTAAATTATGCTGAATTAATCCCTAATATTCCGCCTATCACAACCAAAACAACAGGTGGTTATAAGACTTCATATAAAATCATTATAAAAAAAGAAAAACTGAGAACATATTTGGAAAAACAAGGTATTATCAAATCATTAAGTAATGTATCATGAGAAAAAAAAATTATTTTAGTACGATTTTATTTCTACTTTTTCTATTTCATGCGTGCCCCACAAATGCTCAAGACTTTGAAATCAAATGTATTGGAACAGAGCTTGACGGTTCAATGACATTACGTGTTAGTGGAAAAGGACGTAACAAGTTTGATGCTATTTCGCAAGCAAAAAAAAATGCAATATTCGTTGTATTATTTGAAGGAGTAAGGAACGGTGTTGAAGGTGCAAACCAGCGTCCACTGGTAACAGGAGCGAATGCAAGAGAAAAGTTCGCAGATTATTTCGACCGTTTCTTTCAAGATGGTGGCGAATACCAAGAATACGTCAATATGGCTGATAGAAGATTGGGTACAACTGAAAAAATAAAAGGTGGTAATCAAGTAGAATATGCCATAACAGTCAGGGTTCTTCGTTCAAAACTGAAATCCAAATTAAAGTCTGACGGAATAATAAAATAAGATATAAGATGAAAAAGATTTTCAATTTACTATTAATACTGCTTTTTAGCAGTTCCATGTCGGCTCAAATAAAAAAGCCTACAATCATGGTTGTGCCAAGCGATGTCTGGTGCATACAGAACAACTACCTAATTTCGTTCGACAACAATGAAACAAACGAACAATTACCAGATTACTCTAAAGCGTTGCAAACCGATGCAAACCTGTTACTTGCCATTTCCAAAATAAACACATTAATGGCTGACCGCGGTTTCCCCCTAAAGGATCTTGCTTCTGTTATCAAATCTTTAAAACAGCAAGAGGCAGAAGAACAAATGCTACAAAGCAAAACATCTGGAGCAATGATACTGGAAACACCATTAGACCGTTTAAAAAAGACTGCAAAAGCAGACATCATTATGTCATTGACATGGAGTATCAATAAAATGGGACCCAAATATTCTTTGACATATAACCTGCAAGGAATTGATTCTTACACGAACAAACAGATTGCCGGCTCACAAGGCACGGGAAAGCAAACTTTCTCCGCCGAATTACCCATATTGATAGAAGAAGCTGTACTTTCCAATATGGATGACTTTTGTGCACAACTAATGGAATACTTTGAAGATATTCATAAAAATGGGCGAGAAGTATCAATAAACATCCGCGTATTCGACAATGGTAGCGGTATCGATCTGGAAACAGAATATAACGGAATGGAACTGACTGAAATCATTGATGAATGGATAGAGGAAAACACTGTCAATAATGCATTCAACAAAAGCGATGCCAGTGAAAGCTTTATCCAATACGAACAGGTTCGCATCCCATTATACAAGGAGAACGGAAATCAAATGGATACAGAGTCATTCGTCCGTAATCTAAGGACTTTTCTACGAAAAGAATATGCTATAGAAAGTAAAATAATCACCAAAGGCCTCGGTTCCTGCATCCTGGTTATCGGTGAAAAATAATTTACAACTTTATTTATATGAAAAAGAGAATTTACTTACCAATATTATGGTTATTAATAACAGTTAAAATGTTTGCACAGGGATGTGATATCCCCTTAGCCGTTCATTTTGACAAGGAACTATTAAATGTTCCAATACATGCAAGCAACGTATTGTTCAACACATTGGAACAAATAGTTGTTAAAGAAGGTATAGCCGGAAATCCAAGTACATCACAATTCGTATTAACTGCACATTGTGATATACTTGACAAAAGCTACTTACCAGGTCCACCTGCACAAACTGCATACAACATTGGTCTTACACTTTATGTTGCCGACATCTATAAACAAAAGGTATTCAATAGTACGTACATTGTTCTCAAAGGTGTTGGAAATAATGAAGATAACAGCTATATCAACGCATTTAAACAAATAAAAGCAAACAATCCAGAAATCAAAAGGATGATAGAGAATAGCAAGAATAAAATCATTGATTATTACGACTCGCAATACCACTCTATTATAAAAGAAGCTGAGCGCCTTGCCTCAATACAAAAATACGAAGAGGCTCTAGCTTTAGTTATTTCAATACCCGTATGTTCCAAAGGCGGCGACAAGGCACAAGAGTATGGCTATACTTTGTATATAAAACATCTTGACAGGATGAATTTATTTTTGCTGAATAGGGCTAAAGCGTTGTGGAGTGCAAACCAGTCAGAACAAATCGCTTTGGATGTGTGCGAAATGTTAGCAAATATTGACCCGTATGCGACTTGTTATGATGATGCAGTAAAGCTAATGACAGAGATTAAAGAACAAGTGCGAAGTGACATCGACTTTGAAATGAGACAAAAGTATCAAGATAGTATACAACTTGAGAAAGATAGAATTAAAGCAGCTATGGCTGTTGGAGTTGCATATGGTAATCATCAGCAACCTACAAAGACAAACCTTATGTGGTTAAGATAAAGTCTATTTAATAATAAATTAAATCTTTTACTTATGAAAAAAGTATTATTGTCAGTATTCTGCATGCTGACTGTTTTAACAATTAGTGCTCAAGACGACAAGGGAGTTAATGTTAAGGTTGGTATTGGTGCTTCTTCGGTTGTTGGAAGTGATGCCAAGACAACAAGTGCCTTTTCTTATAAAGTAGGTGTTGAGTATGATGTTGAAGTTGCGGAGAATTTTTACATTGTTCCAGAATTTGATTTTGTTGCAAAAGGTTTCAACTCTGCAAGTATAGAAGGTCGCATTAATCTGTCGTATATTCAGATTCCGGTTTCTGCAGCATATAAATTCAATGTTACAGATAATGTTAGAATTGGAGCCCAGGTTGGTCCATATTTCTCGTTTGGAATATACGGCAGCGATATAGAACTGTACGATGGAACTGAATTCAACATGTTTGATGCGGATTTGGGTTATAAACGCTTTGATGCGGGTGTTATTGCCGGTATTGATATAGAGTTTTACAAATTCTCTGTAGGTTTTGAATATAGTAGAGGCTTTGTAAAGTTAGACCCCAATTATTCTCAATTCAACCAGACACTTGGGGTTACTTTGGGTTATGAGTTTTAATATAAAATATTGAGAAAATGAAAAAGAAATATTATTCAACGATTATGCCAATTTTGGCATTGTGTGCTTATGTTTTTGTATCATGTGGAGACGCTAATGATGGTATTGAAACTCCAAAAGAATGTTTTACAAGACCAACAAATGTGCTGATTCTTTCTGACGGTTTTGCATACAATTGGGAGCATGGAGAGGATACCCGTTACTTCTATGACAATCTCTTCACTATTGAGGAGTATAATAAAATGAGTCAAGCAGAGATATCAAATGAAGTTGTAACCGGTAATGTTGATGATAGAACAACGCCAGATGCAAGTAACTACGCTTGTTACTATAACTTAAAATCAAACCAAGAATATGTATACGTAACTGTAAGTTATAGAATGGATGGAACAAAAGGTGAAATGATTACAACCCATTTTAAAACCAAAAACAGTACATCACAGCCACTTGCACAAGTAACAGAGTGCTCTCTATATAATGATAACGATGGAAATACCTATTATGGTTGGGATGTGAAAAAGAATACCTATTGTAGAGAATATTATACATACGCAGCCGCTAGCAAAGACTACTTTAAGACTTTGTATTGGGCATCAGAAGGTGCGACTGCCATTTATGCATGGGCTATTCTTGAGGAGATAAAGAAAAATCCGTCAGATCATAGTACAAGAATCAATGAACTTACAAATGGTTCTGAATATTTCTATGCGGCTCAGTTGAATAACGGTATTTCGTATCTTCCCGCTATTTTAGGTTATGACAAGTATCTTCAAATTGTAACTTGGGGACTCGATAACGATGGCGAGTTGTCTGGTATGTTGGACTGCAATTTGTATAACTTGGAAAGAGCTTCCAGCAGTTCATCAAGAGTCTTATGCAAGTCTAACAGGGAAATTGTAGACCGAGAGCCTAAATCGGTTATTGTAAATAAAAAAGACATTGCTGTTTTCAGAATGAAGTAATATCACGCTAACAAAAGACTGACAGTTGAATATTCTTCTTTGTCAGTCTTTTGTTTTAATACAACAAAGTGTTGGTTTAAAGCTATAAAACAATTCTTTAATTTGTTTGTAAAGGTGAAATATAGGGATATTTATATCCAATTTAAATGTTGACTATGGGTAAATTTCGTTATTTTTTTTTACTGTTATGTTCTTTAACTATCAATGCGCAACAACGTAGTCTTAAAAACGCTGAAATAGTCGCACTAGATTTTTTTTCAAAAAAAATAACATGTAAATATGAGTTGGCTTTATCTTCTCTTAACGTATCATCAATGAAATCAAAATCGTTTGCTTCTGCAGATGGCGACCAACCTTTTTACGTGTTTTCAGATTCTATCAATAATGCATTTATAATAGTTTCTGGAGATGAACGTATGCATGAAGTATTAGCTTATAGCATAAATAGTAGTTGGGGTTGTGAAGAGTTGCCAATTGCTTTATGCGAATTGCTGGAACATTATAAATCACAATATAATGCATTACAAAAAGGAGAAGTATACAGGAACGAAACCTCTGAAGTTATTGAAATCCCCGATGTTTCTCCATTGATAAAATCTGTTTGGGATCAGGGTTCACCTTACAATGATAAATGTCCAAATAAGCTACCTAGTGGCTGTGTTGCGACTGCTATGTCGCAAGTTATGAATTATCATAAATTCCCTTTGAAAGGAAATGGTAGTTTCTCATATGTTTCAAGGACAAATAAATTCAATTGTTCTTACAATTTTTCAAAAAGTAGTTATGATTGGAGTAAAATTAGAGATTCTTATACAACTTTAGGCTCTTCAGATGGACGTTCTCAAGTTGCAGATTTGACTTATGCGTGTGGTGTCTCTGTTGGAATGGATTATGATTATGGAGGCTCTGGTGCATATATGAGCGATGTGCCTTATGCGTTGATAAATTTTTTCAATTATAATAAAAATGTAACATATAGGTCCAGATCATATTATAATGTAGCCGAATGGTATACAATGCTGTGCGGTGAATTAGAGAATCAACGTCCGGTAATATACGGTGGAGTTGATGCAAATATGGGAGGCCATGCTTTTATTATTGATGGTTGTGCATCTAAAACCAAAATGTTCCATTTGAATTGGGGATGGGGTGGCTATTATGATGGATTTTATTTATTAGACGCATTGGATCCCGGACAGTACAAATTTATCTCAGGACAAGATATGGTTATATATATATCAGCAGATGAGATCGGTGTTCACGAAGATGTCTTTTATGCCGAAAAATTTACTTCAAGTCCGATTATATTTGGAAAAACAACAACTTTTGTAGTGTCGGAAGTGTATAACTTTTCAAATTCATCGTCATATGTCGTTGACTATGCAAAGTTTAATGGTAGGATTGGTATTGGCCTATTTGACAAGGAGTTTAATTTTATAAAGTCTTTGGATGAGGATATGTTGGACGAACTCAATACTTTTTATGGGTATAAAGAGATTGCCTTCAACATAGAACTGACACCTTCGCATTTCGCATCTTCTGGAGAGTATAAAATCGCTCCATATGTGATAGCTGAAGACTCGCATTCCCCTACAAGAATCCGTACTTTGAATGGTGATACCGATTGTATTGAAATTACTGTAAATGATGATGACATTGTAAGTGGTGATGGAGGCGAAGATATTCTGGTTACGCACTCCTTTTTTGAAAGTTTTGAGAATATGAAAATTCCTGACACTTGGTCCCAAAGTATTATGTACGGAGCTGCTAAGTGGTATGTGAATACAGTCATCTTTGCATCTGAAAAAAAACCAATAGCCGCTGATGGTGCGTCATATGCATGTTTGGAATATTCGAATAACACTTTAAGTCTAACTAAAAATAATGTAGCAACATGGCTTATTACAGATTATTTATCATTAGCACCAGATAGCATATATAGTATAAAAATAAAGGCAAGAACACTAACAGAAAGTGTAGGGAGCGTTGATTTTATAACACTATATTACGAAAACGAAGGTAAATGGGAGTTGTTAGAACAATTTGATATTTCAAACACGTCTCACTGGCAGGAATATTCAACACAATTGTATGGTTGCGACAGAACACGAATTGCTATTGAAGGAAATGTCTCAAAACATGGAACCTTGTTTTTGGATGCAATTTCTGTTTCTTTGATTGAGTCCCCAACTGTAATTGTTAATAATGCCATGAATAAAGAAATTGTTTCTATACATAGCGTAACCGGAGTTGAGTACCCTGTGAAAGGTGGATTATATGAGACCTTAAATAATTGTCCTTATGGGTTGTATATTATTAGATTTTCAGATTTTTCTACAAAGATTGTGCGTCATTAAAATGCAAAATGGTTAAAAAAGATTGAATAAAAGAAAAAACAGCCTCATCATTGGGGCAAATAGATAAAAAACCATTACCTTTGCACTAAATAAGAGCCTGAACAGAGGCTGTGTGGAGAGATTTGACTGCTTGCAACCACAATAAAAAATGCTAAAATGTTGATTCTGGTCGTCGGATATGGTGATGACCGTTTTCATATCAATGTTTTGTGTTTTTGTGTAGGCTCCGCATTCTTGTGGGGCTTTTGTTTTTGTTACCATTGGTCAAACGCACCGTTATCCATAAACAATTGCACCACAGCAAATTACCCTGAATCGCCTGCGTCATCTGACACATGTGATTCAAGCTAAACAACTGACAAACAATAGATTAAAATAAACAGATATGAATTACCTCTTCACATCAGAATCAGTATCGGAAGGACATCCTGACAAGGTGTCGGACCAGATTTCAGACGCGATTCTCGACGAGTTCCTCCGTCAGGATCCGGAAGCCAAGGTTGCATGCGAGACATTCTGCAGCACCGGACTTGTAGTTGTCGGCGGCGAAGTCCGCTCGGAAGATGCGTATGTAGATATCCCTAAGACCGTACGCCGCGTCATCAACAAGATCGGATACAACAACGCGGACTACATGTTCGACGGCAACTCATGCGGTATCCTCTCTGCCCTGCACGAGCAGAGCGTGGACATCAACCGCGGCGTCGTAGGCGAAGACGCAGACGCGCAGGGAGCCGGCGACCAGGGAATGATGTTCGGCTACGCTTGCCGCGACACAGAAGAGTACATGCCTCTTCCGCTCGCACTCTCTCACCAGGCTCTCCTCATGCTTGCCAAGATCCGCAAGACCAAGCCTGAGCTCATGCCTTACCTCCGTCCTGACTCGAAGTCACAGTTCACAATCGAGTATGACGGCGATACAAACGAGCCTGTACGCGTACATACCATCGTAATCTCTACACAGCACGATGAGTTCACTCCTACAACTCTCGGTAACATGAGCTATGCTGACG
>JAZRRI010000066.1:0-7075 GCA_045650605.1 Bacteroidaceae bacterium | reverse complement strand
CAGTTGACCCAACGTTTAAATGTCATGCTGAGCGAAGTCGAAGCATCTATTTTAAACGCGGCTTGAGATCCTTCACATCCGTTCAGGATGACAAGTTCGCGAAGAAAAATGAGTTGCGGGTCAACATCTATATTATTGCCTAAACTTTTGCAGTGAGCGAAAGCAGGTTTAAGAGCACGAAGTGCGATTAAAAAGATAGCGACTTCTGCAGTTTTCCGTTTTCACCTTTCACATTTCCGTTTTCATTTCACATCATTCAAAAACGCACAACTGCACCATAAAGTTCGCACACCAGCACTTTTAACATCACACAAGAAAAAGAGAATAAGAAATACCGGGCAAGAAAAAGAGAGATGCTTTCAGCCACGGCTGAAAGCATAGAAAAGTCTTTATTTTATCTCTTCAAAATCGACATACTCGCCTTCGTTCTTGTCGAATATCTTCTTCTGCCGTTTCTGTTTGCCGGCGCGCCTGTCGTCATGCGGTTCGTGCGCAGCACCCTCCTCGCGCTCCACGCGTTTATTTGCACCAAACTTGAAAAACGCTATAATCCTTGCAACAAGCGAAAGAAGCAACGACGGGACTATAATAACCAGAAAAAGTATAATCAGGAATATGGTAAGGAACATAATAATCGTTTTTAGTTAACAATACAGGACATCACACACAGCATGCATCCGCTACATATAAAAACGCAGTGAGGGACATGCCGGTTCAAAAGATTGTGAAGCATGGAGAGAAGTACGTATTCAAGCCCTCTTCTTGCACAGGGCAATGGACATGATGAGATACCATGATATGATTGCCACAGGCGCAAGATAGCCCAGCGCAAGCATTGGCGCAGAAACCACCAGGAAGGTATATCTTCTCTTGTTGCTCTTCCAGCTCAGATTCTTGAACTTCATTGAGAACATTGGAATTTCCGAAACAAGGAAATATGAGAAGAGGAATATTAATCCAAGGATGAGCGCCCAGGCATGCTCCAAACCCAACAGCCACTCCTTGCCACCCACGATGAGCGACGACCAGAAGAGTGCATTTGCCGGGGTGGGCAAACCTATGAACGACGTTGTCTGGCGGGTATCGATATTGAATTTTGCAAGACGGCAAGCCGAGAACACTGCAATGAGGAACGCGAAGTATGGCAACACATCCGCAAAGTCGCCAAGGAACACCGGGTATACCAACTCATTCTTCATAAACGAGAAAATAACGGTTGCCGGCGCAAGACCAAAGGTTATGTCATCGGCAAGGGAGTCCATCTGCACACCGAGTGGAGAAGATACGCCCAACAACCTCGCCACCATCCCATCGAAGAAGTCGAACACAGCACCCAGTACAATAAACAGCATCGCCAGCTCGAATTTTCCGGTAAAAGCCATAACGCACGCTACACAGCCCGAGAAGAGATTGCAACAGGTTATTGCGTTTGGAATATGTTTCTTTACAGACATTTTTTTCTTTATTTGAAAGTTGCAATAACGGTTTCGTTACCCACTGTCTTTTGGTTGAGTTCAACCTTCAGTTCTACATCGAGCGGCAAATAGAGGTCGACACGCGAACCGAACTTTATGAAACCCATATGCTGGTCAATGAAACACTCCTCACCGGCCTTGGCATATGTAACGATGCGGCGAGCCATAGCACCCGCAATCTGGCGCACCATTATTTCGCGGCCGTCTTCGGCTTCAATAACCACCAATGAGCGTTCGTTGTCGGTGCTGGCCTTTGGCAACCATGCCTTGTAGTGCTTGCCGTCCTGATGCTCGGCGCGCTTCACCACGCCATCCATGGGATACCAGTTGGCATGCACGTTCATAGGGCTCATGAAGATTGAAACCTGCAGCCTCTCGTCCTTGAAGTGGTCGGGCTCGAAAACCTTTTCAATTACCACCACCTTACCGTCGGCAGGAGCAACAATAACATCCTCCACGTCACCGGGGAATATGCGCTTGGGGCTACGGAAAAAGTTGACCATCAAGAGATAAACAACCAAAGCCGCAAAAGAAAGAATAGAGTTGAGCACAATACACTGTGGCAGGAAATACCACAAAAGGAAAAGCACCACAGCAAACGCCGCCAAACTTGTCAGCAATATCGATGTTCCCTCCTGGTGTATTCTATAATCCTTCAGTTTCCTTATTCTCTTGAACCTTTTTTTACTATTCGGTTTCTTATCTTTTTTCATAGCCTGTACAATATCAGTTATCCTTTATCAGTGCAACATATTCGCGCTTTAGTGCAAATATACATACAAAAAAATTAAAAACAAATCAAAACATATGTAAAAATGCAAAATACGCCACATATAATCACAACACCACGCAAAAGTTAATGTTGATAACTTTTTGGCGAAAAAACTACTATATATAAACAAAAGGTATTACCTTTATCAACGATAAAAAAGAGACAGATGCAAGATTTCGTACACCTACACGTTCATTCGCAATACTCCATACTCGACGGACAGGCTGCTGTAAAGAAGCTTGTCGACAAGGCCATTGCCGACAACATGAAGGGCATTGCCATCACCGACCACGGCAACATGATGGCCATAAAGGAGTTCTTCAACTACGTAAGCAAGAAAAACTTCAAGAAGAGCGAGGAGGAGAAGTTCAAGCCCATCATCGGCTGTGAGGTGTACGTGGCAGAGCGCCGTCTTTTCAACAAGGAACTGAAGGAGGACATGCGTGGCCATCACCTCATCCTGCTTGCCAAGAACCTGCAGGGATACCACAACCTTGTAAAGATTGTGTCAAAGGCCTGGAGCGAGGGCTACTACTACAACCCACGTACCGACAAGGTGGAGATTGAGAAGTACCACGAAGGGCTCATATGCTGTTCGGCCTGCCTTGGTGGCGAGGTGCCACAGCTGATAAAGAACGGCGAACTTGCAAAGGCCGAGGAGACGGTCATGTGGTTCAAGAACCTTTTTGGCGATGACTACTACCTTGAGCTGCAGCTGCACAAGGCAACCGTAGAGCGTGCCAACCACGAGGTGTATCCCTTGCAGGTAGAGGTTAACAAACATATAATTGAACTGAGCAAAAAGTGCGGTGTAAAACTCATATGCTCAAACGACGTGCATTTTGTCGACGAGGAGAACGCCGAGGCACACGACCGCCTCATTTGCCTGAGCACCGGCCGCGACCTTGACGACCCCACCCGAATGCTCTACTCGAAGCAGGAGTGGATGAAGACAAAGGCCGAGATGGCCGAGATGTTCGGCGACATTCCCGAGGCAATGGAGAACACCGTGGAAATCTGCGACAAGGTGGAGTACTACTCCATTGACAGCGCCCCCATCATGCCCAACTTCGCCATCCCCGAGGAGTTCGGCACCGAGGAGGGCTACCGGCAGACAATCACTCATCAACAACTTTTCGACGAGTTCACACAGGATGAGAAAGGCAACGTGGTGCTCTCGCAGGAGGAGGCCGAGAAGAAGATTAAGAAGCTTGGCGGATATGACAAGCTCTACCGAATAAAATTAGAGGGTGACTACCTTCGCAAACTCGCCTATGACGGCGCCAAGAAGTGCTACCCCGAGCCATTCTCGCAGGAACTCACAGACCGCATTGACTTTGAGCTCCACATCATGAAGACCATGGGTTTCCCCGGATACTTCCTCATTGTGCAGGACTTCATAAAGGCCGCACGCGAGGAATTGGGTGTGTCCGTAGGCCCCGGCCGTGGTTCGGCTGCCGGCAGCGTTGTGGCATATACCCTTGGAATCACACGTGTAGACCCAATTAAATATGACCTTCTTTTCGAGCGTTTCCTTAACCCCGACCGTATATCGCTCCCCGATATTGACGTGGACTTTGACGATGACGGACGCGGACGAGTGCTCAACTGGGTTACCGAGAAATATGGCCAGGAGAAGGTGGCACACATCATTACATACGGCACCATGGCTACCAAGCTTGCCATCAAGGACGTTGCGCGCGTACAGAAACTGCCGCTCGACGTGTCGAACAAGCTGTGCAAGGCCATCCCCGACCGCCTGCCCGACGGCATGAAGATGAACCTCCCCAATGCCATACAGGCTGTGCCCGAGTTGCGCGAGGCCGAGGCTTCGCCCGACCCCGTTCTGCGCGACACAATCAAATATGCCAAGATGCTCGAGGGCAACGTGCGCAACACCGGCGTGCATGCCTGCGGAACAATCATCTGCCGCGACGACATCACCGACCACGTGCCCATAAGCATTGCCGAGGACAAGGAGACAGGCGAGAAGATGCTGGTGACACAGTACGAGGGAAGCGTCATTGAGGAGACAGGCCTAATCAAGATGGACTTCCTTGGCCTGAAGACCCTCTCGGTCATCAAGGAGGCCATTGAGAACATACGCCAGAGCCTGAAGATTGAGGTTGACATAGACGCCATACCCATCGATGACCCCAAGACCTATGAGCTGTACAGTGCCGGCAACACCATCGGTACGTTCCAGTTCGAGTCGCCGGGCATGCAGAAGTATCTGCGCGAGTTGCAGCCCACCACATTCGAGGACCTCATTGCCATGAATGCCCTCTACCGTCCGGGTCCTATGGACTACATCCCCGACTTCATCAAGCGCAAGCACAACCCGGCGCTTGTGCAGTATGACATACCTTGCATGGAGAAATACCTCAAGGACACCTACGGAATCACCGTGTACCAGGAGCAGGTGATGCTCCTGTCGCGCCTGCTTGCCGACTTCACCCGAGGCGAGAGCGACACCCTGCGCAAGGCCATGGGTAAGAAACTCAAGGAGAAGCTGGACGAGCTGAAGCCCAAGTTCATCAATGGCGGAAAGAAGAACGGACACGACGAGAAGGTGCTTGAGAAAATCTGGGCCGACTGGGAGAAGTTCGCATCGTACGCCTTCAACAAGTCGCATGCAACATGCTACTCATGGGTTGCCTACCAGACAGCATACCTCAAAGCCAACTACCCGTCGCAGTACATGGCAGGTGCCATGAGCCGCAACCTTGACAAGATTACCGAAATCACCAAGTTGATGCAGGAGTGCAAGAGCATGGGCATCAATGTGCTTGGCCCCGACGTGAACGAGTCGCGCCGCAAGTTCAGTGTAAACAAGAAGGGCGACATACGCTTTGGACTCTGCGCCGTGAAGGGTGTGGGCGAGAGCGCCGTGCAGACCATCATAGACGAGCGCGAGGCAAACGGCCCGTTCAAGAGCATATTCGACTTTGTGGAGCGCGTGAACCTCACCGCCTGCAACCGCAAGAACCTTGAGTGCCTTGCTTTTGCCGGAGCATTTGACGAGCTCCCCGGCGACATATCGCGCGAACAGTATGCAGGCACCAACAGTAAGGGAGAACAGTTCCTCGAGGCACTCATACGTTACGGCAACACCTACCAGAACGACAAAGCCAATGCCACCGCATCGCTCTTTGGCGATACAGAGATGGCCGAAATCCCCCACCCCGAGATACCCGCGGGCGGCACATGGAGCACCCTGGAGCGCCTTAACCGCGAACGCGAGCTTGTGGGCATCTACCTGTCGGCACACCCGCTCGACGACTATGCCATCATCCTCAACGAGTTCTGCAACACCAAGGCTTGCGAAATGGATAACCTTGAGGCACTGCGTGGCCGCAAAATCACCCTTGGCGGTGTTGTGAGCGACCCGCCACGCACAGGCTTCACCAAGAAAGGCAGCCCCTACGGAGTGGCAAAGATTGAGGACTTCAGTGGCTCGGCCGAGATGTTCTTCTTTGGCGACGAGTGGATGAAGAAGCAGAACTACTTCATCCCCGGCAACTTCCTCTACATAAAGGGCAGTTGCCAGCCACGTAAATATGACCAGACAAAGTTTGACTTTGTAGTGGACAGCATTGAACTGATGCCCGAAATAAAGGATGGAATGGTAAAGAGCATAACAATAACATTTGACGTGATGTCTCTCACCGACGAGGTATACAGCACCATCGTCGACTACACCGAGAAGCACCCGGGCAACAGCAAGCTCATATTCAAGATAAAGGACTACCAGCAGGAGTTCACCCTTGAACTTGCATCGAAGAACCGCGACATTGAGGTGCTGCCCGAGCTGCTCGACTACCTGAAAGAGATAGAAAACATAGAATATAAATTGAATTAACATACAATAGAGATAAAACAGCGAATTTCGGGATCCTTCACATCCGTTCAGGATGACACCAATCTATTTTCATCCGTCACATTGTCATACTGAGCAAAGCGAAGTATCTATGATTACAAAACAGAATATCAATTAACCCATAAAAACTAAACATTATGGCAACAAACGTAACAAACGACAACGCGAAAGAATTCATGGCAACCGAATTGCCAATAGTACTTGACTTCAGCGCAGCATGGTGTGGTCCCTGCAAGCAGTTGGCACCAATCATCGACGAGCTTTCAGAGGAGTATGCAGGCCGCATTGCAGTAGGCAAATGCGACATTGAGGAGGCCGATGACCTCACAATGGAGTATGGCATCCGCAACGTTCCTACAGTGCTCTTCATCAAGGACGGCAAGGTTGTTGACCGTTTCGTGGGCTCAAAGTCAAAGGGCGACGTGCAGGCAAAGTTCGAGGCGCTTCTCTAATCCTTAAAACAGAAGACCATGAACAACGACGAATTTGCAATGGACGACCTCGATGACGAGAAGACCATAGCATTCATACGCGAGAGACTGCCACAGGACCTCAAGGAGAAGTACAGCGACGATGAGTTCTACTTCTTCCTCGACACCATCTATGACTACTACGAGAAGAGCGGAATCCTCGACAGCAACAACGAGTATGTCGACATAGACATAAACGAGATTGCCAATTTCATTGCCAAAGAGGCAAAGAAGTGCGAGATTGGCGAGTTCGACCCCGAGGAGCTTTACTTCATAGTAGAGGGAGAGCTTGCTTATAATGGTATCATAGACGAAGAGGAGTAACAAAACTCCTTACATTAACGTGAGTTCGATATAAGCTAAATCAAATCGCGAACCTGTCATCCCGACAGAGCGTAGCGACGAGGGATCTCAAAAATATCGTAAAATAAGAGATCTCTCACGTACGTTCGAGATGACAAAATACGCTAAATTTTAG
>JAZRRI010000065.1:0-31353 GCA_045650605.1 Bacteroidaceae bacterium | reverse complement strand
TCAAATCGCGAACCTGTCATCCCGACAGAGCGTAGCGACGAGGGATCTCTGAATCCGCGTATAATGAGATTCCTCACACAAGGTTCGGAATGACAAAATACGCTAAATTTTAGTATAAATTCTTATATCGAACTCACGTTATTTTAAGCTAAAAAAGCGCACATAGTGCGGTTAAAACGAAGTTTCGACAAAGCAACTGGTAAGTGAGCAAAAGTCATGTTTAACTTGACTTTTGCAGCGAGCATGAGTCGGTTCAACGAAGTTAATGCCGGCAGCATTTTGTCAAGCGAAGTGCCGTAATAGTAGCACTTCTTGGGTTGCGAACAGACGGCGTTGTCAAAGCAGAAAAGAGCGCAACTCAAGTTCACTTTAACCTTTCATATTTCACCTTTCAGCTCATTATAGCCACAAACAACTATCGGTGGTTTAGATTATCAATATTCAATCCTGGAATATCATTTTCTTGCAGATTAAATCTGCAAGAAAACGGTACAAAGTTTATAATCTTTTAGACATAAACAATTATCGGTAACAATCATTCATTGCCACAAATCGCCCCACGTGCCACGATTACTGCCGGACAAATCGGGTGTATTGCCACCTACAGGTTTATTACCGACACCGGCACCACCAGTTTCTGTAGATGCAACATTCATCATTGGTTCAGTCTCAAGTTCAACCAAGGCCATTGTTGGCATTTCATATCTCTTTTTCATAATCCCCAAATCACCTAACAAACCTCTTCTTACCATTAACAATATATAAACCTCTGCTTGGGTTTTCAACCTCACGTCCTTGAAGGTCATAAACAGTTTTAACCTCTCCGCTCTCACCTTTTACTTCGTCAAGCACTTCATCAACACCGGTTGTCTCGCCATTGTCAAAACGCACCCCCACTGTTTTCTGAGCCGCCTTAGGTAACCAGGCTGTCGGAATCTGCAAATAAGCCTTACCGCCACTGAATACAGTATTGTCCATAAATGGATAAAACATTGGAACATCGCTACCCTCGGCAATCGTAAATTTAAAGTTCGAATAGCCGTCAGCAGTACTGTCCACCACAGTTTGCACAAGCGTACCCACAAGCAAATTCAATGTATGGTCATGACAATCCTCAATAATAGGCACTGCGTAACTTCCCGGTTCACCTTTTAAAAAAACACCACTCCCGGCCATAGTTGTCATAACTCTTGCAAGTGTCACCACTTGTGTATTTGAGTTAAAACCTATTGCATTGTATGCCTTAATCCCTTCCACTTCACTGAAGTCAAGAGCATATTCCGAACAATACGTTCCGCAACCGAAATCATTTATTGTAATTACGACTTCGGTTAAAGCCACTTCAGGTTCAATTTCAACGATATCGGTAAAAACATTCCAACCGACAGCTGTTTCATACAAATCTTTTGTACCATATGGAACATAAAGAGTCGCTTTAACATCCATAAATGCTTGTGGGTCAATAGTCGGAGGAGTCTTGCACTTTACTGTTACGGTTGATAGTCTATTACATTGATAAAAAGCCACAAATCCAATACTCTGCACATTATCCGGTATTACAACACTTGTTATACCACTACAGTTATAGAATGCGCGGTCCCCAATTGACACAAGAGAATCAGGCAGTGTTACCTCAGTCAAGCCACTACACCCACTGAATGCATCGTGTCCAATCTTCGTCACACAATTCGGCATTATTACACTTGTTACAGCACAAGAAAAGAATGCCTCATCACCAATCGCATCCACACGATATACGGTTGACCACAAATTGACAGTTTCCGGGATTACAAGTGCACCGGAATATGCATAGCCATTGCTCGCTACTGCAACTGTTCTATTAGCATCCGACGTGATTTTATAAGAAATCCCATTCACTTCAAAATCCTGAGCACTTACAAAACAACTGTATACAAGTAAAAATGTAGTCAAAAAACATTTCAAGTGTTTCATAGCAAAAAGCGACATTTGATTATTTTGTTTTATACTTCCCCTGCATCATGTTGTCCATTTGCAGCAGAACACATTAACACATTAACATATTAGTATCCAGGGTAAAGATAATGCTTTTTCTATATTCGCAAAAAAGATTAGGCTCACAACATCCAATAGACACGATAAAATTATTGATTATAAAACATATGTTGACCCAAATCGTCCAATTTCAGCGTTTATGCCACATCAACCCATCGATAGCGATTCCAGTTATCAATATTCAATCCGGAAATAGTCAAGCAAAGCCTTATAGTTATCCTGTGCAGTGAGGCAAGTATCGAGCAGATAACCGCGCACACTGTTCCACTGCTGCAAGCCACGATAATAGAAGAATTTCAGTTCATCGGTAATAATGAACGGCACAAAGCCACAGGCCAGACACTCCTTGAACATAATCAAACGCCCCACACGGCCATTGCCATCCTGGAACGGGTGTATAGTCTCAAAGCGCTGATGAAAATCAATTATATCCTCAAACGACTTTTTCTTTATTGAGTTGTACTCCTTTAGCAACGCTTGCATCGCACGTTGAACACCCTCTGGCGCAACAGTCTCATTGCCACCCACCTCATTTGGCAAGCGCTTGTACTCCCCCACTGCAAACCATTCCTTGTTGCTGTCAGTAGTACCCGACTTCAACATAGCATGAAGACTCTTTATAAAGCCCTCGTTCAAACGCAACTCGGCATTGTCAATGATAAAATCAATACAACGGAAATGGTTTGTCGTCTCAATAACATCGTCAACACGTATTGTATCACCCTCAACACCAACGGTATTTGTTTCAAAAATAAAGCGTGTCTGCTCGTGCGTCAGGCGGCTACCCTCAATGTGGTTCGAATTATACGTAAGGTCAACCTGCGTGCGGTGATATATACCGCCCTTCAGGCCGGCATCCTTCTGCTCCTTAAGAGCAACGAGTAACGGCATAACCTTGCGTTTCGCCGCTCCACGCTGTGGCAACACAGCATCACAAGGCACACTCCAAGTCTTGCCAACAAGCACCGCCCCCGGTATTTTACCGTTGGAACAATAATTGCGCACAGTGCGCTCCGCAACACCATACCTTTTGGCAAATTCAGCAACAGAAATATAATCCATACTATCGGCAAGTTTACTTATTAAAAACAATGCAAATATAGCATTTTCTTGCCGATATCGGCAAGTTTTGACAGGAAAAGCCGTGTTTTTAGGGAATTTCTTGCCGGTATCGGCAAATTATATTCCTCCCCTGCCTTAGGGGTGCCGCAGGCGGAGGGGTATATCTTTCAACATTTATTCAAACCCGAGACCCTCGGCTTGGGAAGCCTATGCTCCAGCAAGTAGGCTACTACCGTCACTCCTCATCCTTTTGCTTCCAAGTCACTTGTGGGAGTTCCTCGCAATAGGTTTTGTTCACCACCCTGTCGCGCATCAACTGCGGATTAGTAAAATTGCGGGATATGTTCTGAACTATATCCAAATAATTGTCTTTACCCTGTTCATTTACATAATAATAGGGTTTGATAGATACGCAATTCTTGTGTTCAAACAAGGTATTAAGCAAAGTTTTGTCCGACAATCCACACGAATGTCCCATTATACAAACTTGGAATGGCGCAGAATCTATAAACGAAAGCAAATTCCTGTAATTGGGAGTCTCCAAATATCGGTTAGTTTTAATGTGTCGCAGATACTCGTTGTCGTTAAATTTTTGGAGTCTCTTGTATTCATCATCGGATTCATCGCCATAACCAAATATCACACTTCCATGAATTGACAAATCACCATGAATATGATTTACTAAAAATCTACCACTTTTTGGCAAATACAAGTCTGCCATTTTTGTATAATTGAAATTTAGAAGCATTATACTATCTGGATATAGCATTTCAGGTAAAATATCTACAACCGATTCTATTCCCAAATAACGAACCTGTTCCCTGTACGCGGATAAGAATTCACGTACTTTGGAAACTTTTCTCGTAACATTAGATGAGACGTATAACTTTATTCTATTTATAAAATCATCACCTTTAAATCTATTTTCAAGGAAAGCGAACCATTTATCTTTTGCTTCTATTGACATTTCTTTAGCAGAAAATGGAGAAAGTATTTTTTCACGAATTTTCCTTATCAATACTTTCTTAGAAATTCCATTCTCTTCAATCTCTTTCAAATATTCAACAAGCAAACCTTGAATAACAGCAAAATCTTTATTCAACTTTTCAAGTTCATCCTTTTTACCTTTACACTCTACAAGCATGGCATAATAATCCGCTTCAATGTCTACCCAACCTTTTGTTTTAACAGATTGTGAAATACGAACCAACAATGGCGAAACGTCTACTTTAATATGATTAAAGTTCTTTTTTAGTGATACAACATAATTACATATTTCACTCGACAAAATAGAGTTTCTAAAATAATTATAGATAGCATAGCTATTCGGTTCCGATTCTATATAACAAAGTCCATCATCAAAAACAATCGCCACATAATTTTGCAAGTATTTCCATGTTTTTTTCCAATACCAATTTATAAAATGCTCGTATTTTGTTTTCAGACCATGTGCCAAGTCAAAACCATTTCCAACTATAATAATTCTGTTCATATTTTTCATTTTGTTTCTACAAATATACTACCCCAATGCAACGATATCAATTTAAAACAAGGAAAGATATCAACAAAGAAGTTGTTGATATAAACAAGGAGCCCCAACGCAAAATAGCATCGGGACTCGCATTCCTTGACATCAATATACATTCATTCACCTCCATCACTTCCGGTTCTTCTCTTTGGCCTCTTTGTTTAATTGCTTGATGGTATCCAGGTATGCCTGTTCCACAGGCGAGAGGGTGCGTAACTCATATTTGCGATATTCGCTTTCAGCCTTTGAAATTGCAGCAGTATGACTCACCTTGCCGGAAACGGGTTGCAGTAACAGAACGCACACGATAACCAAGCGAAAGAATCATATCAAGGTTGTAATGCTCTACTTCGCGCTCCACTTTGCGTGTACCTTCAATTTGAACTGTTCGGAATTTCCGAACAGTTGCCTCTCGAACAAGTTCACCATCCTCAAATATATGCTTAATATGCTCACTTACATTCGATTTACTCGTTTGGTACAAGTCACAAAGCTGCTGCTGAGTAAGCCACATTGTCTCCTCATTATACACCACATCAAGATGCACCTTGCCATCCTCGCTTTGGTAGATTACTATGTTGTTGTTTTCGTCACTAGTTACAGATAATGCTAATTTGTATTAGACAAATAATAAAAGCCTTGCTGTTAAGAATATAACTATTATTATTCTATAAGGTTATCAGCTACAAGCAATTAAATATTCAAAACTTGCAGTGCGACTAACCTTATCATGTGACAATAAAACATATTTCCACGGTTTACCTCCATTCTCGGCAGTGAATTCACTTGCATTTCTACAATATTCCTCTGCTGCTTGTTTTTTCATTTGTACCTCTTCATTGGAAAGTTCATTTGCAGCCTTTGTTTCTACCATAAATATAGCATCATCAGTCTCTACAATAAAATCAGGTTCATAACGCTTAGAACCATTAGACCAATATATATTAAACTGCTCCCGTGCAGGTCTAAGCCATCTAAGAACTTTTTGGTCATTTTCGAGTACAAACGAGAAATCGTGTTCTGTCTTACTATCAAATTTGTATTCAGTATAATATGATTTCAAGTAACCCGTAAATACAAACTTACGCAAATGAGCAGGTGGTATTACATTGCGGTAATCAGTGCGTCCATAGCCATCAATTTCCTTAATACTCTGATCAACCATACCCACAAATGGAAGCACTTTCGGTTTAAGATACCCAGTTGTGGTCATTGTGAAATGACATTTCATCTGTCCATATATAATGCTGGCAATTGCTTTTTTGTAGTCATATACGATTTTTGCAATATTTTCTTCTGTTCCAGAATTTTCAGATATGGCATCTATTGCTTGTTGAGCTAAATGATATAATAACTCCGCATTTTCATCATAGTCAATATCATCATTATCAATAAGTGCACTGACTATCATGTCTATTGGTTTATCATATTTACGTCCTGTCTCTATTTGGATTGTTTCAACATATTTCTCACCTGCACCTACACTTACTCTTATAATCTCATCATGCAATGCCGGTAAGTTAAAATCAAATCTTGTATCCAAATCAAACCAATGGAATTCAGCTTTATACACCTCCTTTTGAATTGTCATACGAGGTATTTCAATAACATTCTCAATAAATCGACTTACTGCAATTTCAATAATTGCATCAACCTTTTTTATCTGCTCATCAGCGACCTGTTGAGCAAATAAAGGGTTTGTCGCTTGTGCGCTTGCCTGTATATTCTTTATTGCAAGACCCTTAATATACTTCTTTACTTCAGGAAGTGCCAGTTCCGTTTTGCTTTTTACTTGTGTATTAGCCATTGGTATTACTTTGAATACGGCACGTATGGCATCACACTGCTGCTTAGCCTCCTGTTTCTCAACATTAGTTTTAGCTGCTTCCACAGCTGCTTTTTCTTGGAAGTCCAATACTGTTTGAACAGGTGTTACCTTTGCGGGTTCTGCAGAAACATCTTCATCATCAAGTTCTATAAACGAATACTTACTAAGTACAGAATTACCCTCATTGGCTTTCTGAATAACAGCCTCAAAATTCTCATGTGCAATTACAGTCAATTTATCAACATCAGGGTCACCTGTTCGTTTTCCACCATAAGGTAAACGAAGTCCACGGCCAATGGATTGCTCCACTAATATCGGAGCATCGGCAGCACGTAATGGGACAATTGTATACAGGTTGGTAACATCCCAACCCTCTTTTAACATATTTACGTGGATTACAATTTCAATCTTGTTATCAGGTTTCTCTAATGATACAAAAAGTTTGTCTACCTCCTCAGTTTTCTTTGTAGAGCTGTCTATTTGCAGAACTTTATCTTTGTACTTACCATCAAAAAGTTCATTTTCAATAAGAGACTTCGTATCTACTGCGTGCTCAATGTTTCTACAGACAATCAGTATAAAAGGTTTTACCAACGGGAGATTATTGTTTTTCGAGTAGAGCTCAAGATGAATTTTTGTACGCTCGTGAATATTAATGGCATCTTCTATTTTAAGGATATCCAATTCTTCTTCTGAACGACCGCCCTTTGCAAAATTCTTTCTTGTGGCAACAGTTGGTATTTTTACATATTTACCATCCTCAAGCGCCTGCGCAAGGTTATATTCATATACAATATTCTTGAACGGTTTTCCCTTTTCGTCCGTTGGAGTTGCAGTCATCTCCAAGCCCAAGATTGGGCGCAATTCATTAATTGCCTTCTTTGAAGCATCAGCATGGTAACGATGAGCCTCATCCATAAGTATTACTAGGTCATCAAGTTTTGACAAGTATTCAAAATATGATTGACCAAGATACTCCGACAGTCGACGCATCTTTGGTGCCCCCTTTTTACCACCTTCCTTACTGTCTGTGTTGAACTTTGAGATGTTGAAAATGTTTATTTGTATTTCCTTGTCCGAGAAAAGTCCACGCGCACTCTCATAAGTATCTCCCGTTATCACCACAGGGGTGTTGTGAACAAATTCTGCAAGTCCTTTGAAAACGTATTTTTCGTATGAGGTATCGCCAAAATCACGTATCAGTTTCTCATATAATGTAAGATTAGGAGCAAGAATGAAGAAATGCCTGATACCTTTCTTCAAATAAAGATAAGCAATACACGCCGCCATCAACCTTGTTTTACCAATGCCTGTGGCAATAGAAAATGCAAATGAAGGAAAATCTCGTTCAAAATCTTTGCAATGCGGGCATATCTCTTTGGTCAATGCCAGTTGCTCTTTTAGGTACGCTTCATAATCATCTGTATTTGCCGGTTTCTTTAAAGCAAGTTTGTCGGTAAGTTTTGCCACCACTTCTAAGGCTTCAGCCAAAGGCTCGCGGAGCGACAAGCGCTGTTTTATATTGTTTACTGTAGAATTCATTTCTTTAATTATTTTGAAATACAACCTTACAATCTGTTGTATTAACACAAATTCACATTAAATTTAGAATAATTTGCAATATCACTTTGTTATGTAGTCAAAAAGATATATCTTTGCAAAGAGTTCATAACTCATTTGAGTTAAGGAAATCGGAATGCGGCATATCTTGGATATATGTCGCATTCTGCTTTTATAGTACAGTATCTAACTTACGTTTATATTTTTTCATCATTTTATCTCTTTGAGCATCTTTACCTTTAATGTAATAAGCGGTAAGAAGATAGTATGCAGTACCATTCCTCATTGGTTCAAGAACAATAACATATTTTTCATCTTTATCATAATAGTATGTTCTATAACCTTCAGGTTCTTTAACCGAAAATAACAGCATGTTATCTCTCTTTTTTTCGTCAAGGTGAAATCTTACCCAATGCAGTCTCATAGAGCGGTCTTTTTCAAATATTCTATGCCTTGTTTGAGTATCTTGCATCTCGGTTGTCAGGTGCCTGAATAAAGTATCCATCGGAATTTCCCCATTGGCTTGAGGAGTTGGGTATATTTCTTTCTTCTGGAATACAGGAGATTTGTTAACAAAATCACGCTCAAAAATAAGTCTTAGTGATTTTGTTCTTTGCGCCTCATTCAATGATAGAATGTCCAGTAGCTCGTTGTATATTTTGGTTTGGTTAAATGGCATATTAAAGATCTATAAAAAAAATGTTTGAAGAACTTTCATCACAGTTACACTCACACCAAGCATTAGAACGTTTTTTTATGCGGTCTATAATTATGCGTTTTGCCTCATTTTTCTGTTCTCTATTATTTTTATCATAAGACAATGCTCCTAAAATAAAATCGGCAAGTTGCAACAATAGGCTCTCTTTTGAATTGATGTTCTGGACATTTCGGAATGCACCATACTTTATATTCAACAAATCTTTCAATTTACTAACTTTGTAAGCACTTAATGTATCTCTAATATCAAGATATACATTGTAGGTATGTGTTATATTTATATCATGTATCAACAGATTATGATACATACTATAATAATATTCATCAAAATCATCACAAACGGTCTGTTGTTTGTCAACACCTATAGCTCTGAATTTCATATCTGTTGAGAAAAAGAAATCAACCAAATCCAAATAGAAATCCAATTTAGCCCTTGAAACTCTATTCCATTTAATTTCAGCAAAAAAGTTGTGTGCCTTTTTGATGTCGTTGATTCTGTTTGTCTGTATTTTTACTTGATTGTACGCACAACTGATATATCCTAAAAACATATATCTTTTATGGTCATTCTCAAGGTGACAACTTTCGTCGCAATATCTATTATAAGTCTTTCCCATATTCTTACACAATTAGCTTTTGTATTATTCTTCTTCACTCTCCTCATTTTCCACAACGGGAAGTTCTACAATATTCAACGAATAGTCGTCTTTGTTGAACTCACAACGACCAAGCAACATCTGTGGTATTTTCTTAATGGTGATGTTGGGGAAGGCACTGCGGCACTCCTTCTGGAAGGCGGTGCAGCATATTAACAGAGATTCACCTTCTTTCATTTGGTCAACAATGGCAGACAAACCCTCCACGGTCATAAACTGCGTTGTGGTATATATGTAATCACTTTCCGAAGAATAACCTTGCTTCCAATAATGCTCAATAGAAGGAGCATAAGTATATCCCTCCTGCTTTGCCATTGCAGCAGCCAACATATCAGCGTTATACTCCTTGTTGATTACAAGGTTGCCAAACTTATCCTCCTTCAAGAGGCTCGGTGCTAACTCATAGAAGCGGAAGCCTCCGCCACCTTTCCAATTCTGAGCTTTACTGATACCACCCTGGTCGGTGCCGTCAATCACCTTCTTTAAGCGTACAGCACAATGCGTATAGGCATGATTACCCATTTCCACACCAATATATCTGCGCCCCATCTTTTGAGCTACTGCTGCCGTAGTTCCTGAGCCAAGGAAGCTGTCGAGGACAATATCACCTTCATTGCTGCCAAGGGTAAGTACGCGTTCAATTAATCGTTCTGGCTTTGGGGTACCAAATATCTCGTCTTTATTAATAAACTTCACCTCTGTTTTGGCTTCCTGATTATCTCCCACCTCATCTCTAAACCAAATTGTTAATGGAACAAAACCGTCTTGGACATCAGTTATAAACCTTTTGTATCGAGGCACATTGTTTCCATTTGGTCCGAAATACACTCGATTATCTGCAATTAGTTCGGCCATTCTGCTTTCTGAGAAACGCCAACTTGTTCCAGTCGGAGGCATAACAACTCGACCAGATGGTGTTGTAATTGGATAAATATCTTTGGGATTGGGAGTCTTTACATGACAAGGACCAGATGCCCATACACCTCTTGGGTCATTGTCTGGATTTGTATATCCTTTCATGCTATCTTCACTTCTAGGAAGTAAATTGGGGCGCCAATCCTTCTTATTTTTTGCATACACCAAAATATGGTCATGGTTATCTGAAAACCACTTAGCATCATTACTGCGGGTATGTTTTTTATGCCATATCACATTAGCAACGAAATTGTATCTGCCGAAAATCTCATCACATAGAACTTTAAGATAATGGCTTTCGTCATCATCAATAGAAATCCATATTGAGCCATATTCTGACAAAAGGTTGCGGAGCAAGATTAAACGCTCACGCATCAACGACAACCAGATAGAGTGCTCCACACCATCATCGTAGTGCTCGAAAGCATTACCCGTATTGTATGGAGGGTCGATATAGATACACTTGACACAGCCAGCATAGTCTTGCTCAAGAGCTTTAAGCGCAAGCAGATTATCTCCATGGATAAGCATATTGCCCTTCCAAGGTTTGCCGTTAGGCAACATTTCCGTCTCCACCTCGCCATACGAGTATTCAGGATTCTCAATCAAAATCCTCGGCTCCAACGGCTGCTGCTCATCATACTTACCTACCCAAGTAAGCTCCAACTTATGTAATTTTCTATCTTGTGCCATAATGCTTAATTATTCTTTTGCTTCAAATATAAATTCTATTCATTTAAAAGTATCTTATTTATTACTTCTTGCTCGTAATCAATAAGTGCGACCAATGTCTTTTGTACGTCTTCAATATTGATATTTGTTGTAATACAATAATTGATTGCATTTTTATAAAATATTTTTGAGTCAGCACTCTCAAAGAGGCTTGTTGGTCCATTTTCAAAATATTCTATCGCTTTACTTTCTTTTCCCCATTTCAATTTGCAATCATTTCTGTGAAGTTCAATTTGTTTGTCACAAGAACCTATATCTATATTTTTTTCAATTAACTTACATAACCAGATTATATCAAATAGAGCAACATTGTAAATATTGCTGTAATCTTTTAAGGTTGCTAGAATTTGAAATTCTTTTTCGCTAAGAAATTCTTGAGGAGGAAACATCAAACCGAATGAGAATGCTGAACTATTTTTCTTTTCACAAAGTTCCTTAAGTGTGTCAAAAGAACCTTTTTGAGCCGTGGCAAATATGTTTATTGAACCCTTAAAATCAATAAGAGCATTTATATCAAATCCTAAGTAATATTCTAAGCATTTGCTTTTTAGTTCATTTAACCATTGCGTTTTTTGTTGATGTTTTAGAACATTTATTTGCAAGATTCTGTTTGCTTCATTTTGCTTTTTGTTTTCATCTCTATTTTCTTCATTTAGCTTTTTATTATCCTGACGCTGTATGCACAAAATAGCAAACGCAACACCAGCACTAATTATTGCGCCAAGATAACCTCCCCAAAAAGACAGCCAGTCAGTATTATTGCCAACTATAGTTGTAAATGCAGGTATTAGCAATATAGAATTGACAACAATAGGTAATGCTAATATTATTATAATCGTCCACCAATACTTCTTAATCCAATCTTTCATTCTTTAATCTTGTTTTTTACAGTAAAAACGCCAACATCTAACCTACATTTTCTTTGATAACATAATTAGAGCATGTTCAATTGTCCCCATTTGATTTATCAATATTCTAGAGAGGTTTGTCCTGTTATTATCTGTAGGCATCAGTATATCCAATGATTGTTTATCAATGTCATTAATCTTTTTATAATTCGCACAATCGAACGTGTATTGCACGATATTGTTCTTGATGTTTTGCTTCTTTAGCGTCACATCTTTTGACTATGAATTCTATTAATTTCCATATTGCACCACTTCCAATGAGATACAATATCGCGGGTCCCCATTTCTCCATCATACCACCCTCCATTTAATTGTAAACAATTCTGTTTGTTCAATCTTTTGTTCAATCATACACTCCACTTTGTCGAGCAAAGTTTCCTTGCGGGCATCCACCTCGTCTTGTGCCTCGTACAAGTTTTGACGTTTCTCAGCACGCCTGTTCTCCAGTTCTTTGATGATACGATGCTCTGCAACCTTCTCTGCAAGTTGTGAAAGTTTCTTGGCATTAGATTTACGAAGCTTTATCTCGGCATCCAGGTCTTTAATTTCTCGTTCCAGAGCAACTTTCATATCACTTGCCCAAGTATCGAGTTTATCCATCTCATCATCAAAGAACTCCTCGTTGCGGAGTGCGCTTTGTTCTGTAATCGTGCTTTTTAGCAGCACAATACATTCAGCAATCTTTTCTTGGATAAAAGCTGATGGTGTAATAGCTTCAGTACTCACTGCCGATAGCATCAACATACGTTCTGCAATGTCAGGGTATATACCTACGCCATCATCTGTGTAACAGGCGAGCAACAAATGGTCCTCCTGCTCGAAAGAGTCAATAGACAGCTTCTCAACACGCATCCAGCCGCTCTTGCCAACTAATTCTTCGAGCAATGCTGTCTTACCCTCGCTACTTGAATAGTCAAAGACAACCTCCTGGCATGGTGTATCAGCGTTGAGGAAATCACCAATGATGGTTTGAGCTAACGGGCTACCAACACGGAATGGTTGTGCATTATCCGGAAACTCGGCACTACTCTTGCTCTCTCGCTCAGAAGTCATAAAGTAGTTACCATCGAAGATTGAACCATTGTTCAAAGTGAAACGATAGTGTTCCTTGTCAAACTCTGCATCGCTGCGCAGAGCATACATAGCGAGCATCCACAATCTTTTCTCAAAGAGGTCAAGATTTTTCAAGCTTTGGGCAAGATTAAAACGCAGTTTCTCCTGCACAGATTCGTCAAAATTTTCAAGCAGGGCGCTACGAGCTTTGAGCATTTTATCTGAAATCTCAGCTTGCAATTCTGCCTGGAGTGCATCAAATGCAGCTTCAATTTCGGCAGTAGTACGACACTCATTATATATTTGAGCAATACGTTTCTCGAAGTCCAGTCCATTGCCAATGCTACCCAATACCTCATCACTTGCACCAAAAACACCGCTAAACAACTGGAACTTTTGGTCGAGCAACTCATAGACACGAATATCTGCCGCATTAGCCTTGTTTAGGAAATTGATAACTACAACATCAAACTTTTGGCCGTATCTGTGGCAACGACCAATACGTTGCTCAATACGCTGCGGGTTCCATGGCATATCGTAGTTCACAATCAGGGAGCAGAACTGAAGATTGATACCCTCAGCAGCAGCCTCAGTTGCAATCATAATAGTTCCTTCCTCCCGGAAGTAATCTACAATGGCAGCACGACGGTCAGCAGTTGGTGAGCCGGTAATCTTGTGGCTTCCCTTGTGTTTCTCCATCCATGCCTGATATATCTCTGTAGATTGTCTATCTGTATTTGTTCCGTTAAAACGCACAACCTTACCTTTGTAGCCTCGTTTCTCCAAAAGCTCATAGAGAAATTCCTGTGTTCTACGAGACTCTGTAAAGATAAGAGCCTTCTTCTGAGCTCCAAGCGCATCCAACTGTTCAAAACCTTTATCAAGAGCTGTAAACAACTGTTCAGCCTTGCTGTTCTTCTTAATCTTGGCAGCCAGGTCTCGGAAAGCGTAAAGCTCTTTTAACTCATTTTTAATTCCTTCAATATCCGAAGGATGCAGTACCTCTTGAAGTTCCTCGTCATCTACCTCTTCATCGTCAATCCAATCATCATCACTACCATCAAAATCCAAGTAAACCTCATCCAAACTTGCGTTCTCCTGATGTTGCAGTTTAGCCTCCAAGCGAGCAATAAGCGAGCAGAAAGTATCATGTATAGCGTATGTTGATGATGCTAAAAGCTTACGGAGAACCAAGGTCATCAGCTGTCGCTGACTGTTAGGTAGCGCATAGAGCTTTGGTCTTGCAAGATAATCAGAAACTAAATCATAAAGAGCTTGTTCATCTTTAGTTGGAAAGAACTCTTGCAAAATTGCTATACGTTTAGTGTATTTGATATACTCAAGCACTTGACGACGAAGTGTGCGCTTACATATAGGCTGCAATCTTTCGCGGAGAGAATTGTAATCTTCTTCGTCAAGCATACGACCGAACTGAGTCTTAAAACTCTTTAGGTCGCCAAAAACATAGTCGTCTATAATCGACACAAGTCCATACAGCTCAAGGATTGAATTCTGAAGCGGTGTGGCTGTAAGTAATATCTTCTTACGCGATTCAATGGCCGACTTAATTATATTGGATATTTTATTTGTTGGCTTATATACATTACGGAGGCGGTGAGCCTCATCAATGATAACCAAATCCCAATCGGTATGCTTTATGTACGGAGCTTTTGCCTTTGCAAATTGGTAAGAGCAAATTACAATTTTGTCGGTTGTAAATGGATTTAGATTGCCCGTTTCAAGGATTGCATCAAAACTGCGCTTTTCCAAGATTACAGACTCCAACGAAAATTTCTCTTGCAACTCACTCGACCACTGTTTACGAAGATTGGCAGGACATATGATGAGCAGCTTGCGTTTGTGCTCAGCCCAATGCTGCGACAAAATAATACCGGCCTCAATAGTTTTACCAAGACCAACCTCGTCCGCCAAAATCGCACCCTTTGACAAAGGCGATTTGAAAGCAAACAAAGCCGCCTCCACCTGATGCGGAGTCAAATCAACCTGCGCATCTTGAAGCGAAGCGGTCAGTTTGTTAATATCATTAGCCGGCAAACGTCTTGTAAGGTAATTTGCCAGATATTTAGCTTGGTATGTAGTAATATTGTCCATAAATACAAAAATAAATAAAATTTATTTCATACCATCATCAAACCCCACTTTTATTATAAACATTCGCACTATTACAGACAAACTTTTATATAGCACCAGGTGTTTCTTTGGAAGAGATAAAAGTTTTAATTATGGAGTGGTTTACTAATCGTTTGAGGGTGATTGAGATTTATCAACAGCAACAGGATAGTTAATTTTCCTATATAATTTTGTTGTTTCAGATTTAGTATCTAATTTTGTTATTACAAAATAAAATTGTAAAAGTTATGACAACAATGCAGATGAATGCTGAGATTCTTCGCAACATGAGCATTATTGCAGAAGATGAACATTTGCTGAAGAGAGCAGCAAAATACTTGCGTAAACTTGCTGCGGAAAAACAAGACCCAACCCTTTATACAAAAGAGGAATTCTTTGCCCGTGTTGACAAGGCTAAAGAAGGTCCTTCTATGGAATTTACAAGTGTTGAGGAACTTGACAAATATATCAGGGAGTTATGACCTATAACAACATATAATCTAAACGATTTATATTTACTACAAGGCTGCTTTTCGGCAGCCTTTTTTCGTTATAACTATTCTATTTAAGCCCTAACATCTCATATAGCCATCATAGGCTTACATTCAAAAATCGAGCACACTTTAAATCGCACAATATTTTTTCAATATTCCCCTAACTGCATTGCCCCTCTAAAACAAATCCCCCTACGCCCGTGTTATCTTCTCAAATTAAACTGTACTGTTATGGAGTGGTTTACTAATCTTTTGCAGGCGCATCCGGAGCTGGCGATTTATTTGACGCTGGGGCTTGGTTTCCTCATTGGGCGTGTTCAGATAAAGGGGTTCAGCCTGGGTGTTGTGACGAGTGTGCTACTGGTGGGTGTGCTCATTGGGCAACTTAATATTCCGACGCCGGGGCCGCTGAAACAGGTGGCGTTCCTGATGTTCCTCTTTGCCATTGGGTACAAGGTGGGGCCGCAGTTCTTTGCGGGATTGCGCAAGGAGGGTTTGCCGCAGGTTTTCTTTGCCGTTGTTATGTGTGTGTTCATTCTGCTCTCAACCTGGGGCATTGCCTTGGTGATGGGCTACAATGTGGGCGAGGCAGCGGGATTGCTGTCGGGATCGCAGACGATAAGCGCGGTGATTGGCGTTGCAGGCGATACCATCCGCGGGCTTGGGTTGCCGGCCGATGAGCAGGAGAAGGCACTGAACATAATACCGGTTGCATACGCTGTGACTTACATATTCGGCACGGCGGGGTCGGCGTGGATTCTTGCGCGCCTGGCTCCAAAATTACTTGGCGGTGTCGACAAGCTGAAGGCGAAATGCCGCGAGCTTGAGAAGCAGATGGGCAGCGACGACAGCGAGAAGCCGGGCATTGTGGGCGCGAAGCGAATGGTTGAGTTCCGCAGTTATGTCATTGAGAACGACTGGTTCGCTCAAGGACGTCGCGTGAAGGAGCTTGAGGCCTTCTTTGAACGGCAAGGGAAACGGCTGTTCGTGGAGCGCATACGCAAGGGCAAGCGCATTGTTGACGATGTGAGGCCGCGCGAGGTGCTGCATCTTGGCGACGAGGTGGTATTGAGCGGCCGCTACGAATATACCATTGGCGAGGAGAAATGGATTGGGCGCGAGGTGGATGACACCGCCCTGCTCGATTTCCCGGTGATGGTGATGAAGACCACAGTTGCAGGGCACTCGCACAAGCGCGACATGACGTTCGGCGGCAAAAAGGTTGGCGAACTGCGCCGGCAGCCATACATGCACGGTGTTGTGATACAGAAGATTAAGCGTATGGGAGTGAACATCCCGGTATTTGCCGACACACAGCTGAACACTGGCGATGTAATTGAGCTTGTGGGCAAAAAGATTGACGTTACACTTGCAGCAAAGGAGATTGGCTACCCCGACCCTGCCACCAACGCAACCGATGTGGTTTTCATGTCGATTGGCATTTTCATTGGCGCGGTGATTGGCACGCTCACACTGCATATTGGCGGCGTGCCGTTGAGCCTTAGCAGCAGCGGCGGCGCATTGATTGCCGGTCTGGTGTTCGGCTGGTGGCGCGCACACCACCCCACAATGGGTGCAATACCCGAGGGTGCGCTGTGGGTGTTCAACAATCTTGGACTTAACATATTCATAGCCATTGTTGGCATATCGGCAGGACCGGGCTTTGTCGAGGGATTCCGCGAGATTGGCCTGTCGCTGTTCCTGGCCGGCATTGTTGCAACATCGTTGCCGTTGCTCTTTGGAGTGTTTGTTGCGGTAAAGTGGTTCAAGTTCCACCCTGCCATTGCGCTTGGCTGTTGCGCCGGAGCGCGCACCACCACTGCGGCCATTGGCGCACTGCAGGAGAGCCTTGGCAGCGAAACGCCGGCATTGGGTTACACTATTACATACGCAGTCGGAAATACTCTGCTAATCCTTTGGGGCGTGTTCCTGACGCTGATGGTAGCGTGACGAACTCCCTCCGCCGTAAACGGCTCGTCCCTCTTCACAAAGAGGGACAGTAACATAGCCGACCTACAAGCGCAGCATATTCCTCCCCTGTTTTAGGGGAGGTGTCCGAAGGACGGAGGGGTATTTGGCAGAGAGACAATTTTGAGAGACTTCCCCGCGGGGTGCGATTAAGTTGGCTTTGCCAAAGGTTAAAAGATACCCCCTCCGAAATTACTCACGTAATAGTAGGAACTCCTTTGGAAACATAAATGTTCCGCCGTCGCAAGCAGTGCTTTTGTTTCGCACTGCCCCCACTAAGACAGAGGGACAGTAACTTAGGCGACCTACAAGCGCAACATATTCCTCCACTGTTTTAGGGGAGGTGTCCGAAGGACGGAGGGGTTACAAACGGTGAGGGACAGTAAGATGGAATTTGCAGCAATGTTGTTGTTTGAACTCCATCCACGATTATTGAACTCCCTCTGCCGTAAACGGCTCGTCCCTCTTCATAAAGAAGGACAATACAAAACCTCAGTCGCAAGCGACAACATAGCAGTTGCCTCTTGGTCAATACAATACGCGAATTTGTCATTCTGAACAAATGTGAAGAATCTCAAAACCGTACATAAGTAAAGATACTTCGCTACGCTCAGTATGACATTTATAATGACAAAAAAAACATTTACTTAACAATAAACTTTGAATATTATGAGCCATTATTTGAACGACCACAGTGAGGTGAGCAATTTTGAGAAGGAGATGGAGAAGATTAGCCCTTTTGAGCTGAAGGACCGTCTTATTGCGCTTGCCGATGAGAGTATACGCAAGATGATGCATACAATGCTGAACGCCGGGCGCGGAAATCCCAACTGGGTTGCCACACTGCCGCGCGAGGCGTTCTTCGCGCTTGGCAGGTTCGGTATCAGTGAGTGCCGCCGCGACTGGCAACGCGCCGAGGGTATTGCCGGTATACCGCAAAAGGAGGGCATTGCCTTGCGCTTTGAGCAGTTCATAAAGGAGAACAGAAAGGAGGCTTGGGCGCAATTCCTGGAGAAATGCTACCGTTATATGCTCGACGAGCACAAGGTGGACGCCGATGCATTGGTCCACGAATGGGCTGAGGGCGTGATGGGTAACCAATACCCTGTGCCCGACCGCATATTGCCACACACCGAGATAGCCGTTAATGACTACATAGCACAGGAGCTGTGCAACGGCCGCCCACCACAAGGCGAGATTGACCTCTTTGCCACCGAGGGCGGCACGGCTGCAATGTGCTACATATTCGACAGCCTGCAGCAGAACCGTCTGCTTGAGCGCGGCGACCACATTGCACTGATGACACCGGTGTTCACACCCTATATTGAGATTCCCAAGCTCTACCGCTATAACTACAAGGTGACCGAGATACCGGCAAGCCGCATGAGCGACGACGGGCTACACCTGTGGCAATACAGCGAACGTGGAATAAACAAGCTGCGCGACCCGGCATACAAGGCTCTGTTCATCGTGAACCCGAGCAACCCGCCAAGCTACGCGATGGACGAGAGGACGGTAGACCTACTTGTCGATATCGTTGAGCGTTGGAACCCCAACCTGATGATTGTGACCGACGATGTATATGCAACATTTGTCCCCGGCTTCCAGTCGCTCATGGCGCGCCTGCCGCACAACACGATGTGTGTCTATTCGTTCTCGAAATATTTTGGCGCTACAGGTTGGCGCACGGCGGTTATTGCACTGCACCGCGACAACATATTCGATGCACTGCTCAAACGCCTGCCACGCAAGCGCAAGGGTGAACTGCAGCAACGCTATGGCAGCATAAGGAGCGACGTGGAGAACATGCGTTTCATTGACCGCATGGTTGCCGACAGCCGCCAGGTGGCGCTGAACCACACAGCCGGCCTGTCACTGCCCCAACAGCTGCAGATGACGCTGTTTGCGCTCTACTCCATCATTGACAAGCGCGAGGGCGACAATTTCCGCCGTGCAATGCAGGAAATAATAAACAAGCGCCTTGGCAAACTGTGGGAGAATATGGGCTTCACACTCGTCGATGACCCGCTACGTGCCGGTTACTACTCCGAGATAGACCTCACCGTGTGGGGCAAGCGTTTCTATGGCGAGGACTTCGTGGATTGGTTGCGACTGAACCACAGCCCGCTGGATGTTGTGTTCCGCCTTGCAACGGAGACCTCGCTTGTGGTGCTCAACGGCGGCGGCTTCGACGGTCCCGAATGGAGCATACGTGTGTCGCTTGCGAACCTGAAAGAGGATGACTATGCTGTCATAGGGCAAAAGGTACGTGGTATTCTTGACTCGTATGCCGAGAGGTGGAAGAATACTCTACCTACGGTAGAAAGCGGAAAGGTGAAAGCGGAAAGGTGAAAACTTGTGCCAACGAGTGAAACGCAAAGCTTGCTTTAGCGTTTTACAGCGAGTGCAGCCAAGTTTCAAGCGCACGCAGTGCGGTTAAAGCCTAATTCCTCCCCTGTTTTAGGGGAGGTGTCCGAGGGACGGAGGGGTATTTGGCAGAGGGACAATTTTGAGAGACTTCCCCGCGGGGTGCGATTAAGTTGGCTTTGCCAAAGGTTAAAAGATACCCCCTCCGAAATTACTAACGTAATAGTAGGAACTCCTTTGGGAACATAAATGTTCCGCAGTCGCAAGCAGTGCTTTTGTTTCGCACTGCCCCCACTAAGACAGAGGGACAATAATTTAGCAGTCCTAAATCATAAGCGCTGCATATTCCTCCACTGTTTTAGGGGAGGTGCCGAAGGCGGAGGGGTGCAGAAGAGAGACAATCCCCCTTGGCATTCTGCCACTCCCCCTTGGCAAGGGGGAGAGTATTAGTCTCGCACGTTGTATGCGGAGAGGAACATTAGATATACCATATTTCATACTGAACGAAGCTAAATATCTATGCTTATCATTGATTCCAGATCCTTCACTTCGTTCAGTATGACATAACACTAAGAATAAAACAATATGAAAAAGATGAAGAAATACCGTTGCAAGGTTTGTAAGTGGGTCTACGACCCAGAGTTTGGTGATATTAAGGGAGGTATTCCCGCCAACACGCCATTTGAGGATTTGCCGGCCGATTGGGTGTGCCCCGTTTGCAAAGCCGAGAGAAACAAGTTCGAGGAGTTTGGATAAGAAAACGCATTAATGCTTTTATTGAACTCCCTCCGCGATTATTGAACACCCTCCACTTTTATTGAACTCCCTCCGCTGCGCTCGTCCCTCTTCAACAAGAGGGACAATAACTTAGCAGTCCTAAATCATAAGCGCAGCTTATTCCTCCACTGTTTTAGGGGAGGTGCCGAAGGCGGAGGGGTTACAAACGGCGAGGGACAGTAAGATAAAATTTGTAGCAATGTTCTTGTTTGAACTCCCTCCGCGACTATTAAACTCCCTCCGCGACTATGTCGCTCGTCCCTCTTCACAAAGAGGGACAATAAATAACCAAACAGTCACTTCAAAAGGGACAGTTGGTTTGCCCTGCCATTATGAGTGTAACAAAGAATTTTTCTTTAGATCCTTCGCTACGCTCAGGATGACAAGGTATATAAAACAATTTTAGGTCAGCGCGCGTGCGCTGACCTAAAATATTAAGTTATTCAAGCAATTCAATTACTTTACAATTTCTGCAATGAATGCCTGCATCTCGGCCTGGTGTGCCTCAACGCTCTGCAACAGCTTGAACTGTGCCTTTGAGCGGACGAGGTTGTGCTCGGGATACTGAATCTTGTAGTATGTATCGCCGTTGATGTAGTCGGCCAAGAAACGTACTGTCTGCATGTATGGGAACAATGCTGCAGCGTATGGCAAGTTCTCAACCTCAAGCGGTGTGATGAACGAAGCGGCAGACTTCAAGTAACCCTTTGTGAATGACTTGAAAATCTCCATGTTGAAGTTCACGTTGTCGAGGTTCTGGTCATCCTCCTTACCGGTGTTGGCTGCTGAACGCAGGTAGTCACCGAAGTCCGAGAAGATGAAGTTTGGCATCACTGTGTCGAGGTCGATTACGCAAAGTACGTTACCGTCCTTGTCGAAGAGGATGTTGTCGACCTTTGTATCGCAGTGGCAGATGCGCTTTGCAAGCTTACCCTCGCGGTGCAGACGCTCGCCCTTGCACATCTCCTCGGCACGAGCCTCGAGCTCGTCAACGAGCCACTGTACCTCGTCAAGACGGCCTGCCTTGTTCTCGGCAACAGCCTCGCGCAACTGACGCAGACGGAACTCCATGTTGTGGAAGTCCTTGATTGTCTCGCCAAGCTCGGCAGGGATGTCGGCAAGCATAGCCTGGAAGTTACCGAATGTCTCACCTACGATGTATGATGTCTCGGGAGTAACGGCTGTCATACCCACTGTGTCGGGGATGAACTCCATTACACGCCAGTATTTCTCGCCATCGAAATGGTAGTACTTGCCCTCCTTTGTAGGAACGAACTTGAGCACCTTGCGCTCTATGTCAGCGGCACCGGCAGCAACGAGTTTGCCATGGATGTGCTCTGTAACAGCAACTATGTTGTTCATGAGCATGTCCACATCGGGGAAGATTGCGTTGTTAACGTGCTGCAACACATAGTCGGGAGCTGTACCCTCGGTCTTCACGCGGTATGTGGTGTTGATGAGACCATTGCCCAAAGGAGCTACTTCTACAACATTGCCCTGAATGTTGAACTGAGAAACAATTGTGTTCATTGGTATTTATATTTTAAAGTTAGTATTCTGCTGTCTGTCATCTCGAACGTATGTGAGAGATCTCTTATTTCGCGATGGTTTGAGATCCCTCGACGCTACGCTCTGTCGGGATGACAGATTAGCGATTATATAAACCGCATTATTTAAAGGCAAATTTAAACAAAAGAAAATAGCATTACAAAATTATTACAGAATATTTGCATAAAAAACATATTTATAGATGTTTCGGCTCTGCTCAACATGACAAGATACGCTCGGGGGATATATTACAAAAATTCCCGGCAGTCGAGCGCGACTGCCGGGAATTGTATTATTTTAATGCATGCTGTATGCAATGGGAAATAAAAACTCCCTCCGGCATTGCAAATTTCAGCATTTGTGTCATATCGACCGCATGGGAGATATCTCATTTTTTTGAGATCCCTCACACAAGGTTCGGGATGACAGACAGTACGATGTTTAAAATCACTTTACAAGCACCTTTTCGCCATCAACGATGTTGATACCTTTTGCGGCCTCCTGCAAACGACGACCCTGGAGGTCATAGACAGCATTTACGCCATTCTCAACATTCAGTTCGTCGATGCTTGTTGTTGTCTCAACATAAAGGATTCGCAATGTAGAACCTGCATCCTGGCCACCATTCCAAAAAGCGAGCTTATTGTCGCGGTTGTTTACCTTGTTTGAGATATAGCCATCCTCGTACATATATGCATAGGCAACATCGGTTGAACCCAAATCGCGTGAATCCATAAAGCGCCATACAGCGGTGTAACCCTCGGGGAGGTTATCTTTCTCCTTCAACACAGGATATGAACCGGCACCGGTTGAACCCATCATCTGTATTGGGGCTGCAAGCACCTTTGTTGCGCCGGCCTGCTTGTTGTAGATTTGGTAGCCTACCTCCTCGTTACCGGTGAAGCACCACAAATGAGCAGGGTTCTCGGTGTCGAGTTCGGTGTTGTCGAGTGCAATGTAGCTTGCATTGCCGTTATCGGAAAGTACATAACCATCCTGGCCAATCTGAATTGTATACCAGGGAATTTGGCCAACGAACTCGCCGTTCTCAACCTTAGTAGTCTCGTAACGTGTAGGTATCTGAGGCTCAACGTATGTACCCTTCTCAATGAAGAGACCCTCAACCTCTACATCGCCGCACATATACTCGGCCGGGATTACAATGCAATCCTCGGCATCGAACTGCTGACGCTCGAAGAATACCTTCTGCCACTGTACATTGTCGTGTACAATGCTGTCGCCGCTGAGGTTGTAACCGTACTTGATGATTGCACCCTTGTACTCGAAACCGTTCTCGGGAACCATCTTGATTTTGAACGCCTGACCGAATGGTGTCTGGTATGTAACAAGGTCGGCGCCGTTCTCAGCAGCAACAACCTTACCGTTGCGGTTGGCATCGTTTACATAAGCATAGTCGCCATGTACATTGAGCATTACATCAACGATACCACCACCATTGCCAAGGATTGGGTTTGACTGATCGATAGAACCTGCAGGGTCAATGCAGTTCCAGTCTACCTTGTAACGCATGCGGTATACACCATGAGCCATGTCGGCAGGCAAAGTGAACGAAGGCATTACAAGTGTATTGCGGTTATTGCCGCTGATAGGTGTACCTGCACTGTTCACACCATTCTCATTGTCGGCACCACCATAGAATGAGAACGAAACAAGGTCGCTACCATCGGCAATACTAAGGTTGTCGTTCACTGTTGCCTGGAACTTACCGTCATTTGCAAAGTCAATGTAAGCATATCCGTGCATCCAGCTACCGGTGTAGGCAATGCTTGCTGTGAGTGTCTCACCCGGCTTTGCAAGAAGCTGCTTGCTTGTCTGGTTAACATACACGGTCTTTGGAGATGTCGGTGAGTTGACCACCTGTGTTGTACCACCGTTAGCCTGCAACTTGACTGCAGAGAGGAAACGGTCGTTACGTGTATAAAGCTGGTCTTCACCAAAAGCAATCTGATAATAGCCATAAACGAACTCCGACATAGGGTCGTTGTTTACCTTGATGTCATCGACATAGCAGATGGCATCCTCGGTATAGTTGTGTGGCGACTCACAGTCGGGCACAACAACAAGGCTGTAGATGTCAATGCCACCGTTACCCTTGATTGGGAGGACAACGTCCTGCCATTTGCCGGCACCGATGTTCATTGTAGACATTGCCCAGAACTGCTCAGCCTCGGGCGACTGGTCCTTGCGCTCTGTACGCTTACCCAAACCCACGACCATCACACGGCCACCGTATGGACGATAGACCTTAACGTGAAGATATTTCACTGTTGGAGTGAGCTCGAATGTCTCATTGAGGTCAACGCGTACACCGAAGGTGTTTGAGCCGAAGCGTGAACGCTGGATGGCAAGAATCTTTGACGATGGGTTGGGAGCCACGCCCAACTGGTCGTCGACATAAGTCAAGTGGTTATCGATAACCGCATAGTTACCCTTGAGGGCACCGGTGCGGAAGGGAGAAGCCTCCCATGTATCATAGACACCTATTGACTTGTAGTCCTGTGTGTCGAATGTTATCTCTGTCTGCGCCGAAGCGAACATTGGGAATGCCAAAGCAGCAAGCGCAAATATGTTCTTCAATTTCATAATTCCAAAGATTAAAATATTAATAAACGCTTACTTTACTGATTAGCGGACATGCGCGGCTGTCCTCGATTGTGATGCGTACACCCATTACATCAAAGCCATTGCCATAGCTGTTTGCTGTGCTGCTATTGAGAGGAATAATACGCTTGTAACCGATGGTTGTTGTCTGCACACCTGTTGCACGGCGTGTCCAGTTGACACCATCCTGTGTTGTCTCAACGGTGAACTTCTTCACGCGCTGCCCCTTGGCGATATACTCCATGAGCTCAACGTAACGGATTGTCTTGGCCTCGTCCCATGTAAGGGTGATTGTAGCCTCTACTGTACCGTCATTTGTAGCCCAATAGGTATCCTTGTTGCCATCGGTCATGTTGGCAGCAACATAATTGCGGTTTGCACCGGCCTGGCGTGTCTCGCTAACCTCTACCTTTGCATCCTTTGCAAAGTCGTTTGTGAGGCGTGCGCGGATGAGGTCGCCCATTCCCGTGAGTGCATTCACTGAAGCGTCGGGCAATACACCGGCCTTGTTGGGAGGAATATTGAGAATAAGTGTCGCATTGCGGCCAACTGTCTCAAGATACATCTGGAAAAGACGCTCGGAAGTGAGTGGGCTCTCGCCATCGTGGTAGAACCAACCCTTGTTGGTAGCCTTGGCATCGCTCTCGCCGGGGAGCCAGAACCAACCTGTCTCTGTTCCGTACATACCGTTGTTCTCACCTGCATAGTCACGGTTCTCGGGCGACCAGTTTGTCTCGCCTGCCCAGCCGGCCTCGTTACCAATCCAACGAGCTTCGCCACCTACACCCCACATAACGCAGTCGGGGCACACCTTGTGGATACTGTCGCGGAGGTTAGGAACGTCGTAGTATGTAGCACGGTCAACGCTCACTGTTGTGTTGCGGCCACCATAGTAACCGCTACCGCCGTTTGCACCGTCGAACCACATCTCGAACTGGTCTGTGCCATACTCGGCAAGTTCGGCACACTGTTTGAGGAACACGTCCTTCACATACTTGTCGGTACCATAGTGTACACTGTTGCGGTCCCATGGCGACACATAGAAACCATACTTCATGCCCAAGTCCCTTGCAGCCTCAGCAAAATCACGTGGAATGTTGGTATTGCGGCCATACTCATTGCCCGAGTTGGTCACATTGTGGTTTGTGGTAGATGTTGGCCACTGACAGAAACCGTCGTGGTGTTTTACAACGGCAATACCGCCACGCATACCTGCAGCCTTGGCAACCTCGAGCCACTGGCGTGGGTTGGGTGCTGCTGTAGGAGCAAAACGTTTAGGGTCCTCATCACCGTTACCCCACTCGAGGCCGGTGTAGGTGTTCATACCATAGTGATAGAATGCATAGAACTCGGTCTCTTGCCACTTAAGCTGACGCGGATGTGGCACCGGATGCACTTCAATAGGTTCGTTGTCGGGGTTGGCAGGCACCTCGGACTTCAACTGAAGCTGTGCCGATGCTCCGAATGGAGCCATCATTCCCAACAGAAACAAAGAAGTAAAAAGTTTTTTCATCTTGTTTTGGTTTAGGTTAGTTAATAGTTTCAAAAATACAAAAAGCCGGCAGAATTGCACAAAGCAAAATCCACCGAATGCAAAGAAAAAAAAAAAAAAGACAAGTCACAAAAAATATTTGTATTTTTTATGTAAAAGAGGATAAAAATCAGCAAAATCAGCATAGCATGCCTGTCAGATGGTCAAGCACATTGCAATACTCCAATGCCGACTCCTTGCGCAGCAGCACACCTGCATCGCCATGCAGTTCGCCGGGCACGGGCACACAGAGTGAAAGGGAGGGCACGCCGTAGTCGGCATAGTCCCACGACTCATCGGGCAAGGCATTGTGTTTGAAGGCAAAGCGCCCGTCATATTTTTCGAGCGAAGAGATGATGTTATAGCCGGCGAGGATGTCGATACCCAAATCGTTTTCCAACGTGAAAAGGGCACCGCTCTCCCACCCCTCGTTGGTGACATCGAGAACAAGTGCAGCTGATATCACGCATCCCATCTGCCCCAGCGCAACAACCGTTTGCACAGCGCCCTGCGAGTCACTCTCCTCGTTGCCGGTAAAAGCAACCACCGCATTCTCGGGCAAAGCATTATTAATCATTGCCCACAACAAGGCTGCATTGGTAAAACTGTTGTCGAACGTACCGCGCAGGCAGTCACCCTCGTCGGCACAGAAACAGCGGCTATAAACACAATCAATGTGCGAAGATATAAGCAGCACCCTGTCACCTTCATGCACCGGGCGCTTGGCATACAACAGAGCAAGCGGCTGGCGGGAGATAAGCTTGTAGTCTGTTTTTTCGAGCATGCGTTCAACCACCGCAACCCTATCGGTCACGGTAAAGCACTCACCGTTGTCCTTGCAGTCAACGGTGACGGTTTGCAATATGTCGAAAAAATCTTTATTGGGGTGCATTTTGAAATTTATTGTTGCATTTTGAATCATCCTGTCATTCAGACGACCGACAAGAGGAAGAATCTCTAAAGATCCTTCGCGCTGCTCAGGATGACAAAATGCGGATAGAGATAGTTTAAATGTTATAATTTCTCTATTTTCAAATCGTTACGACTTGCAATCACCAGCTTCTCGTAACGTTCAATGAGGCGTGGCAGTCGCGAGAGCCTCATCGACAGGCGCACCATGCAGTCGTTATCAAAAATCTGCTCCACGACCTTGGGTTCTTCCTCCTTTACAATGCGTAAAACATCGTTCAAAAGAGGATAGGAGAAACGGAGCACAATCTCGCCGTTGATTGTCTTTTCAATGTGCGGTACTGCCTCAAGAGCCTCGGCTGCAGCGGCGCGGTAAGCCACAATAAGGCCGCTTGTACCCAACTTGACACCACCGAAGTAGCGCACCACAATAACAAGTACATTGGTGAGTTCCTTGCTGTGTATCTGTCCAAGGATGGGCTTTCCGGCAGTGCCCGAGGGCTCACCGTTGTCGTTGGAGCGCTCCTGGTCGCCGCGCTCGCCAAGGCGGTAGGCATAACAGACATGGCGCGCGTCGTAATACTTTTTCTGGTACACCTCAATCCACTCCTTCACCTCCTCAATGGTGGTGACAGGAATGGCAAAAGCAAGGAATTTGCTACGTTTCTCGGTATATATGGCCTCGCCCTGTTCTTCTATGGTCTTGTATATATCGTCTGCAAGCATAGTTAAAAAAATTAGGTGATAATATAGATGTTGACTCGCAACTCATTTTCTTCGCGAACTTATCATCCTGAACAAATGTAAAGGATCTCAAACCGCGTTTAAAATAGATGTCTACTATTTGTGATTTTTCGTACGCTCGTTTAAAAAGCTCAAACAAGTTTGGCTTTAACTCGCTTAATTAAAAAATTCGACTTCGCTCAGCATGACATTTGAACGTTGGGTCAACTGCGATATTATTGCTAAAAATTATTACCTGATATTTCAGATTCTTCACTATGTTCAGAATGACAGAGTCATTTCGGAGCAAAGAGAGAAATCCGTTTTACCTGTCATGGGTTTTCAAACATTATCAATTTCCTTTTTAAAATCACGCATACACCCGGCAAGCGCCTTTACGCCCTCAAGCGGCATGGCATTGTAACACGACGCACGGAAACCGCCCACCGTGCGGTGTCCTTTTATGGCCACCACGCCACGCTCGGCAGCAAAAGCGGCAAAAGAGTCCTCAAGTTCCTCGTAACCTGGCGCCATTACAAAATCGATGTTCATATATGAGCGGTCATCCTCGGCAGCTGTACCACAGAAGAGCGGGTTGCGGTCAATCTCATCGTAAAGCACAAGTGCGCGCTCCTTTGCACGGCGTTCCATCTCCACGACACCACCCTGCTCCTTTACCCAACGCAGGTTGCACAGCGCGGTGTAGATGGGCAATGTGGGCGGAGTATTGAAGAGCGAGCCATTTGCCATGTGCACGCGGTAGTCGAGTATTGAGGGGATTGCACGCTCCACCTTGCCGAGCGCACTCTCCCTAACAATAACGAACGAAAGCCCCGACTGTGCAAGGTTCTTCTGCGCACCGCCATAGATGCAGTTATACTTTGCCACATCGATTGGGCGCGAAAGAATATCGGACGACATGTCGGCAATGAGCGGCACAGGAGCGTCGACATCCCGGCGCAACTGAGTTCCGTATATGGTATTATTGGATGTCACGTGCAGATAGTCGGCATCCACGGGCACGGCAAAATCCTTTGGAATATAGCTGAAAGCCTTGTCGGCCGACGAAGCCACCTCGACCACCTCACCGAACAGTCTTGCCTCTTTCATTGCCTTTGATGCCCAGGTACCGGTGTTCAGGTAAGCCGCCTTGCCATTCAAAAAATTGAACGGCACCATGCAGAAGTGCATGCTTGCACCACCGCCAAGGAAAAGCACCTCGTAACCCGCAGGCACATCGAGCAGCTCCTTGAGCAGCGCACGAGCCTCATCGAGTATTGGCTTGAACTCGGCCGAGCGGTGGCTCAGTTCCATGAGCGAAAGCCCAGTGCCGGCATAATCGAGCACTGCGGAAGCTGTCTGCTCCACCACCTCACGCGGCAGCATCGACGGTCCTGCATTGAAATTATATTTCTTCATCTCACAACTTCTATACTGCGCGAAGATACATAAAAATACTCTTTAAACAAAAAATTCCCCGGAACACACTCCGAGGAATTTTTACTCATGTACACGAAATATTACTTCACAAGTACCTTCTTGCCATTCACGATATATATGCCACTTTTGGTAATCTTCTCGACACGGCGGCCAATTACATCATAAATATCATTGCAGTCTGCCTCTTCTGCCACATTTTCAATTCCGGTACTTGCCTCTACAATAGTCCATATAAAATCGGTACCCGAGAAATTCTTTGTTTTAGAATCGCCATACTTGACATTTATATCATAACCTCTCAAAAGACATTTGCCCAACATTGTAACAGGAGTATCGGCAACGAACTTCAACTGATTGGAAGAGAGTTCGGGGTCTTCGACATACTTGAATTCCACATACCCGTACACAGGTTCAACATACAATATTCTTCCATTAGGAGTAACAGGCTGACTGAAAGTAATGACAATTTCGCCCAATGACTCCACTTCGCCCTGAGCAGGAGTAATTTCCACAATTGTAAGTGGCTGTTCATCGGCCGAGCCCTGTGCCTTAACAGAGGTTGTCATTGCAATCACGAACAACAGCAGTAATGATGTAAATTTTCTCATAAGCTTTTAAATTTATATTTTTTGCAAAGATATCAATAATCATGTGATTTTCAATGCATGTTTCATTCTTTTTTCAGCCGCAAAGGTAACAAAAAGGCGAGAGAACGCAAAATGCAGTCATGTACAAAACAACAAAACAACGGCATTGGGAATAAATTAATTGCCGTTTTCTATTGACAAAGGCACCTGTTTAATGTATATTAGCAGTGAAAAAGAGAAAGTGGCATTTCAACAACCTTGTTTTTCATTGTCAAAGTAATTTTGCTGTAAAAAGCATTATTACACATGAAAAATAATTATCAAGAATTTTTCCTTTCGAGCAATCCAAAGGAAATTGAACAAGCGAAAAAGAAGCGCAGTGCATTAATATCACTTTTCCCAAAAATATTAGGAGAGAAAGATGAGACAACATATGTACTGCTAAACGAAGAGAAACCAAAACAAAGTGTATTTTTTGAAGACAAGACAACCGGTATACTCAATTCGGGAGTTGTATCTAACGAAAGCAAGGCTCCCAAAGAGCAACAGGATAAACAGACACTGAAAGTACCGGGCTTCAATGACGGTAAATCGGGAACGCCGTCTACAAACTACAACCCGGAGCGAAAGAATATTTTTAGCGGTTTGTTTAACCCGAAGCCACAAGCAAACGAACGTAAACCTGTACATGATACCAAGGTTGCACCGGCAGCAAATGACAGCCTGAAAATTGACAGCACAAGAGCAAATGCCCACCCGAGTTCAACATTGAGTACAAACACCGCACACAATAGAAGCGCAGACAACAACACTGCTGAAATTAATGACACAACACAGAGTAACAATACATTAAAATTGCTTTATTTACCCACAAAAGGCAGATACACACATCAAGTAAATGAACTAAAAACCCAATTACCCAAGGGAGTGCAGAATGTATTGAATGAATTAGGAACTGAAATCAGAGTAGGAGATGAACTGCACACACTTGATAAAGACAGTGTCAGGACCGACAGAAACGGAATATACAATGCAAACAAAATCACATTGGACAGCAAGCATGTCAATTATGAAACACTATTTGCAGAAGCAATGCATGCCGTACAGGATTATTTAGGTATATTAACGTGAGTTCGATATAAGAATTTATACTAAAATTTAGCGTATTTTGTCATTCCGAACCTTGTGTGAGGAATCTCATTATACGCGGATTCAGAGATCCCTCGTCGCTACGCTCTGTCGGGATGACAGGTTCGCGATTTGA
>JAZRRI010000064.1:0-12174 GCA_045650605.1 Bacteroidaceae bacterium | reverse complement strand
AATACAATGAAAACAAAGTCGGATTAAATGAAGAGGAACTACTCAGAAGAAAGATAGAACGAGCGCAAAGAACTTTGAATATCCTAAATGAAAAACTTTATGGCACAGCGGTTTAGGATTTTGTTATATAGAAGGAGTGCGACAAAGTCGCCTCAAAGCCGGGGTTCAATCACACGAAGTGGGATTAAAGTTGAAAACTGAAAGGGAGGAACTCTAAGCCCTATTCTTGCTTACGCACGGCATGACAAGACAAGAGAGGGGTGCATTCACATTTGAATGCAGCCCTCTCTTGTTGCAATAGGTTTTACTCAATACGCACAACCACCTCGGAGTAGGCATTATTGAGTCCTTTTTTGGGTGTTGTATAAGTCTCCCCTGTATAAATGGTGTGCCTCTGCCCAGCGGTAAACAGGACAATGTGGTCCTCGGCAATCTCCTCCACAACCACAGAAGGCAGATGTTCATTATGTGAAGCAAGATTCTGCCCTTTCCTGAGCTCATCGTGCCTGAACTCCATGGGATAAGACGCACTGCACAGACATCCCGGATCCACAGCCGTAATCCAACCTCCCACAATGCATATTTCCCATCTCCCTATTGTTTTCTCTTTCTTCATAACACTCTATTTTGATATACCAATCATTAAAGCCTCTTGGGGCAAAAGTAAATAAAAGGAATTTTAAATACAAGTATTGCTTGTCGTTTATTTACCACAAGCATAACACCAGGAACCTGTTTTAAAAAACCAAATCAAATACAAAACTGCACATAAATATAAAAATACGCAAATATCAGCAACAACTGCACACAAGCTGCATTAACGGTAAAATCTACAGTGTAGACATAGAGTTCAAGGATGCAAAGACACTCAAGGTATATGGTAACATCCTTGGTATTGGCAAGAGAGTCTACCGGACAAGAATTGAAGAGTAAGAAACAATACCCAACTACATTACACAGGCAGTGATACGCAAAACATGTATCACTGCCTGTGTTTTTTAATACCACATAACTTTCAAACAAATGTTTTTGATTTATAGGCAATAAACCAAAAAAGTATTACTTTTGCAACAAGGCCGGTGCCAATTGCATTTGCCGGACATTTTAATTATTTTTTAGAAGCGTATGCTTCATTCTTAAAGCGAAAACCTAGGAAATTTTCGAAAAACAAGAATGGCATAAGCGGTTTCATGCTATCAGTTAACGATGGCGTGGGCTGTTGTGTTATTTTGTTTTTCAGGCTTTCCTAGGGCCCTTGCTTTGAAATGGCAGACAGCTCCACGCTTCTTTATATTTCAATACAAACCGCCAAATGGGGAGCTGTCGTGGCAAAAAGACACACTATACTCTATGAAAAAGTCTTTTTTGAGCCTCATGCTCACCTTGTGCCTCTTTGCAGGCAGTGCCATTGCGCAGAGTTCAATGTTGGCAACCCTTAGCCACGAAGGAGAAATTTCGGTATTCTATGGAGCAGACGCCTTGAAAGAGGCACACACTGCTGCCGCCCACGGTGATGTCATCACACTCTCAAGCGGCTCGTTCAATGCAACAAACATCACCAAAGCCATCACCCTGCGCGGTGCCGGTTTAGAGATTGACTCTGTCAAGAACATCCACCCCACTGTCATTCTTGGCAGTTTCAGCATAAGCATTGGCGACAGCATAAGTGAACAACTAACAATTGAAGGAATTTACAATGATTATGTAATCACTGTAACAGCCGGGCTGAATAATGCAACCTTCATCAAGAACAAATTTTGCTTTTTTGAATTTGATACAAAAAGTGGTAATACAGCCCAATATCTCAACAACAGATTTATACATTGCAAGATTGAGTACCGCTTTTTTGCTGCAAACTACGCAAGTAAGAAGAGTCTTTCATTTATGAACTGCTACATAAAATCAATATTCAACAACGACAACAGTTCTATATTTACAAATTGCATAATACATAACGTATATGATATTTATACAAGAAATAATATAAGATATTTTACAGGACTACACAATCTTTCTTATTGTACATTATATAACTGTATTTTAGTAGGTGATAGCAATAATTCTAATTACGAATACAACGTCCTTCCATCAACAGCCACTGCATACAACTGCATAGCAACAAATGTGTATTCTAATTATAACGTAGCCGGTAAGATTTATTATGTATTCAAAGGCATTCCGAATTCCACAAACAGGGTAATCCCATCAATTGGCGGAGTATTTAAAAGCTATACATCATACAATGACTTTGAGACATTCGAGATATTGGATGCCCTAAAGACCGGTTTCCTTGGAACAGATGGAACACAAGTTGGCATTCATGGCGGTTCATTACCTTATTCTCCGGCAACAACAAACCCACAGATTACAAAATGTAATGTAGCACCGCGCTCTACAGCCGATGGCAAACTGAGCATAGATATAGAGGTGAAGACAGGAGAATAAAAATCTTTGCCCTATGCGAAAGTTTTTAGTTTTTATAATGTTCCTGACACTACAGTACAGTGCCAGGGGACAAAACGGCTATGAACTCTTGTATTGGTTTGATTGCGAAACAGAATGCAAGAGTACAACTGCCACTAATACCGGCAGATACGTACTTGATGTATCACATCTGCCGGTAGGAATGCACACATTACATATGCAGATAACTGACACGGCAAGTGTATCAAGTTCTCCCGTATCAAAAGACTTCTTCAAGTTGGCACAGGATGGTATGGAGTTGAAACTTACCTATTGGTTTGACGAGAGGCACAAAGCCGGCAAAACCAGAACATTGACAGGAAGAAGATTCAAAGAACAGATTGATGTCTCAGACATTGATGTTGGATTTCACACGCTCTCAATGCAGGCAAGTTATAACGGAATAAGCAGCTCAACAAAGAGCAAAACCTTCTACAAGACACTTTTTGATGCCATTGAAGAGAGATATATTTGTTGGTTCGACGAGGATGCATCGACCCAACAGCGAGGTTCGTTGGGCAATGGCATCATTTGGTTGGATGTGACGAAACTGAGTGATGGTTTCCATACTCTATACATACAAGCTGAAAAACAAATGCCGACTCAAGCACTTGCACACAACTTTATAAAAGTGCCACAGACCGACGGTATTGACAGCCTTTCATGTATAATCTTTGTCGATAACGAGATATTCTATAAAGATAAGGTGAAATCCAATGGCGGTATTATTAATTTCGACCTTGATGTGACATCGCTTTCACAAGGTGTACATATATTACAAGTGTATGCAGTTACACCGTCCGGTGCTGCAACTGCATTAAGCAACAGTTTCTTCATCCGCAGCACGACTGATAGCGAAATGTCGAACATGAAGTGTATTTATACAATCGATGGTAATACCCAAAATAAAGAAATGGGAATATACAACAATGGAGCATATCATTTTGACATTGATGTGGCATCGTTGAACGATGGTATACATCAGATAAGCTATTTTTTGGTAGACGACAATGGTGTTTCTACAGAGTCGCGAACATCTTTCTTTATAAAAACACCTGTTGGCGGTAATGGGTTTGTGCAGTACGACTACTGGATCAATGAAAATGAAAAAGAAAGAAAAAGCACAAAGTTAAATGAGAAAGTAGACCCATTGAAACTAATAACATTATTGCCGGTTGAATCTGCACCAATACGTTCTTCACAATTCCACTTTGAGGTAAAGGAGGGAACACCCACTGTATATGCAAAGAACACGCTCAATATGCGTTTCTTTGATTCAACGACCAGATTTGTCGATCTTTCCCGCGAATACATTGACTATAATGTAGAACAGAAGATTGAGGAGATTGAAGAGTTGAAACCGTTGCAGACATTCGCGCGCCCGGGAGAGAACAGCATCAAATGGTTCAAGTTTGAAGCGCACGAGGGTGATACAATTGCTTTCAAAAGTAACCAGGCAACATCGCTACAAGTTTTCTCGCCGACAGGAGAAGAGATATACAAAGCAAGCGGTAACGAGTCGACAAAAATGGACGGTTGCCACACTTGGGAAGATGGCACACATTATTTGGCAGTACACGATGTAACAGGAAGCAAAGCGGATGTTTCGCTTGATTTTCTGCACATGGAGAAGTATGACGTTATAAGTCAGGATGTAAAAATTGTTGGTGATGCCGGTGCAAGCACCATTACTTATAAAGGAAATGGATTGAAGGCTCTTTGTGAGGTAAGGTTCATCAATGCCCAGAACGACACCATTATTGCCGAATATATTGAAAGAACAAGCGATGCAGAGGTTGGTGTCATAGCCGATTTCAACACTGCCGCACACGGTGAGTATGATGCAATCTTCATATTCAGCGGTTACGAATACAAGACTATCATAAACAGTGTAAGAGTTGAAGAGGCAACAGACATAAACCTGGACACAAAGGTATCATTCGCTAGTACATATCTCCGCGGAAATTCAAACACGTACAATGTAAGCATTACCAACAGCGGTAATATGACGGCATATAGAACACCTGTACACATTTATGTGTCATCAAAAAACATAAACAGCATCTCAAGAATAGACATTAGGGGGTTGGATTTGCCTGGCATCTTCGATGGCGTAGAAAAAGATAGCATTCCCGAATCGGAGAGAGAATGGTTAAAAGATTTAGAGGAAAAAATCGCAGACAACCATTATTTCATAGACGCAAAGGTTTTTGATGAAACAACAAGAGATAGCGTATATGCCAAAGCCGGTTACTTCTTTACGGATATTGCACCTAATAGTTCTAAAAAGATATCAATAGCAGTCGATGCAGATGAGACATTTGAATTGTGGATTACAATCCCTGAAGAAAATGCACCATTAAGCAACAAGCCAAGCACTTATGCAAGAAAAGCAGCCTCACGCTCATTAAAGGATAGTTATTGCTGCATAAGAGAGAGAGTTGAATGCGTTGCAACTTTAGTTGCTGACGGTATAGGTATAGCAAATTCAATAGTAGGACTTACAGGAGCACCGCAAGCTGCAGCTTTAGGTGTAGCTGATTGTGTTGCAAGTTCTGTAAATACTATTATATCTTCAGCAGGAACCATCATGTGTGGTGAAGGAGATGTTGAAAAGAATTTTTGGGACAAAGTAAAAAGCGTTGTAAATGGAACCTCCATAACTGGAATGGTAACATCTTGTGCTTCAAAAGTTCTTCCTTGGAAGAATTTTAATAAATTACTTGAAGCAATTGGTGATGTTTCAGGAAATGCCAGCATGGTATTTGGACTTGGAATAGACCAAGCAGAATGTATCATAGCTTTTACTCAAAAGAAGCCAAACTGCCCTCGTAAGCCAGGTGGTGGCGGTGGAGCATCTTCCCCTGTAACTTCGTTCGACCCCAATGATATCGTAGGCTTCACCGCCGAGAGCGGAAGCAGATATGTACCGAGTGACTTTGAGCACACTCACTACACAATACGATGCGAGAACGACCCTGCATTTGCTACAGCTGCCGCGCACACAGTTGTTGTTACAGACACGCTTGACAGTAGAAAATTAGACCTGACTACATTTGCCGCACGCAGTGTGAAGATTGGCAACAAGGTTATGGAATTGAATGGCGAGAAATCGTTTGTAAAGACACTGGATTTGCGAACAGAAATTGATGTGATAGCCGAGGTATCACTCGACTTTAATGAAGAGACAGGTGTTGCAGTGTGGAGTATAAAATCGCTCAGCCCAACGACAATGGAACCTACAGACGACCCGATGCAGGGTGTTCTGCCTGTGAACAATGGCGGTAACGGTGAGGCTGAATTCCATTTTGACATCAAGTTGAAACCGACGCTTGCAGACGGTGACAGCGTAAACAACACTGCCTCGATTATATTCGACAACAACGACCCCATTGTCACCCCGGTGTGGACGAATATCATTGACAACTCCGCCCCTGTATCTTCAATAACAGGTATAGAGGAGATTAGTGATTCAACAATTATTGTAAACTGGGAGGGCGAGGATACAGGTTCCGGCATATACCGTTACCAGCTTTATGCACAACCGGGAATAGATGCCGAATGGATGCCGTTGCTGGGTGACACGCTGAAGACATCGAGCAAGCTGCTCTACAAGCGCAACATCGACTTCGGTTTCTGCATTGTTGCGACCGACTCGGCCGGCAATGTAGAGGCCAAGGAGTTGACACGCGAGGTTGAGTTCAAACGCATTCATATTGCCGGCGATGCCGACAGAAGCGGCGAGGTGAACGTGCTTGACATAAACGCAACTCTCGATTACATTATGAACGGAGAAGCAAACGAGTATGACATACAGCAGATGGATTCGAACGAAGATGGCGAAGTAAACTTGCTGGATATAAATGCAACTTTGGATATTATACTTGAAAGGAGAAGAGGGGTTGCTACCTTACCGTACAGGGAAAAGCACAAAGCTGCAAAAACGTTGAAGACTCCTGTATTATAGTTTAATTTGCCCGCGGCACTGTGCCGCGGGCACAAAACAGACTAATTATGATTAGAATTATAAAATCGATATTGTTAACCACCTGTCTGTTAGCGTCGGCTGCCGGTGCCCAGGAAACCGTGACATTGAAGGTGGGCGGTTTTGAGACCACACCGGGCGAAAAGATTGTGTTGACAGTTGAAAGCGACGTTGAATTGAGCGGTTACTGCAGTTTCCAATTCGACCTTTTGCTGCCCGACGGCATTGTACTGCCATACAACATGAACACCGACGAGGAGGAAGAACAGTTCGGGTATCACAACGAACAGGGTGAGTGGAGAGCTGCCATTGAGAGCGGCATTACCAAAAGCAGCCACATACTTGCCTGCAGCGCAATAGAGGGCGGATACCGTTTTGTTTGCTATCACCCAGAGTTCTCCACATTCAAAAGCGGCAACAGGAATGTCCTGACACTGCATTTGCAGGCCAACGAAAATGTTGTAAACGGCATATATCGTATATCCTTGGGCGGTACAATGATTATTGCCGGCAAGGATAACCATATTGTCCCGAATACAGAAACGTCACTTGCAATAATAAGAGGCAGTGAGCGTAGTATCACCTATGACTTTGTTATGAACGATGTGGGATGGGGAACGCTGATTCTGCCTTTTGATGCCAACATACCGGCGGGACTGGTTGCCTACAACTGCATTGACGTTAAGGACGAGACTGTTATTCTTGCCGAAAGTACAACGTTATATGCAAACACTCCTTACCTGCTGAACGGTGTATCCGACACCTACAGTTTCACAGGCATTCCCAATGCCGACAGGAACGAATACAGCAACGGCTGCATGACAGGTGTACACACTGACACAAGCATTGCAAAAGGATATGTACTGCAAGTAAACAGCGGCACTGCTGCTTTTTACAAAGTAGAGGAGAACACCCCGCTTACAGTGCCGGCAGCACACTGTTTCATAGACCGGGAGTGCGATGCTCCGGTGTTGTATATAAGTGGAACAACGGGGATTGAGGGCATTACCGGCAACAGCGAAAGAGATGAAATATACAGAATAAACGGTGTGAGGGTTGAAAGTGCCGAGGAGAACAATCTTTATATCATAAACAAGAAGAAGATTATAAAATAAGCAAGTTCCGGTATAAAGTTGTTATTGCCACACAATTCATTTGGTAAGAATTTGGGACAACACCGCGCGCGGTGTTGTCCCAAATATTTAATCACTTCTTTATTGTTTGTTTAATACCCTGCATGGAACACCCACTGCAACAGAGTCCGATGGTATATCGCGGTTCACCAAACTGCCGGCACCTATCGTTACATTGTCGCCGATGGTGACACCGGGAAGAACCGTAACACCGGCACCAATCCACACATTGTTCCCCACAGTTATCGGGCGGGCATACTCAAGGCCTTTATTGCGCTGTTCAACATCAATAGGATGCCCAGCTGTGGTAAAACAGCAGTTGGGAGCAACGAAAACATTATCGCCAAAGACTACAGGGGCTGCATCGAGTATCACAAGGTTATGGTTCGCATAGAAATTGTCTCCAAGTGATATATTGCATCCATAGTCGCACCAAAAAGATGGTTCAATAACAAAATCCCCTTTTGCAGAGCCAATTATGTCACGCAATATTGCCCTACGCTCCTCAACAGCCTCATAGGGCATTGTATTATACTTTTGGCACAATACCTTGCATGCGTTTCTCTCTGCAATAAGCGCTACATCATTGTTTGCATCGTACAGTTCGCCATGCAGCATTTTTTGCCTTTCGGATGACATAATAAGACTGTCAATTTACAAATACACAGTCGAAATACTCTTCGAAGATGGCTCTTGCCTCGTCGAGTTGCTGCGGGGTGTTTTCCTTCACACCCTTGAGCTTGTACTCCATGCCAAGAGGCTCATATTTGTGTGCGCCCAGGGTATGATAGGGCAATACCTCGATGCGCTTTATCATATCGTAACCCTTGAAATGCTCGCCAAGTGTGCGTATGTCCTCCTCGAAAGCGCTGTAGCCCTGCACAAGGACATAACGCAACCAGAAGGGGCGGCCGTTGTCCTGCAACCACTTCGCGGTCTTCAATGTCTGCTCGTTGCTGCGCTCGGTGAGTGTTTTATGACGTTCGGGGTTCACCTGCTTTACATCGAGCATAACAAGGTCAACGATAGAGAGAAGTTCCTCGACATCGCTGTTCCAGATGCTGCCATTGGTGTCAAGACAAACATGTATACCCTGCTCGTGAAGGCGCTTCACAAGCGGAACAAGTGTCTTTGCCTGGAATGTGGGCTCGCCACCGCTGAAGGTGACACCACCACGCTTGCCGAAGAAAGGTTTCTCGTTCATTGCCATGCGCACAATATCCTCAATGTCGGTCACCTTGCTCTCGCCCTTGGGGTCAATAGTATCGGGGTTGGCACAATAGAGGCAACGGAAATTGCATCCCTGCAAAAATACGACAAGGCGCAAGCCCGGGCCATCGAATGTACCCAATGACTCATAAGAATGTACTCTGATATCCATTGTTTTTATTTTGCAAAAATAGGCCGGCCAAAAAGCCAGCCTATTTTTATTGAACATTATAATGTTAATTACATGCGCTCGTGGAAAGAACGTGAGATAACCTCAAGCTGGTGCTCACGGCTCAAGCGGATGAAGTTCACAGCGTAACCCGATACACGGATTGTGAGCTGTGGGTACTTCTCGGGGTGCTCCATAGCATCCATCAACATCTCGCGGTTCAACACGTTCACGTTCAGGTGGTGAGCACCCTTTGTGAAGTAACCGTCCATCAAAGTAACGAGGTTCTCAACGCGTGTCTCATCGTCAACACCAAGTGACTTTGGAATGATTGAGAATGTGTTACTGATACCGTCCTGTGAGTCGCGGTAACGCAACTTTGCAACAGAGCTGAGTGATGCAACAGCACCGTTCTTGTCGCGTCCGTGCATTGGGTTGGCACCCGGAGCGAAAGCAACACCCTTGGCACGACCGTCAGGTGTAGCACCTGTCTTCTTACCGTACATCACGTTAGATGTAATGGTGAGCAATGACAATGTAGGCTTAGCGTTCTTGTAAACAGGGTGCTTCTTGAGCTCCTCGCTGAAGAAGTATACCAAGTCAACACCGAGGTGGTCAACACGGTCGTCATCGTTACCGAAGCATGGGAACTCGTTCTCAATGTCGAATGACTCTGTCAAGCCAAGCTCGTTGCGGTGAACTGTCACCTTACCATACTTGATGGCTGAGAGTGAGTCGATTGCGATAGAAAGACCTGCTACACCGTATGCAAGGTTGATAGAAGGATCGGTGTCGATGAACGCCATCTGTGCCTTCTCGTAGTAGTACTTGTCGTGCATGTAGTGGATGATGTTCATTGAGTCGTTGTAAACGCGTGCAATCTCAACGAGCACCTTCTTGTAGTTTGCAAGTACCTCCTCGTAGTTGAGAACGTCGCCCTCAAGTACAGGGATATCCTTCACAACAACAGTACCTGTGTTCTCGCAACGGCCACCGTTGATAGCAAGCAACAGAGCCTTTGCAAGGTTACAACGTGCACCGAAGAACTGAATCTGACGGCCGATAGCCTGGTAAGATACGCAGCATGCGATACCGTAGTCGTCGCACTCGCGAACCTCACGCATCAAAGTATCGTTCTCGTACTGAACTGATGATGTATCGATAGAAACCTTAGCGCAGAACTCCTTGAAGCCCTCGGGAAGCTCATGGCTCCACAGTACAGTCATGTTAGGCTCTGGTGAGGGACCGAGGTTGTAAAGTGTCTGCAAGAAACGGAATGAAGTCTTTGTAACCTTTGTACGGCCATCGTTGAAGCGACCACCGATAGACTCTGTCACCCATGTAGGGTCACCTGCGAACAAATCGTTGTAAGACTGCATACGCAAGTGGCGAACCATACGCAACTTGATAACGAACTGGTCGATGAGCTCCTGTGCGAATGTCTCGTCAATGTTACCGTTGTCGAGGTCGTACTGGATGTAGATATCGAGGAATGAAGAAACGTTACCGAGTGACATCGCAGCACCGTCCTGCTCCTTAACGGCAGCAAGGTATGCCATGTATGTCCACTGAACAGCCTCCTGAGCGCTTGTAGCAGGACGAGAAAGGTCGAGACCATAGTACTCGCCAAGAATCTTAATCTCCTTCAAAGCCTTAATCTGCTCGGCAACCTCCTCACGAAGACGGATTGTGTGCTCGGTCATTGGGCTTACCAAGCCTTTCAAATCGGCCTGCTTAGCCTCGATAAGACGGTCAAGACCATAGAGGGCAAGACGACGGTAGTCACCGATTATACGGCCACGCGCATAGTTATCGGGAAGACCGGTAAGGAAGCCCAAAGAACGGTACATACGAATCTCCTCATTGTAAGCATCGAACACACCGTCATTGTGAGTCTTGCGGTAGTGATAGAAGATATCCTTTACTTTCTCGTCAACGGGCACACCGTTCTCGAGACAAGCTTTCTCAACAACCTTGATACCACCGAAAGGCTTGATAGCACGTTTCAGCAACTCGTCGGTCTGCAAACCGACAATAAGTTCATTCTCCTTGTCGATGTAACCGGCAGCGTGTGATGTGATAGTAGAAACAGTCTTGTTGTCCAAAGCGCGTACACCATTGTTTGCGCGCTCCTCAGCAAGAGCCTTTACACACTCAGCCCATACCTTCTTTGTTCTTTCGGTAGGACCAACCAAGAATGAAGCATCTCCCTCATAAGGAGTGATGTTCTCGTGAACGAAATCACTAACGTTGATTTCCTTGCTCCACAAGCCATCTTTAAAATTCAATTTCTTTTCCATAGTTTTTTTATGATATATGGTTTAAAAATCATTCCGTCCACAGGAAAAAGTTCCCTTTTTCCCTTTTGCTTTGCAAAGATAATAAATTTTGAAATAACGCACACAAATTTTTTCCATATAATTACACCAAAATATTGAATTATTTCATTTTTGTAATGATTTTATATTCACAACTTCCAAAAGCGGCTTTCTTATGCCAAAAAAATCAAGACCAACCGCGCAAAAGGGACAAGCAAAATTTAGAGGAAAGCAAAAAAGAAGAAAATTAAACACCATCCGCCGGGAGCTCCTATTAAAAAATGGAGAAGTTGCCACAAGAAAAAAGAAACAGACCGAGCCTGCCATTACACCTATTACTATTATACTAAACAAAACCAAAAAGCGGGATAAAAAAGACATAAACACACAGTCCAGAGACCTCCAAAAAGAAAAAATCACATTTTCTTAAAAAAAATCCACAAATTACTTGCACATTATATTTTTTCGCTATACCTTTGCACCATCAAACAAGAAGAGACCACATTCTTGTTGAAAAAACCAAACTTGGAGAGGTGGCAGAGTGGTCGATTGCACCGGTCTTGAAAACCGACGTACTGAAAGGTACCGGGGGTTCGAATCCCTCTCTCTCCGCAAGAAATCGGGAAACAACAAAAGTTGGTTCCCGATTTTATTTTATATGGATACTGGAAGTTTACTTACAAGTAGAGGGGCAACGCCAAAATCCGGGTCAGCGGATATTCCCGGTTGGTAGATAGCCAAAATCAAGAATAAAAAGCTTATCTTTGCCTTATGAAATCAGATCAGCTACTTCGTGCCATTCTTCCGGATGTGCTTATAGACAACTTTGATGTTGTAGATTACCAAAAGACCGATACCAGTTTTGACATATGGCTTGACGAGAAAAAAGTCATGATG
>JAZRRI010000063.1:0-11382 GCA_045650605.1 Bacteroidaceae bacterium | reverse complement strand
AGGGTAAAGGTGATTAACATTCCGAACGGTGTCTTAAGCACCAATGACAACTAATAATCTTTATCCTTTACCGCTTCTGTTGTCTGCGAAGATAGCGAATTACTCGCTATCTTCGATTCTTCTGCAAATATAGAATGACAAATTCGCAAGAAACAGAACTCTCTTGTTGGTCGACATGACACACACGTGAAAATGTCATTTTTCGGGCAAGCCCTCAACAACACGTCTGAGCGTAGCGAAGTCTCTTTTGGATGTCTCCACTTCGGTCGACATGACATCTTCACGTTTTTTCGGAATGTGGGTCAACTGCTATATTATTACCATTCAATTTAAAATTGAATTCTCGAAAACCAAACCGCGCAAGTAGTCAATAACGGCTACTCGCGCGGTTCTGGTTAAATCCCCCTCAGCGTCTGCTGCAGGAGTGCGCCAATTTCATCGTCGCCGCTCTCGCGTTCCTTGTTCAGTTTAACAAGGAAATCGGCCGTGGTCTTGAGGGCTTGGTTGATGGTGCCCGGGTCTTCGCAGTTGACGGTGAGCTTCTCCAGCCGGCCTATGAGGCGGTGGAACAGCGAGAGTGTTTCGCTGTGTACGTCATCGAGGCTTACGCTTTTACTTCTCTTTGTCATAAATATTTTTTACATGCAAATATAATATTTGCTTTCCTTTCCAAGGTTGCTGATTTACCAATAATTACGCTTTGTTGTAATTGTGGCATTTCAGCAACCTTGTTCTTTGTTTCCCGTATTTCTTTTGCACCCAAAAAAGAATTATGAACCTACCAATGATTTTTACAGGATTGAATGGGGCTTTGGGGCTCTATTCGGGGTTGAAGGGGGTGCTCGACAAGAATGCGGCCTCCAAGAAAGCGAGAGCGTTGCGTGATAATGCCAAGGCCGAGGAGGCCGGTTGGTACCGACGTAACTATTACGAAAGCTTCATTGACAGCACTGCCGCAAAGGCTGCTATGAAGCGAGTGGAGAACAGCCTGCGGCAGAACAACAGGCAGAACAGGGCGCGTTCCGCTATTATGGGTGCCACACCCGAGTATTCCGTTGCAGCCAATGAGCAGGGACTGCGCTCAATGGAGAACATGATGACCAACATGGCTGCGCAGGAGAGTGACAGGAAGAACCGGGTCGAGGCTATTCATCGCCAGAACAAGAATGCCTTCCTCGCCAACGAACTGAATGAGTTGGCAAACGATGAACGTATGGCAATGACAGCGGCAACCAATGGCTATAATCTTTTCCAGAATGCATTGCTTGGAGCGCATTGGGGCAAGGAGTAAAACAGGGTGTGCTATGAGTAATCTCTATTTGGAAGATGGCCTGCGCATGGCAAGCTGTCGTGTGAAGGAGCGCCGTAAAAAGGAGATGAAGCGTTTGAAACACAATGAGAGCATTGATGCTATTGTGGATTTTGCTTCCAATCTTTTCAAAGTGCTCGACGGTTCGGGTATCAGCACCCTGGCTCCAAAGCCGAAGACATCAACGGCGGCCTTCAAAAGTTTTGCAACCTCGCCCAAGGACTATAACGGGGTCATTGCCGGCAATATGTTCAGGGCGCACTTCGGTCCATCCGGGCGAGGGGCATACGGCAAAAACAGTGTCTAATCAATAAAAAAGTATAAACATTATGTATTCAGTGAATTTCAACGAAGAGGAGAAAAAGAAAAGGCGCAAGGCGGGTGACTCAGCCTTTGCCGACGGCGGGAGCGATGTGCTGCAGGGTAGTGGTGTTCCCTTTATGCCGGAAGATGACGAGGCTTCAGTGCCGCCTTTCAATGGCGGCGGGTTGGGAAAAGGAGAGGTTTTTGGAAAAACGCTCTATGCATCGTCCTTTAGCAATGACAGCGACAACAATAACGGGCTGTCGCCATTAAGCGGAGGAGAGGCAGCACCGGCAAAGCCCAAATTGCAGGCACCAGTCTCGCAGTATATGCTTGCGCGTGGCGCAGGGGATGAGAAACCAAAGAACTACATGTCGCCAAAGAACCTGATGGATGCCGGCCGCAACAAAGGCGGTTTGTGGGACCATACATATCGCAGTTTCTTCCCCGAACAGACACCCGAAAGGGCTGCGGCGGTCTATTCGGTATCGCCACAGGCACTTGACAATGTGGCAACGGACTATTTCAAGGAGGATTTGTCGCCTGTGTATGACAAGAAACTCGACGATGCCCGCACACGTGCCAACAAGGCCTTTGCCGACTATGCTGGCAACCCGGTGGCTGCAATGCGCCTTGCGCGCGAGGAGGCCGACCCTGTGAAGGCTGCCGATGAAACATTGGCACAGGTGGACATGCCCAAACTGCGTAGCATGGTTGAGCCGTTAGCACGTCGCGGCGGTTTCGATGTGGACATGTACATAGAGGACTATGTGAAGCCAACATTGCGCAACAAGATGGTAGACGACTACATTGAAAAGGACAAGCCCAAGAACAGTGCCGAGTATATTTTGAGGACGGGTTACAACAACTCGTTGCTTGGTACGATGAATAACATTGGCATGGGTAACAAGCCTTTTGCACATATTGAGAGGGAGGCGCTTTCGCGCTACGATGCCAACGGATGGGAGAACTTGGCAGCAAATGTCGGTTCGCTGCTGATTGATGCGCCTGCCTTTGCCGCTTTTGGGGCACTGTCGGGCGGTCTTGTGGGCAAGGCCACAAATTTGGCTACTAACCGCTTGGCCGGCAGGGTGTTCGCATACAAGGCTGCCGAGGGAATGACAATGCCGCGTGCTACAGCTATTGCCCGGCGTGCCATAACGGATAATCTTAAAAACAGGATTGCGCAGGGTGCCGCTACGCAGGGTCTTACGCTTGGAACGTATGACTTTGCCAACAGCATTGCCGAGGATGTGCTCTACAACGAGAGAGTGGATTTTGGCAAGGCATTCGGTGCTTTTGGCAAGGGTGCCTTGACGGGTGGCGCGGCTGGCGCTGTGGGCACATGGCTCAACCAGGGAGCGCGCGGCCTTACAGGTGGCCGCAAGATGCTGGCTTCGACAGGTGTACTCAGCGCGGAGTCGGCAGTCTTCACTCTCTCCACCGAACTTGACAAGCTTGCCCACGACGTCGACATTGAGCCCATTGATATCCTGCGTGACTATGGCGAGAGCATGGCTACGCTCGGTATAATGAAAATGACGCACTGGCGCCCGAAGGGTGTGATGAATAAACTGAAGAGCGATGGCACGCTGAAGGATGAGCTCAGGCTCTCCGAGTCCGAAAAGGCCGAGATGCGCGAAATGAATGTTGACCCGGGCGAGTTCATGGCTCAGGTGGAGAGCGCGCTCAAGATGCCTTCATATGGCATAGGCTCAACACGCGAAGGTATTACGCAACGATATCTGCAGATGATGCAGAGCAAGGAACTCTCTGCTGCAACAAAGTCCAAGCTCATGTATATTATAGAGAACAAACTGACTACTACACCGCCTATAGCCTTTGACTATGATGTCGAGAAAACCGGCAACGGACGATGGGCTTTCACCACATATGACTTCGAGGGGAACAGGGTGGAGCGCCTCCTCTTTGATGACCCGGGACGCCTGAAAAGCCACATGCTTGTTGAGAAGAGCAAGTTGCGCGACAACCGTATCGCGGCCTATGAGCGTGAACTGCTGCAGGGTATCGACTCGCAGAACCTTTTGCGCCAGGCGGGTATCTATGCCAAAGAGAAGAGCGTGAGCGTAGATGATATATCCGAGGCCTTGTACAAGAGGGCGCAGAAGGCACCCATGTCGGGCTGGGAGGAGATGCTCGTTCGCGACATTGTGGAGCGCGCTGCCTATGACCAGAGCGGCATGGTGCAGTATCTTGCCGATATGCGTCGGCGCATTGAGAAGAAGCATGGGCTTGAGGACGGCAGCCTGCTTGTCGATATAAAGAAACCTTTCTACAGCCGTTCAAATGCCGCAAACACGGCGCTTGATGAATATGAAGCGCTGGTGCGCGACGAGGTCAACAGCCTCAAGGGCGGAACGGACCGCAAGCGTGCGGCCGAGTTCCAACAGATGGGTGAGCAGAGCCCATTCAGGGGGATGACAAACGACCGGGTGAGGGCAAAGGAGGTCGAGGATTACTACACCGCACACCCCGATGAGGCCGACGCTGTTGGCAGCGGCATAGAGAAACCGATAAAAATAAACGACACCGGGGCATCGCCCTACGTGTGGAGCTACAATGGCACGAAGAACTCGCCCGAGGATTTGAAAAGCTATGAGCAGTCGGCACGTGCTATTGCCGACAGGTTCAATTTCGAGGTCGAGTTCGTGAACAACGAGCGCGAAATTCCATTGCCCAACGAGTCCGACAAACTCGATGTGCAGGACTACAACAACAAACTGCGTGCGATGGGATGGATTGACCGCAGCGGCAAGATAACCGTGAACTTGCCCAATATCCCGTCGGTTGAGGATGTCGAACGTACTGTGGTGCACGAGTGCGTGGCACACTCCGGCCTTTCAAAACTCTTCGGCAACCACTTCCGTTCGTTCCTTGAGGAGGTGTACCGCAGGTCATCGGGCGATGTGCGTGCGGGGATAGCAAATACAAAGAGCAGATATCCGCATGTTGATAACCATACACTCATTGAGGAGTATCTTGCGCACCTCACCGAGAAGAGTGTCCTTTCGTCGGGCGAACGCTCTGCGCTCACAGGCTTCAAGGATTTTGTCAGGAATGCACTTGTGAGGCTCAATATCTACACCGGCCGTAACAGACGCGTTACCGAGAGCGACCTGATGAGCCTTCTGCGCCAGCATGCCAAGTACGTTGAACAGCGCAAGGCACCGGCCGACTACCGCCGTTGGGTGTTCGGGCAGTTCGATGCCGCCAAGCAGAACGAGAAGAGCTATTACGACCACGATGCCTATGAACAGGGCGTGAGGGAGAAGATTGCCGGCGGACGCTACTTTGTCGGTACTCCGGCAGGGCTGTATGACGAAAAGCTCTTGGATAACTACGAACTGTTGCCCGAGGCGCAGAAACGCGAGGCATTGAGACGCTGGAATGCCACCGACGAACAGGTGATGGCCTTGAAGGCCAAGCAACGTTACCGTTTTACAGGTGGCAAAGCCGATAATGGCTATGGTTTTGACTTTGGCGATGTTGACTTTGCCCGCGCGGCAGAACTTGAACGCAGGGGCATTGGTACGCTGAGCGAACTGTTGCACAGCCCCTCTTTCTATGCAGCCTATCCCGAACTTGCCGAGTTGCCTGTGAGGGTGGTGGAGGGGAGCTATGTCCCGTTGCGATATGACAGCCGCGGCAAGCAGCTTTTGCTCGACAGGAGCTTCTTTACCAATCCCGAGAACCGTATGTATTTGCCGGCAGCAATGCAGGATGTGGTGCGTGACTACGAGGGCTTCGGCAAGGCCGTCTCAAGGAATGTGCTGGGTATCAATTCAAGGCTGGGGCAAAAATACAGCGAGGCCCGGAAGGTGATTGAGTCTATAGACAATGCGCGGCGCGCAAACCCCGATTTTGACAGGAACCGCGACATTGACAGGGCTTTTGAACGAGAGTATGGCTTCTCTCCGGTCGAGTTTACAAAGCGCTTTCCCACGCTCGATGACTACATGATTTACAGGCTCACCGGCAGGGATATCGCTTTCAGTGACGATGCCGAGGTGCGCAAGGCCATTGGAGGCGGTGCCGATGAGGCTTCGCCATCGGGGGCGGCTGCAGTAAAGACGCTCGATGATTTGAAGAGGTATTTCAACGGCCCGCTCGACATCATCTATCAGAAGCTGCGCCAGGTGCAGAGCGACGACCCTGTGCAGTTCGAGGAGATAAGAGAGCGCGTGCGTAATGCGGGTCTCTCGCCCGATGAGCGCAGCAGCTTTGAGCGCGAAATGGAGGAGTATGCCAAGGAGGCACTGCAAAGGATGAGGCAGGATGCTGCCCGCAAAGACGGTTTCGGCTACGAGGAGTTCAGACGGAGAGAGGCCGAGAAACGCCGTCGCCGCAGCGATGAGATTGAACTGCGCAAGTGGCGCGACCGCTTTGGCCATCCCGATGACGAAACAGATGATTTGAACTGAAAAAAGATTGAGTGATGAATAAATTTCTTGACAAACGTGTAAAAGCAACATCCCGCCGGGCACAGGAACCTGTGAGGGAACCGGGCACTGCCTATGAATTCCTCAACGAGTGTGCCGCCTGTTGGAATGCTCTCGATGAGGCTCGCCGCAAACTGCGGCGAAGCCTTATGTACAGCTATGGCGACCAATGGGGCGATCTTGTCACCGACCCCGACACGCTTGCGCAGATAACCGAGGGCGACCTCATAAAAAAGAACGGTAAAGTGCCGCTCAAGAACAATATGATTGCTCCAATCCTGAGCAACATCGAGGGACAGCTGCGGCAGAACCTCATGCGCCCGGTGTGTGTTGCCCGCGACCAGGGCGAGGCGCGCGTGGGTGAAATGATGTCGGTTGCCATAGAGTATGTTCACGACATAAATGAGATGGAGGAACTGGATGCCGACTCCATGCGCATGCTGCTCAATGGCGGCATGACGGCGCAGAGGGTGGAGTATGGCATTAACCGCTCAAAGGACAAACGCGATGTGTGGGTCTACTCGGTAAACCCCTCGCGTCTCTTCTTCAACACCAACCTCGAGGATGTGCGTATGTGGGATTTGAACTGCATTGGAGAACTGTTCGACCTGCCGCTCGACGATGTGCTGGCACACTTCGGCAACACCCCGCAGCAGAAAGATCGCATACGCAACATCTATCATACCGTCGACGTGCAAAGCTATGCAACACGCGCAATGCAGGGCGATGAAGCCCGCACGCTATCGTTCTACACTCCCTCGCGCAGTAATCTGTGCCGTGTGATTCTGGGTTGGAAACTCGAGACACGCGATGCCTACCTGTGGAACGACCCTGAGCGTGGAACGTGGGGATATGTGCCATATGACGAGGAGAGCCGCAAAAAACTTGATGCGGAGAACGACCGAAGACGTAAGATAGCTGAAAGCGGAAAGCTGAAAGGTGAAAGCGGAAAGCCCGCGCCAATGAGCGAAACGGAAAGCTCGCTTTCGCGTTTTACAGCGAATGCAGCCGGGGTTCAATCGCACGAAGCGGGGTTAAAGCTGAAAGGTGAAAGCGGAAAGCCCGCGCCAATGAGCGAAACGGAAAGCTCGCTTTCGCGTTTTACAGCGAATGCAGCCGGGGTTCAACCACACGAAGTGGGATTAAAGGTGAAAGGTGAAAGGGGAAATGTGAAAAGTGAAAACAGGTTGCGCGGAGCGAAAGGTGAAAACGGAAAGCCCGCGCCAATGAGCGAGGCCGGGAACTCAAATTTTGAGACCGGAAGCGTAGGTACAGTATCCGATGACGACCTCCTGCTCATAGAGTATGAGTTTGCAACTGAGCGTTACTGGTACTACCGTTATATGTCGCCCTATGGCGATGTGTTGCAGGAGGGACGCAGCCCTTATTGGCATGGCGAGCATAACTATGTGTTGCATCTATATCCTCTTGTACAGGGTAGGTTGGGTAATTTCGTTGAGCAGTTCATTGACCAGCAACGTGCCATAAACCGCACGGCTACGCTGATTGACTTCATACGCGGAACATCGTCGAAAGGTGTGCTTGTGGTGGATGACGATGCTTTTGAAAGCATGTCGCGCGAAGAGGTGATTGACGAGTATGTACGCTACAACGGCGTGCTCTTTGTAAAGCTGAAACCGGGGCAGAGCATTGACGGTGTCGTGCGGCAGTATAACAGCGGGGCTGCTGTGGCCGGTGATTTTGAACTGCTGAACCTGCAGTTGAGGCTAATAAATGAAATTTCGGGTGTGAACTCTGCCATGCAGGGGCAGAGCCCGCGTTCGGGAACTCCCGCATCGCTCTATGCCCAACAGGTGCAGAACTCGTCGCTCAATCTGAAGGGCTTGTTCGACGGTTTCAGGACATTCCGTCGCCGCCGCGATGCAAAGGTGATGAAGACTCTGCAGCAGTATTATAACGAGAGCCGTTACATAGACCTTGCCGGCACGCAATACAGCGAGGAGGCCAAGTGGTACGACCCGCAGAAGGTGCAGGAGAGCGAACTGGACATAACAATATCCGAGGGTTACAACACACCGGCTTTCCAGATGATTGCAAACGATTTCCTTATGGAACTCTTCCGTGCCAAGGCTTTGGATGTTAAGACAATGCTCGAGAACTCCTCCTATCCGTTCGCAACCAAAATCCTCGAAGCCATCAAACGCAACGAGGAGGCTGCCGCGCAGGGGAAACCGCTCGAGGGCATATCGCCCGAACTCATGATGCAACAGCCCGCCGGCAATGGTGCTGGAGGAGAGTACGCTATTGTTCCCCCGGAGGGTAAACAGGCTGCTGTTGTTGAGCAGCAGCCTCCTGTGTCACGGCTTCCGGTGCTGCAATAGTATAAAAGTCTCAAATTATTGTCGCTGACAGTTGCTTTTTGCATTGCTTTGATGTACTTTTGCATAAATTTTGAAAACAGAACCTTTTTGGTGGTAAAATTCAACTGTATATCAATAAAATTAAAATAGTTATGAAAAAGATTTTTACACTATCAGTTACAGTAATGTTGCTTTTTGTGGCTCTTGCAACAACATCATGCAGCTCGTCAAAATCGGCTGCCAAGGCATTCAAGAAGAATGGCTACGAAATGAGTGAAATGCAGCCTGCACAGCAGGTGGCTCTCTCTCCGCTTATGGCTTCGTTCCCAATGTACGGTCAGACAGCCCAGGGCTACATGCTCTCGGAAAATTCAATCACTTTCCTCTATGAGCAGGACGATGCTGCGTGGAACATCTATGCGCAGTCTTTGCGTAAAGAGGGCTTCTCAAGTGTAGCAAGCGGTTATGTGAAGGCCGACAAGTCTTTGGGCGTTACATACAACGTGAGCACAAAGACCGTTACCATCTACAAGAAGAATTTCCGTTTGGTGACATTCGCTTGTGCCGAGTTCTAAAAAGCATTAATAATTTACAAAAGCGGTGTGGTTTCGTTGAAATCACACCGCTTTTTTGTATCTTCGCAGAGAGAAAAAATGATATCTATGGATTCCAAAGCTCGTATACTTGAGCTGCGCAGGCAGCTGCACGAACATAACCACAACTATTATGTCCTCAACTCGCCGACAATTGGTGATATCGAGTTCGATATGCTCATGCGTGAGCTGCAGGATTTGGAGGCTGCCAACCCCGATATGTATGACCCCACATCGCCCACCTTGCGCGTGGGTTCGGACATAACAAAGGAGTTCCGGCAGGTGTTGCATAAATACCCTATGCTTTCGCTTGGCAATACCTACTCCCGTGAGGAGGTTGCCGAGTTCTTTGACAGGGTGAAACGTGCCTTGAACGAGGATTTTGAGATTTGTTGCGAACTGAAATTCGACGGCACATCAATCTCATTGACATATGTCGACGGCAAGCTGGAGCGTGCCGTCACACGTGGCGACGGCGAGAAGGGTGACGATGTCACGGCCAACGTAAAGACAATACGCACTGTGCCGTTGGTGCTCACGGGCAGCGGTTACCCTGCCGAGTTTGAGATACGCGGCGAGGTTCTCATGCCTTGGGTGGTGTTCGAACGTTTGAACGAGGAACGTGCCGCTGCCGGCGAGCCGCTTTTTGCCAATCCGCGCAATGCTGCGTCGGGAACACTGAAACTGCAGGATTCATCGGTTGTGGCAAAGCGTTCGCTCGATGCCTACCTCTATTTCCTGCTTGGCGAGCAGCTGCCGGCCGATGGGCATTACGAGAATCTTGAGGCTGCAAAAGGGTGGGGATTCAAAATATCGGATACCACATGCAAGTGCCGCACCATTGACGAGGTATTCGCTTTTATTGACCGCATGGATGCCGAGCGCAAGAACTTGCCCTTTGCCACCGACGGCATTGTGCTGAAGGTGAACTCGCTGCGCCAACAGAAGAACCTTGGCTACACGGCCAAGTCGCCGCGTTGGGCTATAGCATATAAATTTCAGGCCGAAAGCGCCGTTACACGCCTCAATGAGGTCACATATCAGGTGGGGCGCACGGGTGTTGTCACTCCGGTTGCCAATCTCGACCCGGTTCAACTATCGGGTACGGTGGTCAAGCGTGCGTCTTTGCATAACGCCGATATCATAGAAAAATTTGACCTGCACATTGGCGACATGGTATATGTTGAGAAGGGTGGTGAGATTATCCCCAAGATAACAGGTGTCGATACCTCGGCACGCTTCATGCTTGGCGAGAAGGTTGTTTTCATAACTAAGTGCCCCGAGTGCGGCACTCCGCTTGTGCGTTACGATGGCGAGGCAGCGCACTATTGTCCTAATGACACGGCCTGTCCGCCACAAATCAAAGGTAAAATTGAGCATTTCGTTTCGCGTGAGGCAATGAACATAGACTCCATCGGCCCCGAGACGATTGAACAGCTCTACAACTATGGTCTGATAAAGGACATCGCGGATATATACACCATTCAGCCTGAGGACCTGATGTTCCTGCCACGCATGGGCGAGAAATCGGCAATGAACATTGTTAACGGTGCAAAGACTTCCATGCAAGTGCCGTTCGAGAGGGTGCTGTTCGCTCTTGGAATACGTTTTGTGGGTGCTACGGTGGCAAAGCGACTGGCGCGTGCATTCGGCAATATCGATGCATTAATGGCGGCTTCCTTTGATGAACTCACAGCTGTTGACGAGATTGGTGAGCGCATAGCCGGTGCCGTGCGTGCATTCTTTGCAAAGGAGGATAACAGACAATTGGTAGACAGGTTGAGGGAAGCCGGGCTCAATTTTGAGATTGAAGAGGTGAGTGGCGCTGAGAAAAGCGACCTATTCAAGGGACAGAGTATTGTAATAAGTGGAGTCTTTACACATCACTCTCGCGATGAGTACAAGGAGATGATAGAGCACAACGGAGGAAAGAACGTGGGCAGTGTGAGCAAATCTACATCCTTCATTCTTATGGGCGAGAATATGGGACCTTCAAAACTGGAAAAGGCACAGAAACTGGGTGTACGTCTTGTGCCCGAGGAGGAGTTCCTTGCAATGCTGAATACTTGAGACTATAAAGAGAGCTAGGCTTGAAGCTGTTGATAGAATGGAACATATTCAAAATGAACAGGTTGCATTGCGATAATAAATTCCATACTTCATATCCCTGGTAGCATTTGTATGAATGAGGGTGACCCAAAAGTATCAAAGGGCCACCCTCTCTGTTTTTTATTGCATCTGTTTCTGCGGGATGTTTTTTTAAAAAAAAGATAGCTATTCCTTTGAATCTCATTGGAATAGCTATTGTTTGTTTGGGATTTTTTTATTATCTTTATACTAGCACAAAAAAGATTAATAATCCCAAACATATGGCAAAGATAATACATAAATCTTAC
>JAZRRI010000062.1:0-14692 GCA_045650605.1 Bacteroidaceae bacterium | reverse complement strand
CGTCCAAATGTCATGCTGAGCGAAGTCGAAGCATCTATTTTAACGCGGTTTGAGATCCTTCACGTTCGTTAGTTCGCTACGCTCATCGAGAACCTCTTTTTAATGTTTTCATTAAGGTATGGTCAGGATGACAAGTTTGCGAAGAAAATGAGTTGCAGGTCAACTGCTATATTATTGCCTTTCTTTTTATTTGTCAGCTTAATTTTCCTTGGGCAGACACATTGCTCAGCCCCTACGGTTTACGTTTTTTGTCATATCGAACGAACGTGAGATATCTCTGGATTTCTCGTCGCTACGCTCTGTCGAAATGACATTGCAACTTGCCCCTACAACATCATTCACTCAAAGCAATCTTCCGCTGTCGGCAATCATTGTGCGCAGGGTGTCGTTGAAGGCACGCTCCTGCATCAGCTGCTCAAGTGCAATGTGCATGCGGTAGTTCCAGCAGTGGTCGCGGTTCGACGGCACGTTTATGCGCTCGTCGTCATAGCTTTCGCGGCGCAGACGCTCGTCCATTGCCATGAGGTCCTGCCATGCGAAGAGCGCAAAGGCCGATGGTGATGCAAGGTGCTGCGCAATGATTGCACGTGCCACGCGGCCGTCCATATCGAGCGGTGCCTTACCATCGAAGCCGAGCACACAGTTGTAGAACTGCTGCGAGAGGGCTTCGTCCTCGCGCCACCAACCACGCAGGGTGCTCATGTCGTGTGTGGACGGCGTTGCAACGGAGAGGTAGGGGTAGCACTCGGGACGCGCAAAGGTCTCGCCAAAGAGCTTTGGCATGCGCTGGATTTCGAGCGAGAGCACCTGCAGGTTCTTCATGACCCAGGGTACACAGGCCGGTATCATTCCCAAATCCTCGCCGCAGGCGGTCATTGGGGTGGAGAGAAGCAGCGGAGTGAGTTTGCGCATTCCCTCGCGGTACCAGAACATTGTGTGGCGGTTGTAGAAGTACTCCTCGTATATGCGGTCATAGGCTATGCGGTCACCCTGCGAGAGCTGTGCATAGGCCTCGGTGTCGCTGCCAAGGATGCGCGGAACGAACATGGCAGGGTCGCCAAGGTCGTGCATGAAGAGCACGTTGCCATAGATGCGCAACAGGGCATCCCTCATTGCCTGCGGGAGCTTTGGCGCGCGTTCATATATATAATAGGCCAACAGGTTGGCATTCTCCAACTCGGGCTTGAAGCGGTAGGTGCCGTCGGGCTGTGCATCGAGGAAAGAGTCTACAATACTCTTGACCTTGCGGGGGAAGTGCTTCTTTAGCAGTGCCTCGTCGATATATGGCGCTGTGTGGAGTGCCTCGTCGAAAGCAAAGCCTGCTGCCGCAATCTCGCCTGCCGACAACGGGCGGTTGGGCGAGAAGCTGCCGGCGAGGCCGCTCTTGGCGGTGCGTGGGATTTCCCAAATGCGGAAAAAGCCGAGTATGTGGTCAATGCGATAGGCATCGAAGAAGCATGACATGTACTGCAGACGGCGGCGCCACCATGCATAGCCGTCACCGGCCATCACCTGCCAGTTATATGTGGGGAAGCCCCAGTTCTGGCCATCGGCCGAGAACATATCGGGCGGCGCACCGGCCGACACCGAGAGGTTGAACTGCTCACTGTCGCACCACACATCCACTCCGTTGGGTGCAACGCCAATGGGGATATCGCCCTTGAGTGCCACGCCGCGGCTGTTGGCATACTCATGTGCCCGGGAGAGCTGGGTGAAGAGCAGATACTGCACATAGCTGTGGAAACGCATCTCCTGAACAGCGTCGGGGTACTCGGCTACAACACGCTCGACGGTGGTACTGTCATAGTGAGAATAGTCGCCCCACTCCCATATATTGCTGTGCAGACGCGACGAGAGGAAGCGGAAAAGCGCATAGGGCCTGAGCCACTGCTGCTGTTCCTGCTCAAAGGCGCGGTAGCCCTCGCTTGCGAGGAGCTCGCTGCCCGCCTCGTCAAAGAGCTCGCGCAGATAGTTTATCTTCAGGCGGTAGGTTTTTGCATAGTCCACCGCGGGAAGTGCATTGAGTGCCTCGCGCTCCTTTTGGTAGAAGGCATTGCGGCGCGCCTTGGAGAGCTGTGGTAGCTGCGACATATCGGTGTATATGGGGTTCAGTGCAAAGACCGAGACGCAGTTGTATGGATAGGAATCCTCGCTGCCGCCATGCACTGTGGTGTCGTTTACGGGGAGGAGCTGCAGGATATTCTGCCCGGTGGATGCGAGCCAGTCGGCCATGAGTTTTATGTCGCCAAAGTCTCCAATGCCCCAGCCATGGGCCGAGCGCAGGGAGAAGAGCGGGATTACGGTACCTGCAATGCGCAACGAGGGTGCATCGAACGAGAGAGCATCGAGCTGATAGAAGTAGTTTGTGCCCGGCTCGAAATTGGGGAGCAGGATGTGGCGGTTGTCGCCGGTCTCCCAACGCACGCTGCCATTCTCGCCCACTGCAATGAACTTGTAGTCGAGCGCACCGCTCCACAGTGTGGCAACGTCGAAGGTCACGCTCCAGCGGTTGGGCACACGTTGCTGCATTGGCAGGGCGCGCGCAGGCTCCCATGCACCAAGCACGTCGGCATCGCCCACAAGGTGCAGGCGCTCGCCACTGCGCAGGCCCGTTGCGTAGACCGAGAAGGTGACACTGCGGTTGTACCAGTTGATTGACGGCTCGTCGAGCCTTGTCTCGCTCTTGTCGAAGAAACGGAAGAGGTTGGTGCGGGTGTAGAAACCTGCAGGTGAATCGAGCCACATGTCGTGCACGATATAATTGCGGTTCACGCAGTTGAAACGGAGGGTGTGAGGGGTGCCCGCCCACTCGCTGCAGAGGCTCTTGCCATCGAGGCGCAGCTCGTAGCCGTAGTTTACGTCCTTGTAGCACTCATCGACCTCCATGGAGCATCGCCACCACCCTTTCTGCACCTCGCGCAACGGGAGTGTACCCCCAACGGTCTTACCATTGTCGCGCAGATTGTAGCACATGTGCACCGTTGCACCGTCACCGATGTCGTATCTTATATTGAATTCAAGAAAATGCATTTTTCGTAATTTATAAACCATGCGAAATTACAAAAAAAAGCAAGCACTGCAATGCCAAAGTCAAAAAATGTCAAAATATCATCGGTCGCTTTTGATGTTTATGATAAATGCAGTATTTTTGCAGAAATTTATCAACGTTTCTGCATTCGGGAAAAACTCATTGTCCATGAAACACCTTCTACATAATATCAAAGCATGTTTTCTGCTATTGTTGCTTGTTGCAACAACCCTACCGGTGATGGCACAGAAGAGCGGCAAGAAGCCCTTTACCGTTGTCATTGATGCCGGACATGGCGGTGTGGACCCCGGTGCGCTGGGAAAGAAGTCGCAGGAGAAGAACATTAATTTCAAGGTGTCGAACAGATTAGGAGAGCTTATAAAGGAGGCATATCCCGAAGTAAAAATCATATACACACGTACAACCGACGTGAAGATTCCGCTTGCAAGGCGTGCCGACATTGCAAACAAGGCAAATGCCAACCTGTTCATCTCCATACACTCCAATGCAAGCAAGAACAGGAGTGCCAACGGTTGCCAGACATTTACCCTTGGTGCAGGCAGCGATGCCGAGGCTAAGGCTGCGGCGATGTACGAGAATGAGGTCATTCTCTCCGAGGAGAACTTTGAGGAGACATACAAGGGGTTCGACCCACGCTCAAGCGAGAGCTACATAATATTCGAGCTCATGCGCAGCCACGACATGGAGCAGAGCGTGAAGTTGGCCGAAATGGTGCAGCGCGGCATGGTGAAGAGCTGTGCACTGAATGACCGTGGAGTGTCGTCGGCAGGTTTCCTTGTGCTGCACCGCACCGTAATGCCAAGCATTCTGGTGGAATTAGGCTTCATAAGCAACAGCAAGGACGAAAGCGTGATAGCATCGAAAGAGGGACAGGAGAAACTCGCAAGGGGCATTTTCAACGGTTTTGCCGAGTATTACAAGCTGTACGGCAAGGGCAAGGAGACAGCAAAAACAACCGCCACACAGCAAGAGCCAGCAAAAGAGGAAACCACCGCCGCAAAGAGCGACAGGCCAGTGTTCAGGATACAGATTATGACATCGGACAAAGAACTCAAGGGCAACGACAAGCGCTTCAAGGGGCTGAAGGCCGACTGTTACAAGGAGAACGGAATTTACAAATACACGCACGGCGAGAGCGAGGATTACAACGAGATTCTGAAGCTGAAGAGGCTGATTGCCGACAAGTTCAAGGACGCATTCATCGTTGCATTCCTTAACGGAAAGAGGACCGACACCCGCCAGGCAATAGAACTATTCAAAAAACAGACGAAATGAGCAAGATGAAATTTTCACGTGAGTTGATAGTAGGAGTGCTGGGATTGACAGCACTGTTTGTAATCTACTTCCTGATTAACTTTTTCAAGAGCATAGATATTTTTGACGACACCGACAACTACCGTGTCGAGTTCACGAATATCGGCGAGCTCACAAACTCGGCACCGGTGTACATCAACGGTTGCAAGGTAGGAAACGTGAGTTCAATTGAACATAACTTCAACGAGAGCGAGATTGTGACCCTGACACTGAGCCTGAACCAGGGTCTGAGACTCCCCGAGGGCAGCTATGCCGAGATACATAACAAACTGATGGGCGGCAGCAACATATACATTGTCATGGGCAAGGGCAAAGGCACAATTGAACCGGGCACGACACTGAAAGGTGTATTGGCAGCCGGTGCAATGGACGAGGTTGGCAATATGATGCCGCAGATTGAGGCGATGTTGCCGAAGGTGGATTCCATGCTCACATCGCTGAACAACATCTTTGCGAACCCTGCCATAAACAACACGCTGAACAACCTGGAGACATTGACCGCACAGCTGAACACCACGTCGGCACAACTGAACAGGCTTGTAAGCAACGACATACCTGTCGCGCTCGACAAGGTGATAGAGATTGAGGACGACTTGCTCAAGGTTTCGTCGCAGCTGAGCGAGGTTGACTATGCAGGCATGATTGCCACTCTTGACGCTTCGCTAAACAACATTCAGCAAATTACCGCCGCACTCAATGATGGCAACGGCACTGTGGGCATGCTGCTCAACGATACTGCACTCTATAGCAAACTGAACGAGACTTGCGAGGCTGCCAATGCCCTGCTCGAGGACTTGAAGGAGAACCCCAAACGCTATGTACACTTCTCGGTATTCGGCAGGAAAGAGGAGAAAAAGTAAAAAGAATAAATAACGTGAGTTCGATATAAGCTAAATCAAATCGCGAACCTGTCATCCCGACAGAGCGTAGCGACGAGGGATCTCAAAAAAATCGTAAAATAAGAGATCTCTCACATACGTTCGAGATGACAAAATACGCTAAATTTTAGTATAAATTCTTATATCGAACTCAGGTTAAAATACAAATAAAAAATCAAAAGACCTAAAAGGGCATTAAAGGGAAGCAGCTATATCCTTGCCGCTCTTTTAGCCCTTTAAACTTTTACCTCAGGAATTCCACCTTGTGCACCACTGCGCCGTGGCGGTTGTAGACTGTAAGAAAATAACGTCCTGCCGCAAAGCGCGACACATTGAAACTGCGGCTGTACTTGCCGCAATAGACCTCGCGGCCATAGATATCATTCACAACAATGCGTTGCCCCCACGACTGCGGCTCGGGCAAGGAAATGAGAGAATTACGCAACATGGTACCGCCCACAGGCAATTCAATGAAAGCCGGTTTGCTCTCCACGCCACAGGCATCCACCGCCGTAACGGCAAGCGATACATTCCTGCTCGTGCGGCATTGCCAACGGAAAAGAGTATCGGCAAGCTCCACGGCAACCAGATTGTCGATATTACCGACATCTACACTGTCGCCCACTGCTGCATACACATTATAACGCACTGCAGGGAAGCCCTGTGCTGGCTGCACGGCACTCCAACGGAATGACACACCACATTCATCACGTTCGCAGAGAGTCACCAGCGGCATTGGCGGTGCAGGGGCAATCCAATCCATAGGCGGCACAAAAGCAGCACGGTCATAGACCTTTGTATAGACATCGCGCACTCCGCCGGCATTGCCCACAAGGTGAGCCGTGCGGAACATGACAATGCCATCGGCAGCCGCACTGCGCGAGGTGTGCATCTGCCTCTCAATCTCGACCTGTGGCCAACCGCCATACACGGGCAACAGCCTGTAGATGCCCACACCGGGCGCCACGTGGCGGCCATGGCGGTTCTCGCACCAGTCGAGGACAAAGGGATAGAAGTTGTTGCCGTTAAAATAGAGCATTGGGAAAAGGGCATCCATAATACCGTCGCGCAGCCATCCCTGCGCATCCTGATAGACGGTATTGTAGGCATCCCATCCAAGCGAGCTGTAACGTGTGAGATTATCGTACTTGCCAAGCGGTGCACAGCTCACACGCACCCATGGTTTCAGTTGTTTGACCGCGGAATAGACTGTTGCCGCAATGCGTGTTATGTTGGCACGCCGCCATGCCGCAAGTGACATGCGCTTGCCGTGCCTGACAAAGAGGGAGCCGTCGGGGTAACCGTCCACGCTGTCGGGGTAACGTACATAGTCGAGGTGTATGCCGTCGACATCATAGTTCTGCACAATTTCCTTGACAAGTGCCGCCAAATAATCGGCCGTTGCGGGGTTGCCGGGCTCCATGTACCAGGCACCCTTGTAGCGCGTACACAGGCTGTTACGTCGGCTTGGCAAAGAGTTCCGGCCCAGTCGCCTGACATGCTCGTCCTTGCCAAGCGGAAGGGTGACAAGCCAAGCATGCAGCTGAATGTTGCGCTTGTGGCACTCCTCGATGGCAAATGCCAGGGGGTCGTAACCGGGCGACTTACCCGACACACCGGTGAGCACATGCGAGAAGGGTTCAATGGAGGATGGATAGATGACATCGCCGCGCACACGCGTCTGCAGCAGCACGGTGTTTATGTGCATTGCCTGCAGGGAATCGAGAATGACCACAAGCTCGGCCTTCTGCCTTTCGATGTCGGCCGGTGTCTTTACCTGCGTGCGGGGCCAGTCGAGGTTCTCTATTGTGGTGAGCCACACGGCACGGTACTCATATTTTGGAGAGGAAACGGCTGTAGCGCGGTAATTGCCGGCCCTGTAATCCTGCCCATCGCACTGCACACCGTCCCCGGCCAGCAACATTTGCGGCAGCGAAAGGAGCAGTATTATGAGGAACAGAATCTTATCCATAATTAATTTATCACAAAAGTACTCAATTTAATACCATTTTTTAAATGATTTACCAATTATTTTGTACATTTGCCATTACGACCGACGATTATGCCACGTATCATAGAACAAAAGGCGCTGCAGAAAACGTTGGATAACATAAAACCATATAGTAATTGACTAGGCGTTGTTTGTCATACTGAGCGCAGCGAAGTATCTATACACTGCGCGGTTACAAGATCCTTCACATTAGTTCAGGATGACAGCTTTGCGAGTTCAATTGTTTTTGGTTTAACATCTATACTTTTGAAACAGATAACAACAAAATAAATTATTGCCTTATGACAAAAGCAAAGAAATTCATCACTTGTGACGGAAACCAGGCAGCGGCACACATTGCCTACATGTTTTCCGAGGTAGCAGCCATCTACCCTATCACACCATCATCTACAATGGCCGAATATGTCGACGAGTGGGCAGCACAGGGACGCAAGAACCTCTTTGGCGAGACTGTCGCCGTGCAGGAGATGCAGTCCGAGGGCGGCGCAGTGGGTGCACTGCACGGTTCGTTGCAGGCCGGTGCGTTGACAAACACCTTCACCGCATCGCAGGGTCTGTTGCTCATGATACCCAACATGTACAAGATTGCGGGTGAGAAGTTGCCTACAGTGTTCCACGTTTCGGCACGTTCACTCGCGGGTAACTCGCTCAGTATCTTCGGCGACCACATGGACGTCATGGCCTGCCGCCAGACAGGTTTTGCAATGTTGTGCGAGGGCTCGGTACAGGAGGTCATGGACCTTGCAGCCGTGGCACACCTCTCTACTTTGAAGAGCCGCATACCGTTCCTGAACTTCTTCGACGGATTCCGCACATCGCACGAGATACAGAAGATTGAGCTCATTGAGCAGGAGGAGATTGCTCCGTTGGTTGACTGGGAGAGCATACAGGCTTTCCGCGACCGTGCATTGAGCCCATTGTCACCTGTTGTACGCGGTACTGCCGAGAACCCCGAGACATTCTTCACACACAAGGAGAGCGAGAACCCGTTCTACAACGCCGTTCCCGACATTGTTGCCGAGTACATGAATGAGATTTCGGCTATCACAGGCCGCAAATATGCTCCGTTCACATACTACGGTGCCGAGGATGCCGACCGCGTAATCATTGTAATGGGTTCGGCAACCGAGGCTGTAAAGGAGGCTATTGACTACATGATGGAGAGAGGCGAGAAGGTTGGCCTTGTGAGCGTTCACCTGTACCGTCCGTTCTCGGTGAAATATCTTGCGGCAGTGATGCCGAAGACAGTGAAACGCATTGCTGTGCTCGACCGCACAAAGGAGCCGGGAAGCAACGGCGAGCCTTTGTACCTTGATGTTGTGGAGGCATTCAACAGCACTCCCGAACTGCAGGCTATCAACCCTATAATCGTTGGCGGCCGCTTCGGTTTGAGCTCATGCGACACAACACCTGCCATCATCATGGGTGTATATGAGAACCTTGCATTGCCCGAGCCGAAGAACCACTTTACATTCGGTATCGAGGATGACGTGACATTCCTCTCACTCCCCAAGAAGGAGGAGATTGCCGTTGTGGACGGCATGTTCGAGGCCAAGTTCTACGGCCTTGGCGCCGACGGTACCGTTGGTGCAAACAAGAACTCTGTAAAGATTATCGGCGACAACACAAAGAAGCACTGCCAGGCATACTTCTCATACGACTCGAAGAAATCGGGCGGTTTCACCTGTTCGCACCTGCGTTTCGGCGACAAGCCCATCCGCAGCACCTATCTGGTGAACACACCAAACTTCGTTGCTTGCCACGTGCAGGCCTATCTGCGCATGTACGACGTGACACGCGGCTTGCGCAAGAACGGTACATTCCTGCTGAACACCGTTTGGGAGGGCGACGAACTTGTAAAGAACCTGCCGAACAACATAAAGCGCTACTTTGCCCAGAACAACATCACCGTCTACTACATAAACGCGACAAAGATTGCACAGGAGATTGGACTCGGTAACCGCACAAACACCATTCTGCAGAGTGCTTTCTTCCGCATAACACAGGTTATACCTGTTGACCTTGCCATTGAGCAGATGAAGAAGTTCATCGTGAAGTCCTACGGCAAGAAGGGACAGGATGTGGTTGACAAGAACTATGCAGCCGTTGACCGCGGCGGCGAGTACAGACAGCTTGCCGTTGACCCCAATTGGGCGAAACTGCAGGACGAGGCTCCCGAAAAGCGCAACGAGCCCGAGTTCATTACAAAGATTGTGCGCACCATCAACTCACAGAACGGTGCACAGCTCCCCGTATCGGCATTCAAGGGTCTTGAGGACGGTACATGGCCTGTGGGTACATCGGCCTACGAGAAGCGCGGCGTGAGCGCATTCGTTCCACGTTGGAATGCCGAGAACTGTATTCAGTGTAACCGCTGTGCATTCGTCTGCCCCCACGCAGCAATCCGTCCGTTTGTAATGGATGAGAAGGAGAGCGCAGGCATCAATGCCGACAAGATTGAGATGAAGGCGCCTGCAGCCATGAAGGGCATGCATCTGCGCATTCAGGTGAGCGTGCTCGACTGTCTGGGTTGCGGCAACTGTGCCGACATCTGCCCCGGACATCCAAAGACCGGAAAGGCTCTCACAATGGTTCCGTTGGAGGAGGAGAGACACGAGGCTGCAAACTGGGACTACTGCGCGAAGAACGTGAAGAGCAAGCAGTCGCTTGTTGACGTGAAGAGCAACCCGAAGAACTCACAGTTCGCCACACCGCTCTTCGAGTTCTCGGGCGCATGCTCGGGTTGTGGCGAGACACCATACGTGAAGCTGTTGACACAGCTCTTTGGTGACCGCCAGATTGTTGCCAACGCAACAGGCTGTTCTTCAATATACACAGCATCGGTTCCATCGACACCTTACACAACAAACGAGAAGGGCGAAGGCCCGGCTTGGGCAAACTCACTCTTCGAGGACTTCTGCGAGTTCGGTTTGGGTATGAAGCTTGCCGAGAACAAGATGCGCGCACGCCTTGAGCACCTGCTCGCCGAGATACAGACCTACCGCAGCTGCCCCGAGGAGGTGAAGGAGCTTGCACAGAAGTGGATTGACAACAAGAACAGCGCCGAGGTGACAAAGGAGATTGCCCCAGCCATCATCAAGGCCTGCGACGAGTATGAGAGCGATGCCAGCGAGCAGATTCTTGCCATCAAGCAGTATCTCGTAAAACGTTCACAGTGGATTATCGGTGGCGACGGTGCATCATACGACATCGGTTACGGTGGTCTCGACCACGTGATTGCATCGGGCGAGGATGTGAACATCCTTGTTCTTGACACCGAGGTGTACTCGAACACCGGCGGACAGTCGTCAAAGGCCACACCTCTTGGTGCCATTGCCAAGTTCGCAGCTGCCGGCAAGCGCATACGCAAGAAGGACCTTGGTATGATTGCCACAACATATGGCTATGTATATGTTGCACAGATTGCCATGGGCGCAAGCTACGACCAGTGCCTCAAGGCTATACGCGAGGCCGAGGCCTACCCCGGTCCATCATTGGTAATTGCATACGCACCATGTATCAACCACGGCATCAAGCGTGGTATGGGCAAGGCACAGGCCGAGCAGGCTGCTGCCGTTGAGTGCGGATACTGGCACCTGTGGCGTTACAACCCTGCATTGGAGGACGAGGGCAAGAACCCGTTCACACTCGACAGCAAGGAGCCACAGTGGGAGAAGTTCCAGGAGTTCCTGCAGGGCGAGGTGCGCTACGCAGCACTTGCAAAGCAGTTCCCGACCGAGGCACACGAGCTGTTTGCCGCAGCCGAGGGCATGGCAAAGAAGCGCTATGCAAGCTACCAGCGCATGGCAAAGCTCGACTGGAGCAAAGAGGAGACTGCAGAGTAAAGTATAGAGAACCCTATAAACAACGTTTGACGAGGGGGCACTTTTTATGTGCTCCCTCGTTAATTTTTTGTAATATGACAAACCAACAATGCCACACTCTTGTTATCACTCCATATTCCGTAACATTTAAAACAGAGAACTATGTCAACATTAACAAAAACTGTAAAGATGGGTGTGGCTACATTGGCTATCATGAATGTCACAGCCGTTGTGTCGCTGCGCGGACTGCCTGCCGAGGCTGAATATGGAATAAGCTCGGCATTCTACTATCTGTTTGCAGCACTTGTGTTCCTAATCCCCACATCGTTTGTGGCTGCCGAGCTTGCCGCCATGTTCCAGGACAAGCAGGGCGGTGTTTTCCGCTGGGTGGGCGAGGCATTCGGCAAGCGACTTGGCTTCGTTGCCATTTGGCTGCAGTGGGTAGAGAGCACAATATGGTACCCAACGGTGCTGACCTTCGGTGCCGTATCGCTGGCCTTCATTGGAATGAACGACACGGCCGACATGTCACTGGCATCGAACAAGATATATACTCTTGTGGTGGTGCTTGCAATCTACTGGATTGCGACATTCATTTCGCTCAAGGGACTCGGATGGGTGAGCAAGGTGGCAAAGGTGGGTGGTCTCATAGGTACCATCATACCCGCAGCGTTGCTTGTGCTGCTTGCCATCATATATCTCATCGGGGGCGGCAAGTCGCAGATGGACTTCGGTGGCGACTTTTTCCCCGACATCACCAAGCTGGACAATCTGGTACTTGCATCGGGCATATTCCTTTTCTATGCCGGCATGGAGATGACCGGTATTCACGTGAAGGACATGGAAAACCCGAGCAAGAACTACCCCAAGGCAGTGTTCCTGGGTGCAATAATAACAGTGCTTATCTTTGTGCTGGGCACATTCTCGCTTGGCATTATAATTCCACAGAAAGATATAAACCTTACACAGAGCCTGCTTGTGGGTTTTGACAACTACTTCAAGTTCATAAAGATGTCGTGGCTGTCGCCCATAATTGCCATTGCGCTTGCATTCGGTGTACTTGCGGGAGTGCTCACCTGGGTATCGGGCCCGTCAAAAGGTATATTTGCAGTGGGAAAGGCGGGTTACCTGCCACCCTTCATGCAGAAAAGCAACAAACTTGGTGTGCAGAAAAACATCCTGCTCATCCAGGGCGGCGTGGTAACACTCCTGAGCCTACTGTTCGTGGTGATGCCATCGGTGCAGAGTTTCTACCAGATTCTCTCGCAGCTCACCGTTTTGCTCTATCTTATAATGTACCTGTTGATGTTTGCCGCAGCCATCTACTTGCGCTATAACATGAAGGATGCGCCACGCCCGTTCCGTTTGGGAAAGAGCGGCAACGGACTGATGTGGCTTGTTTCGGGTGTGGGATTTCTTGGCAGCCTGCTTGCCTTTGTGCTCAGTTTCATTCCACCGGCACAGATTTCAGTGGGCAGCAACGCGGTGTGGTATGCAGTGCTCATAATTGGCTGCATTGTGGTTACAGGCGCTCCGTTCGTAATATACGCGATGCGCAAGCCGCACTGGGTGGACAAGGATTCGCAGTTCGAGCCGTTCCACTTTGAGAAGCAGCAATAAGTCAACATAATAAACGTGAGTTCGATATAAGCTAAATCAAATCGCGAACCTGTCATCCCGACAGAGCGTAGCGACGAGGGATCTCAAAAATATCGTAAAATAAGAGATCTCTCACGTAGCGTTAGTTCGCTATCGCTCATCGAAAACATCTTTTAATATTTTATCAAGGTATGGTCGAGATGACAAAATACGCTGAATTTTAGTATAAATTCTTATATCGAACTCACGTTAATCTACCATCACTCCGTTGGAGCGGAACTCTGACAGCGAGTAGCCCGTATGGCGCTTGAAGTAACGGTTAAGGTAGCTCTGGTCGGGGAAGTGGAACTCGTTCACAAGTTCCTGGAATGTCTTGTGTGTGTATATCAGGCTAACCTCCAGCTCAATGATTGTAAAGTGGTCGATAATCTCCTTTGCGTTCTGTCCGCTGGCGCGTTGGCACACCGAATTGAGGTGGCGGGTGGAGATGCGCATCTTGTCGGCATAGAACTGCACCGACCTGTCTTCGCGGAAGTGGTTGGTCAACAGCACTCTGAATTCATAGAACAGCTTGTCCTTATTCTCTCCGGTGTGCTCCTTTGCAAGGGTGTTGTGTGTCTTGCTTATATGTTGTATGTATAGTAGCAACGAACTGACGGCGAGGGTTACATTCTGGCGGCAGTAGTCCATGGCGGCTTCGTTGTTGCCGGCTTCAATGTCAAGGATGTCAATCTGGCGGAATATGTTGTTAAGGAACTCGACTTCGAGGTTGTTGTTGCCTCCCTGGTGGGGGCGGCACTCTATTGCCTGTATTGTCTCGGGGCTCATTGAACTGCGTGCTGCAAGCCAAATGTGTTTCGAGAGACCGAGCAGACGCGATGAGAAATCGCTTGTGATATCGAGCAACAGGATGTTCGACCCTCCCGGGCAAATGATTATCTGTCCCGGGGTGAAGCGGTACTTCTGTCCGTCAATGGTGAAGAGGGCTTCGCCGCTCAGGCAGAAAAAGATTGATGTGTGCTGCATCTGGTAGACATGCTGCACAAACTGCTGCAGTGACGATTGTGTTGTGGCGAATCCCTGTATGGGGATTTTTTTAAGATATATGTTGTTCATAATGTTCCCTGTTTTGTGCTTGTTTTGTAAATTATTGTGCAAAAGTAGTCAAAAAATGCAATATCTCAAAGTGTAAAAGTACAAAAGCGGAAATTAAGGACAAATATTATATCTTATTGTAGAATGACTTTAACAAAGCTTCGTGGCAATTAATAAAACAAGACCACCGGTTCTTTGAAAACCAGTGGTCTTGACCCAAATATGGTTTTATGAAGTGTGGAGCTAGAGGGAGTCGAACCCTCGTCCAAACAGGGAAACCATATGCTTTCTACACGCTTAGTCATCGGTGGGGTTTTCGAGCACAGGCAAGACCGCGACCGCCAACCTGCGCCTTATCCTCTAAAATGTCGCCATTGTATCGAGGCCTGCAATGGTTAGTCCCGATTTGCCTGCACCACCATATCGGATTGCTTCGGAACAACAGCGTCCGGGTGATGTCTCGTCCCCGCACCTGGTGCAGGGATTAAGCTAATCTACTATACTTCGATTAAGCAGCAAGAGCGTAAGTATTGTTGCCAGATAAATTTTTGCCTGCTCATATTATAGTGCGAACCGGCAATGCACTGCGTGCTTACATACCTTTTCTAACCGCTGTCAAATCAAGATAGCCCCAGTTGTAAGAGACTGCAAAGGTATGGGCTTTTTTTTGTTTCTGCAACAGCTTTTACCTTTTTTATGTTTTATCAGCCTTTGCATCCCTTTTTATAGCCTTGGTTACATTATGTTTGCCCAAAATGGACTACCTTTGTGGAATTGAAATTCTCCTTTTTATGACACATATTGAAATATGGTTTTTGGCCTTGGCGTTGGCCATGGATTGCTTCGCGGTATCAATGGCGAGTGGAATAATATTCAAGAGGTTCATGCCCAAGCAGATGATTGCCATGTCGCTGCTCTTCGG
>JAZRRI010000061.1:0-19592 GCA_045650605.1 Bacteroidaceae bacterium | reverse complement strand
ATCATAAAAGCCATTATATATAGCAAGTTCACCACCCGTTACGATAACTGCGTTGCCTCCACTCTCCACATAATTTTGGATAGTGTTTACCAAAGCGGTAATCTCATTCTTATCGGTTACTTCGGGTTTTCCTCCAAATGTACCGTCGATAGTCAATATTTTAGCATCATAGTCAACAACTGCATAATCGGAAGCTATCTCTTGTGCTGATGCTCCGATTGGCATCATAATTGCTATTAAAGCAAATAATAAAGTTTGTAGAGTTTTTTTCATAAAGTTAAGTTTAATATAGTTCTTGTTTTATAAATCTCACAAAAAACGCTACCGCCCGGCGCGTTAAAGCACCGCACGATAGCGTTCATGTTTTGTTATATTTTACTGTTGTTTTTAGGGGGGGGTAACTTGTTGGGTTACAATTATTTACGGGTGTAACAAGGCCGGCGGCCGATGCGGCTGCCCTGGCTTTGCTGCTGTATGTTGATAATCGTTTGTCCATAAGAAGTTTACGCGTGCAAAAATAACTCTTCTTTGAAATTCTACAAGGTTGTGACCCCCCTAATTTTTAACACTTGACAATCAATTATTTATTTTTAACTAAAAATTGGTGGAAAATTATGGGATTTGAAGGAAAGGTTATTAAGGGTATTAATGGTTATTAAAGAGACTGAAGTGTTATGAAAGATAATGCGGGAGGGGTATTAATGTTTTACCCTCCCGCATTAATTGCCCTTAGTTCTCTTTAGTGTTCTTAATATCCTTTCGCTTTTTTTCGCTGTTCAAGCCTTGTGTGGGTGAGCTTTTCGCGGAAGCCTCCTTGCGCGACAAAGCGCTCACTCGTAGCTTGTAAGTATTTATATAGCATATAATCGGCTTGGTAGATAAGCACTATTGCTATGTTTGCAATTGTACCAGCATCGCGTGTACGAATTATGTTCATCCAAAATTCGGTATCATTATGCTCTCGTCCTAATTGTTGTGCACAACGCATTTGCTCTGATTCCTTTTCCCAACGTGGCAGGCCACGTGTGCGCAGATAATCCTCGTAGTCTATAAGTAACTCTTGTAGACTGCTTTTTGCGACGTTGAATAGTTTTAATTCACTCTCAGCCGATGTGGCTCCGGCTGCATATCCTTCAACAATATTCTGTTTGCCGCTGCGTGCAGCCTGTATCATTTGGTCAACTGTGCGGTCACCTACAGTTAGGTAATGCTTCGCGAAATGATAGGTGATATCGTATATGGCTTCGGCCTTGCGATAACAAAGAAGTTCGCGATAGTTTCCTTTATTGGGAATAAGGTTGGGCATAATTGTTGAATCTAATGAAACAGTTTCACTCTCAATCCTTTGTCAACAGCCAGCCGCCGGTTTGTGTGGCTTCGGTGTCGAGTGCATCGGCATTGGTGCTTGTTGCATTGACAACACCGCCGTTGATGTTTGTTGTCTGTGCTGACAAAGCGTTGTCGTATGCCTTGGCAATGACCGTGCCGTTGTTGACGGTTATGCTGCCGGCCTGGATGGCGCAACTCTTCTTGTCGTCTTGAATCTCTATGTAGTTCTCGCCTGTAGTAAGCAGGGTGACGTTGCCGCTGTTTACGGTGACGCTGTTGTCGCAGTTGATGGCTTTTGAACCTTTACCCTTGCAGTCGATGGCAATGCTGCTGTTTACTATATCTACATTGCCATTGCTCTTTATGCCACCGGCCGATGTTTCGTCGCTTGAGACTGTGCCGTTGACAATGCCTGTGAGTTTGCCGCCACTGAAGGTTGCTGTGCCGTCGCAGTTGATGATCTTTGACCCATTGCCACCAACGGTTGCCTCAATGACGCCGCCGCTCTGGTTGTAGTTGCGGGTGGTTTGTATTGCTGAGCTCTTTTCGCCGGTTGTGGTTAGTTTTAGATAGCCGCCTTTGATGTAGGCATCGGGGATTACCGCGGGGTCGGGAACGGCCTCTTCATATTCAACCTTGATGGCTTCGCCGCCTGCTGTGATGTCGAGCTTGCCGGCCTCAATGGTTAGTGTTCCCTCGGTGCACTCGATGCCGTTGCTTGCGGCATTGATGGTGATGGTGGGCGAGTAGGCTTCGGCGCGGCCCATGATGAACTTGTCCTTTGTGCGGAAGCCGTCCTTGGCTGCCGATAGGATGTTGATGTTGCCGCCACGTACCATGATATAGTCGTCGCTACAGATTGCATGGCCGCCATGGCTTGTTATGTTGAGTATGCCTGTGCCGTTCTTATATCCGTCAATCAGCAGTTCTCCTTCGCTGAAGAGTGTACCTTTCTGGTCTTCCTCTTCGCCATTGCTGCCAATAACAGGAGCATTGTATGTCGCTCCGTCGCATAGGGTGTTGGTCGTTCCGTCTGCAATTGAGAGGTAGACTCTTTTTCCACCCTGGATGTTAATGGCGGGGCCGACAGGGTTGGTAAGTGTGAGTTTGTTCAACAACATTTGGAACTTCTTTTCGCTGTATATCTTTAGTGAACCGTTGCTGCAAGTACCTTTGACTAGATATACTTTCCCTTTTATGGTTGAGTTTATGACAATATGTCCACCGTTGATAGTTGCGGTGATACCTTCTGGCAACTTACTTGTCCTTACTCCTGTTTCATTGAATGTGATGGTAATAATTCCAGTATCTGGTATAAAATTTTCGACAAAATCTTCATATTCGTTATCTGTCTCAATGGTTGGAACAGCTCTGGTAATCTCGTTGAAATTCTCCTTGTCGGTTGTGCTGAATTCAACCGTGGGGTTAACGTTGTAGATTAACTCTGTGCCGTTGTTTGATACAGGTGCAATGTTGGTGACTGTTCCTGTTGCGAAATGGCTGGTGATGCCATCTCCCAACTCAAGGTATATGAGTCGTTGCTCCTCGTCAAAGGTTATATCACCGGCTGTTTTTGTATCAATGGCCTGGTATGTGCCATTGCTGTTATTGACATAGAGTGTCTGTGCCTGCGTGAAAGATGCTGCAAGCACCCCAATGAATAATAGTGCCTTTTTCATCTTTTTATTATTTTTGTTGTACGTCCGTTTGCTTTCACAATGTATATGCCCTGTGGCAAGCCGGCAATGCTTACTGCCTCGCCTTGGGTGTTGATGCGCCTTGTGAGCAACTGCGTGCCGGTGAGGCCGTATATGGTAATTGTTGAACCGGCTTCGCTATTGATTGCAATCTCGTCATGCGAGATGTATTCAACGAGGTTGCCGCTTAGTGCGTTTATATCGGAAATTGATGAGAAGTCACCAAAGTATATGCGTTCGATGTCGCCCATTGATGCACTGCTCTTTGTGCCGTCAGTCTGCTCAATGTTCACAGTGGTGTCGTCAAAGGTTATTTGCTTGAGGCTCTCGAGACTGAATACTTTGTTCTCTTGCCCGGCTGTCTCCACAACCATGTGCTGTGCTGTGGCTGTGCCGGCAATGGCAAGTAATGATATTATGAACAGTAGTTTTTTCATAGTCGGGTTTTATTAAAGGTCAATTGAATACTCGAAACCTATGGCGTGTCCGTTGGCTTCGCCATTGACATCCTCAAAGAGATAATACAGAGATATTGAGTTATCCTTGTTTATCTTGTAGCTTGCACCAAGGCGATAGCGGAACTTGTCATAACCCTTCCACTCGTCAAGGCGGGTATAAAGTTCAACAGATGCAAATGGGTTTACCTTGCAGTTGGGGATGTCGTACTTTACATTCACGCGTGAACGCAAGGTGAGGTTGTGCTTTGCCTCTTTGAATTCCGGTTCGGTCTTTGTTGTCCATCCGTCATCTTCGGAAGACAATATGTCGTCACCGATGTCGTATCTATACTTGGTCTCGTCTATGGTTGTCGAGCTTGTGCGTGTGTACTGCAAGCGCTCGCGCAGTCCAAACTCAAAACGGCCGATTTTATACTCACCGCTGACTGTTGCGTAGAAACGGTTGCGTATTACCCAATAGTCGTGGTCTATGTTGTAATTGACAAACTCGTTCTCGTCAATATCGGTAACGACTTCGTCCCATTTCATTTTGACTTCCTCGGGGTTGTGCTTGTAATGGAACTGGTATCCGACGTTTGACTTCAACCATTTGAGAATCTTGTACTCAAGCTTCACACCAATGGCGGTGCGCTCAATGTTGTTCACAAAGTCGTATGTGCGGAACTCTACGTCACCTACAACCTTGAACTTCTTGTTGATTTTCTTTGATGCCTCAACGGTTGCCCAAATACCGAACTCGTCCTCTGTCGCCTGTGCGTTGGCATTGCATAGAGGGGCGAGCATGAACATTGCAATGAACAATGCAATAATACTATGATTCTTTAAGTTTGTATTCATCTGTAGGGGTTTTAAGGGTTGTGTCTACTGAGTTGTTTGCCTCGTTGCTCTTGTAATACATCTTTACAATGGCTGCATCCTTGAGGAAGTCGATTGCGCCTACCTCGACTTTAATCACTTTAAGACCTGTGCGTTTTTCAAGGTCGGCAATAAGCTCCTCGCGCTTGTCGGGGGTGATGAGATTGATGTTGTCATATTTTATCACCTTGTACGAGTAGTGGCTGATGAGCATCTTGCTCTCGCAAATGACTATTACAGCGATGAAAAGAGCGTTTATTATTATTACCTCTCCAATGCTCAACTCGCTGATGGTGAGTCCGTTGATGGCGCTCACTGCGATAATGGTGAACAGGTAGGTCATCTCGCGTATGGCAATCTGCTCGGTGCGGTAGCGTATGATGCTGAACATTGCAAAGAGACCGAGTGCGATGCCGGCCTTGAGCTTTACGTCGCCAAGTACGTAGATGAGCATGAAGGTGCTTATGGCTATGAGTATGTAGGTGAAGAAGAATTCACCGCGCTTGCATTTGGGATAATAGAGCCAACGCACTATTATCATTATGGCTATGAGGTTGATGATGAATGCTATCAGCAACTTGGTTACGTGGCCGGTGTCTATGAACTCATCGCTCTGACGCTTCTGTTTTACCGATACTGCCATCTTTTCGGACTGGTTGAGCTCGTCATCGTAGTCGATGAAGACATTGACGGCCTCGGCTTTCTCAATTTCGGAGGCAACGGCGCTTATGGCAGATGTGGCGTTTTCTTCCACGGTGTTGTCGCTCGCTGCATCCTGTGCCTGCACGAACATCGTCGAGCAGATTAGAAGTAGGGTAGTTAAAAGTCTCATGGTTATAGTTTTATCGTTTATTCTCCATTTTGTGTATCATTGTCAGCCTTTCCTTGAAATTGTTCCTCTTGAGCTTGTCATTGGTGAGAGCGCTGCCAATGCAGTATTTGCTGAATCCTGACGGTTTTATGCGTGTTTCGCGCAGTATGTCGAGTGCCGGGGACGGTACGTTGCCGTCACGCTTTAACTCAATGATGGCAACGCGTTGCAGCTCGTGGCGACAGTTGCTTTTAAGGTGGTGGAAACGTAAGTTGAAGTCTATTGTCAACCGCTCTGTCTTGCCGAAGTTTACCAATGTGATGCGGTTGAACCAGTTCTCTATGACAGGCGATATGCGGTCAATTGTGTACCATGCATGCTTTGTCATGAAGGGAACAATTCTTTCGTGCTCCCGGGGTACCGCATCGTGTCCGTCGATGGATATTCGTTTTTTCTTTGTGCGGCCGTGGTTGTTCTTGTTCTTTATTTCGAAGAATGTGTCGTCACTGTCCATGTAAGTGCGCACACGTATCTTCTCCCTTACCTGACGGCCGGCATGGTGAATGTTGTACATGTGGTAGTCGGCTGTGTCGTAATATGTGGTGTGGTAACCGGCAATGCGCTTGCCGTTGATTTCCTGGATATAATACTTGCCGTTCACCGCAAGCAGGAATGCATTCAACTGTTCAAGAGTGGCCACGAATTTCGTGTCCGTCCTGTTCATCAGCTTTATGCCAGACATCTCCTCGAGTGTAATCGGGGGGAGCAAGAGTGCTTTTTCGGTGATTCTCTCCATTTTTCTTAATTGAGCGTAGTACTCTCTTTTACAAAAATAGACAAATTTATTTAATATGCAACCTGTTTTACACTGTTTTTATCTTGCTTTTAAGTTAATTTATAATACTGTCAAGTGAAATGGCTGTCCGGTGATGTCAAAAGGTTTTTTATTTCTTTTGTATCTTGTGATGGAATTCGTACCTTTATATGCCGATTTCTGGTACTTGTTTTTTTATGGAAAAGATAAATGTAAGAGAAATAATAGACTTCTATTATCCAAAGGATGACGAATTGAAAAGGATTTACAATGTGCATGCAGAGAAGGTTACATCGCTCGCACTTGAAATGGCGCGGCGCCATCCTGAATTGGGTATTGACATACAGTTTGTGGAGGAGGCCGCAATGTTGCACGATTTGGGCATTTTCCTTACCGATGCACCGCGTATATATTGCTTTGGTACAGAACCTTATCTCTGTCATGGGTATTTGGGTGCCGAGCTGCTGCGATCGCGTGGCTATGAGCGCCACGCAAGGGTGTGCGAACGTCATACCGGCACCGGGCTCACCAAAGAGGCTATTGAAGCGAATGGATGGAATTTGCCGGTAATGGATTTTATCCCGGAAACCATTGAGGAGCAACTCATCTGTTTTGCCGACAAATTCTACTCGAAGACCAAGTTTCTTGAGACTGCCCGCACCCTTGAACAGGTGGTTGAGAGCATGGCAAAGATATCGCCCGAGGCGGCGGAGAAGGTGAAAAAATGGGCAGAAATGTTCATGTAATGTGCTCTTGACTCTTTGCTCTGTCCTCTTTGCTCTGTCCTCCTCACACGTGTGTGCGTGCGTTTTTATAGTCAATATTGTTTTTTTATCTTAAAAATAGAAAATCCTCCTTTTTATTTAGTATTTTTGCCCTCTGTTTTGATTCCGTAGAGTAAATGAGACAAAAGGCAATATTGTTTTTATTGGCATTCTTTTTGCAGATGGCCGCTTTTGCGGGGGCTTCTGCATCCGTTTTGCCATTTGCCGTACACCCCGTCTCTTTCTCCCTGCAGGATTCGTTGGCGGTGGATACTCCGTCCGTGGTTACGGATAGTCTAAAGAGTGCCCAGCCAAAGAAAGAGGCCATTGAGGCACCGGTGTACTATGAGAGCACAGACTCCATGGTGTGGTCAATGAACGGCAATGCTTTCCTCTACGGTGGCGGTAAGGTTGTGTATGACAAGATTGAGCTCACTGCCGACATAATATCAATGAACATGGACAGCAGTGTTGTCCATGCTTATGGGCGCATAGACTCTACCGGTGTGATGACCGGCCTGCCGGTGTTCGTCGATGGCGGTACGCCATATGAGTCGGACAGGATGAGTTATAACTTCAAGAGTCGCAGGGGATTCATCAGTAATGTGTATACACAGCAGGGCGATGGATTCCTCATGGGTGGAAAGACGAAGAAGGACTCTACCGACGTGTTCTATTCGCAGGACGGCATGTACACCACATGCGATGCCGAGCATCCTCACTTCTACATAAAGTTGACACGTGCCAAGGTGCGCCCAAAGAAGGATGTGGTATCCGGCCCCCTCTATCTGGTGGTTGATGATGTGCCGTTGCCTTTGGCACTGCCGTTCGGCTACTTCCCTTTCACAAGCAAATATTCATCGGGTATTATAATGCCTACATATGGCGATGAGACGGAGCGTGGTTTCTACTTGCGTGACGGTGGCTACTATTTTGCCATCAGTGACAAGATGGACCTCAAACTGACGGGCGAAATCTACACCAAGGGTTCGTGGGGTGTGGGTGCAGCGTCTTCTTACGCCAAACGATACAAGTTCTCGGGCAGTGTCAACTTAAACTACCTTGTGACAAAGACCGGTGAAAAGGGCTTGCCCGACTATGCCGTGGGCAAGAACTTCAGGATAGCATGGAACCATAGGCAGGATGCAAAGGCGCACCCCAACAGCAACTTCTCGGCAAGCGTGAACTTCTCTACAGCCAACTATGAGCGTTCCAACCTCAACAGTCTCTACAACCCTGCGCTCAGTTCGCAGAGTGTGAGGACTTCGAGTGTAAGCTATTCGCGTACATTCCCGTCAATCGGTCTCACCCTGTCGACCTCGGCATCACTGTCGCAGAACGTGAAGGACTCTATAATTTCGTTGAATCTGCCAAGTCTTAATGTCTCGCTCTCGAAGAAGTACCCCTTCAAGCGCAAGAAACGCAAGGGTGATGAGCGTTGGTACGAGAAAATCTCATTGTCATACAGCGGACAGTTCAACAACAGCATATCCACAAAAGAGTATCTTATTCTCAAATCGAATATCTTTACCGACTGGAGCAATGGAGTGAAGCATACAATTCCTGTAAGCGCCACATTCCAGCTTTTCGACAATATAAACATCACACCAAGCTTCAACTACACCGAGCGCTGGTACTTCAAGAAGATAAACCAGTCGTGGAATGAGGCTGCAGGTGGCGTGGTGCGCGATACTGTAGGCGGTTTCCACAGAGTCTACAACTACAATCTTGCGGTCTCGGCAAATACAACACTCTATGGTTTCTACAAGCCCGCGCCTTTCATAAAGAACAGTCGCATACACACAGTGCGTCACGTCTTCAAACCTTCGCTCTCGTTCAGTTTTGCGCCTGATTTCGGTAATGAGAGGTATGGATATTACGACACCTACGTTTACACCGACGAGGATGGTGAGGTGCGTACGGTAGAGTATTCTCCTTATCAGGGTGCGATGTACGGCATTCCGTCAAAAGGCCGCACCGGTAGCATCTCTTTGAATGTGAGCAATAATCTTGAAATGAAGTGGCGCACCAAGACCGACTCTTTGAAGAAAATCAGTCTTATTGATGAAATCGGCGGTTCGCTCTCTTATAACCTTGCGGCAAAGACAAAGCCCTGGAGCAACCTCTCGACGCGTCTTAGGCTGAAGCTGACAAAGAGCTATACCTTCAATTTCAATGCAACGTGGGCTACCTATGCATATGAGTTCAACGACAAGGGGCAGGTTGTTGTGGGTGACAGGACAGAGTGGTCCTATGGCCGTTTCGGCCGTTTCCAGGGAATGAGCCAGAACCTCTCTTATACGTTGAACAACAATACCTATAAAAAGGTTATTGAGTGGTTCAAAAGCAAATTCGGCGATGCCGAGGAGGAGGATACCGATGGCTTGGTCGATGGCGAGGTGGAACCTCTCGATTTGCCGGCGAAAGGTGGTGCCGGTATGCGTGGGCAGAAGGAGAAGGCAAAGAAGGCTGATGTTGATGAGGATGGCTACATGCCGTTCAAGTTCCCGTGGAGCATTTCGCTCTCCTATGGTATAAACATGGCCGAGGACAGGAGCGCCGATATAAACCTCAGGCACATGCGCTATCCATATAAGTTTACGCAGAATCTGAATATTTCGGGTAACATAGGTATTTCGGACAATTGGCGCATAAACTTTACATCGGGATATAATTTCGAATACAAGAAACTGACGACTACCACGATGAACATTTCGCGCGACTTGCACTGCTTTGAGATGTCGTGCGGTATTGTGCTTGCGCCTTATACGTCATTCAATTTCAGTTTCCGCGCCACATCGCAGATGCTTGCCGATGCCCTGAAGATTGACAAGCGAAGCAGCCGCAGTTCCAATGTACAGTGGTATAACGATTAATCCCGCTCGCACAGCATAGCTGTGGAACGGGATTTTCTTTTTATTGTATGTGTCCGTTTACCAATTTATTTCGCTCAGGCCTTGCTCCTTAAGGTATCTGTTGGCTGTGCTGAAGTGGTGATTCCCGAAGAATCCTTGGTATGCCGAGAGTGGCGATGGGTGTGGCGAAGTGAGCACAAGGTGCTTGTTGCGGTCGATGAATGCACCCTTCTTCTGTGCATAACTTCCCCAAAGTATGAACACCAGACCGCTGCGGCGCGATGCCAGTTCGCGTATGGCAGCATCGGTAAACTCTTCCCAACCGCGTTTCTGGTGCGAACCGGCCTGTGAGGCGCGCACTGTAAGTGTTGCGTTTAGCAGCAACACTCCCTGGTCACTCCAGCGGGTGAGATCGCCATCCTGTGGAATGGGACAGCCAAGGTCGCTCTGTATCTCCTTGAATATGTTAAGCAATGACGGTGGAAACGGTATGCCCTTGTTTACCGAGAAACAGAGCCCGTTGGCCTGTCCTGCACCGTGGTAGGGGTCCTGGCCAAGAATTACAACCTTTACCTTGTTGAACGGACAGTGGTCGAAGGCATTGAATATGAGTTTTGCAGGCGGGTATATCGGGGTGCCGCCATTGTACTCCTCCTTTACAAACTGCGTGAGTCTCGTAAAGTAGTCCTTCTCAAATTCACTTGCCAGTACCTCTTTCCAGCTCTGTTCAATTTTCACGTCCATATATTATTATATAATAGGTATGTTCATCTCCTTGCATTGGCTTCGCATTTCATTGGGCCAGATGCTTGACTGTATTTCGCCAATGTGTGCCTTTTTCAGGAGCAGCATACACAGGCGCGACTGTCCTATACCTCCACCAATGCTCAGCGGCAGTTCGCCATTCAGCATGCGGCGGTGGAAATAGAGTTCCTTACGTTCCTCCTTGCCCGATTTCTCCAGCTGGTGCAACAGGGCTTCGCGGTCCACACGTATGCCCATTGACGAGAGCTCCATTGCTTTGCCAAGTACATCGCTCCAAATCATGAGGTCGCCGTTGAGGCCATAATACCCATCCTCATTGGGGGTGCTGTAGTCATCATAGTCGGGTGCACGGTTGTCATGTGGTATGCCGTCGCCAAGTTCGTTGCCTATTCCAATGATGAACACCGCTCTATGCTCCTTTGTGATGGCCTCCTCGCGCTCCTTGGGGGTGAGACCGGGGTATTTAAGGCGCAGTTCCTCGCTGTGTATGAAGGTTATTTTCTCGGGTAACGATGGCTTGAGTTGCGGGTAGCTCTCGCTCAAGGCAAACTCTGTGTGCAGGATTGCCGAGTAGATGTCGCAGACAATCTTGCGCAGGAATCCGGCGGTGCGTTCTTCGGCGCTGATGACACGCTCCCAGTCCCATTGGTCCACGTAAAGCGAGTGCAGGTTGTCGAGCTCCTCGTGTGCGCGGATGGCGTTCATGTCGGTGTATATGCCGTAGCCTTGTGTAATGTTGTACTCGGCCAGCGTTACGCGTTTCCACTTTGCAAGTGAGTGCACGACTTCGGCAACGGCGCCGCTCATGTCCTGGATGGGGAAACTCACAGCATGCTCGTATCCGTTGAGGTCGTCATTAAGGCCTGTTCCCTGCAACACGAACAGGGGGGCGGTAACGCGGCGCAGACGCAACGAAGATGAGAGGTTGAGCTGGAAAGTCTCCTTTATCTGTTTGATGGCAAGCTCGGTCTGCTTAAGGTCGAGCAACGGTGTGTATTTTTGTGGTAATTGATACAGTTTCATTTGTATGTTGACAAAATGTCGTTGATATTGTTGTGACGGTTAAAAAAAATAAAGTTATTTGTCTTTGTGGTTATCTCTTTGTAGGCAAAGATAATGTTAATAAATGCAATATGCAAATAATATTGTTCTTCTTCTCTTTTTTGTCAATATTGCAATGTTTCTTGCCAAATAATTAGTATCTTCGCGCTTGGAATTTGAGAATGGTCCCGTAGCTTAGCTGAATAGAGCGTCAGATTCCGGTTCTGAAGGTCGTGGGTTTGAATCCCACCGGGATCACTTTCCACCTCGTGTCGGGGCTAATCTTGAAACGCCTCTTATTTTTCAAAGGAACTTTTTTCGGGGAACATCGTATTCAGGAACTTCTCCATGCGTGCAAAATCCTCAGTTGTGCTGTTCTCATCGTCATTGATGCAGAACATCAAAGGGTTGTATTTCTGCATGACGGCACTGTAGTCTGCGGTAGCTATCGGGAACGTGCGCGAGTCATTTGCATAGCGGCCCGTAATAATTGCCTTGAGACGGTTGCATAGCCCATTTATCCTGTTGAAACGTCCCACCTTGCGCATAATTCCCTTTCCGGTGGCAACCATGAAATAGCCGACAATGGATTGCTGTATGTCATCCTCTTCTCTGAATCGGCTGTATGCCGTAGCTTCCCATCTCTCTTTGAATATCTCTCTGCACTCCATTACGTAGCTTTTACGGTAAGAGTCGAAATTATGATGAGGCGGGTATTTTATCAGAATACCGAATTTCTTCTCTATGAGTTCTTGCATCTTCAGCACTGTTCGCTTGTAGAGCGTGGAGCGCAGGGCTTTCTTTCTGTTCAGGGCTGTACCATAGAGCCTGACAATGGGTTTTCCCTCCTGTGTGAAGAAATCATCGGGTACAACGGGGGCTGCAAGCATGGTGTCATCGTTGCCTAAAATGAAATGCTCACTAAGCCCGGGGATTCTATGAAGCACGCTCTCTATCGCTTGGCTGTTGAATGTGGGCAAGGCATCTGCGGGAAATATCTGTGAGTGGTCTATTATGCACACCTTGCCGGCTGTTGTGTCCAACCATGCTGGAATCTGTTTGTCCGTGACTATGAATATGCGGTTTACCCATGGCGCGAATTTTTCTACTGAACGGAGTGAGTATTTCAGTTCGTCATTTTCGCGAAAACGCGCTTCGGCAGTTGCGCCTTTCTCCTTGCCGGCACCGCTGTACTTCTCTTTCTTCTCTCTCCACGCAGGGTCGTTTCCATCTACCCACAGATAGACAAAGTCTATGGGGTAACGGCTCTGTTCTTTACTCTTTCCCATGGTGCTATCCTTTCTTTTTCCAACAATATATAGGAATGGCATCGAAAAGGCGCAGAACTCTGCGTCCTCTCTTCTCCTTTATCTTCCAGATGCATATGCCGTGGAGAGTATAATGCCTTACGGTCAGGTTGCGGTATCTCTCTCTTAACGGCAGTCCATTGCTCTCAAAATAATCGGCCATAGCCTTGTGTGCGGCATACTTTTGTGCCTGTTTTGCTGCGGTCTGCCGGCTTTTGACGGTTGACGTGGGGTTGAATACATATCTGTATGTGGCTCCGGGCACGGTTACCATGCGTCCGCTCTCGCATATTGCGCGCAGAACGAACATCACGTCCTCGTATTGTACATTCTCGGCAAAGCGCAATTTGAGCGCCTCGAGTATTGAGCGGCGGTAGAGCTTGTTTACCGGGAAAAAGTCGGGTGGGCATTTGCAGAGTCTCAGTTTGTCGGTTGTACTCTCTGCCGTTTCCTCTGTTGAATATGCCGCAACCACCTTCTCCATATTCTTTTTCTCCTTGACAATTCCGCAGACTGCCATGTCGGCATTCTGTCTGCATGCGGCGTTGTACAGTTTTTCGAAGTAATCGGATGGTATGTAGTCATCGCTGTCAATCATTCCCACGAATTCGCCACGGGCAATGTTCAGGGCTGTGTTGCGTGCCTTTCCCTGGCGTCCGTTCTGCTGGTGGAGTGCGATTATTCTGCTATCGCGTGCAGCCCAGTCCTGCAGTACTGCATATGACGAATCGGTGGAACCGTCATCCACGCATATGATTTCAATCTCCTTGAGTGTCTGCGTTGTGACGCTTTCCAGGCAACGCGGTAGCAGTGCCTCCGTGTTGTATACCGGGATAATGATGCTTACTTTAGGCTTCATACTTTCTTTTAAAATTAATGGCAGCTCTCTTGAAATGGAATTTCCGGGAGCCGCCATTGCTGTAAATTGTATCTTTAGGGATTCAGGTCTCCCCGACGTATCAATATGCTCTTGCGAACAGTACGCGGCGTGCCGACGGCTTGCCTGTCACCATGCAGGTGCCCGGTGTCTCGTCCCAACCGAGTGGAATGCAACGTATTGTAGCCTTGGTCTCGTTCTTGATTTGCTCCTCGGTCTCGGGTGTTCCGTCCCAGTGTGCATAGATGAAACCGCCCTTCTCGATTTCGGTCTTGAACTCCTCGTATGTATCGACAGTGCGTGTGCATGCCTCGCGCATGGCAAGTGCCTTGCGGTGCAGATTGGTCTGTATCTCGTCGAGCAGCTCCTTTACATAGCCTGTGATGCCATCGATTGAGCGTGTCTCCTTCTCAAGTGTATCGCGGCGCATAACCTCTATTGTGCCGTTCTCGATGTCGCGTGCACCAAGTACAAGACGTACGGGAACACCCTTGAGCTCGTACTCTGCGAACTTGAAGCCGGGGCGTTTGTTGTCGGCATCGTCGAACTTCACGGTGATGCCCATCTTCTTGAGCTCGGCAATCATCGGGTCTACGGTCTCCTTGATTTTTGCAAGCTGCTCCCCGTTCTTGTAGATAGGTACTATTACAACCTGTATTGGTGCAAGTGCCGGTGGCAGTACAAGACCGTTGTCGTCCGAGTGTGTCATGATGAGTGCGCCCATGAGACGTGTCGATACACCCCATGATGTTGCCCAAACGTATTCAAGGTTGTTGTTCTTGTCAACGAACTGTACGTTGAATGCCTTTGCGAAGTTCTGGCCAAGGAAGTGCGATGTTCCGCACTGCAATGCCTTGCCGTCCTGCATCATACCCTCGATGGTGTATGTGTCGAGAGCACCTGCAAAGCGCTCATTGGCCGATTTTACACCCATTACAACGGGCAATGCCATATAATTGTTTGCAAAGTCATTGTATACGTGGAGCATTGTCTGCGCCTCCTTTTCGGCCTCCTCGCGTGTGGCGTGGGCTGTGTGTCCCTCCTGCCACAAGAATTCGGCAGTACGCAGGAAAAGGCGTGTGCGCATCTCCCAGCGCATTACGTTTGCCCACTGGTTGACCATGATAGGAAGGTCGCGGTATGACTGAATCCAATTCTTGTATGTACTCCAGATGATGGTCTCCGATGTCGGGCGGATAATCATCTCCTCCTCCAATCGTGCTGCCGGGTCAACCACAACGCCGCTGCCGTCCTCGGCATTCTTCAGGCGGTAGTGTGTCACAACAGCGCACTCCTTTGCGAAACCCTCCACGTGCTCGGCCTCGCGGCTGAGGTACGATTTTGGAATTAGCAAGGGGAAGTATGCGTTCACGTGTCCTGTCTCCTTGAACATGTCATCAAGGGTACGCTGTATCTTTTCCCAGATGGCATAGCCATAGGGCTTTATTACCATACATCCTCTCACCGCTGACTGCTCGGCAAGGTCTGCTTTTATTACCAGGTCGTTATACCACTGCGAATAACTTTCGCTACGCTTTGTAAGATCTTTTAATTCGGCCATATAATTTGTATTTGTTTGTGTCCTTAATATTATCTGCAAAAATACGAAATATATTGATATAATCACTTATTTGGCATTGTTGTTTTTATCTGTAATTCAATTTGTGCTTAAATTGGAGATTGCGCTGTTGCATAAAAGATATTTTTAGTTAACTTTGCGGAAATGTTGAATTTAAACCAAGTATTTATATGAAATTTGTGAAGACTGTTTGCGCAGTGCTTTGTTCTGCGCTCATTTTTTCAAGCTGCGGTACATGGAGTAATCTTGCGAAGGGTACTACAATAGGTGCTGCGAGTGGTGCGGCCGGTGGTGCGCTCATTGGTGCATTGATTGGCAAGTTTACAGGTAACACCGGTGTCGGTACGGCTGTTGGTGCGGCTGTTGGTACTGCAGTGGGTGCAGGTACGGGTGCACTTATCGGCAAGAGAATGGACAATGCTGCCGAGGCTGCCGCATTGGTTGAGAATGCGACCGTTGAGACCATTACCGATGCAAACAACCTCACCGCTGTAAAGGTGACATTTGATTCGGGTGTGCTTTTCGCTACAAACAAGCACTCTTTGAACAAGAGCGCTCAGGATAACCTTACCGAGTTCGCGAAGGTTCTTGTCGAGTACAGCGATGCCGATGTTGTTGTGTATGGCCACACCGACTCTACCGGTAATGATGCCATCAATAATCCTCTGTCGGTGAAACGCGCCGAGGCTGTGGCGAATTTCCTTTTGTCAAAGGGTGTTGCCGAGACTCAGATAAAGAGTGTTGAGGGATTCGGTTCAACACAGCCTGTTGCCGATAATGCAACAGTTGAAGGCCGTGCCCAGAACCGCCGTGTAGAGATTTACATGTATGCAAGTGCCGAGATGATTGAGGCCGCAAACAACGGTACATTGGAGTAATACGTTGTCGATTATATGAGAGGACCCGGGAACTACAACCCGGGTTCTCTCATATATTTACATTGCACCTGTGCAGAGCAAGGTTTTTGGAAAAAAATGTATATTTTTGCGATGAATCCCGTTTGGTCTCTTGACCTTGAAACTATAAAAAGAGGGCTGTTTTATGAAAGCAATTCTGTACTATATCTCATTGGCACTGCTGTTTCTATTGAACAAGTTGCCGTTCTGTGTGCTTTATCTTTTGTCGGACATGTTTTATTTCATTGTCTACTACCTGGTACGTTACCGTCGTAGGGTGGTACGCGACAATCTTGTAAAATCGTTCCCCGAGAAAGGACTGAGAGAGATTGTGGAAATAGAGAAAAAATTCTACTCTTCGCTCTGTGACTGGTTCGTGGAGACGATAAAGTACTATGGAATGAGTGAAAAGGAGATACGCAGGAGAATGGTGATAACCGGTCTTGAGGATGCGCATCGCATGGTTGCCCAGGGGCGCTCGTGTGTCTGCTACATGGGGCATCTGTTCAACTGGGAGTATGTGACCTCTCTTGCGCTCTATTTCGATGATGAGGACCTTGTCATTGGTGACATATACCATCCGCTTGAAAACAGTTATTTTGACAGGCTGATGAAGAAGATGCGCGACCAGTATGGTGCCGAGTCGATAACGATGGCCAATACGCTTCGCCGAATTGTGCAGATTACAAAAGAGAAGAAGAAATATCTGATAGGTTTTATTGCTGACCAGGTTCCTACATGGGAATCCATTCATCATTGGGTTGATTTCCTTCACCGCGATACACCTGTATTTACGGGAACCGAGAAAATCGCCAGGCGTACAGGTGCGGCATTGTTCTTCGTTAAGATGAAGCGTGTGAAACGCGGATATTATACGGCTCATTTTGAACTGTTTGCCGAGGACGCTTCAAAGATGGCGGAATTTGAGCCTACAAACCGTTATTATGAGTTGCTTGAGAAAGAGATAAAAGAGAGCCCCGAGCTGTGGCTGTGGACACACAACCGTTGGAAGCGTACCCGAGAGGGGTATGAGAAACGCATGAGGCAGCGCGAGGAAAAGCTCCGTAATATGGGACAGTAGTGTTAAGTCTGGCTTTTCAGAAGCATGCTCTGAACACCCTTATGCCGGTGTGGCGCCTGTTGTTCATCAGGTAGTCGCGCAGGGGTGTGGTATCCTTTATTACATTGCCTTTGCCGCTTGATGCATGCATCAGGCATAGCGTGCCGTTGTTGTAATAGGCAAAGCCCAAGTGGGTAACATCGAGTCCGGGGATAGATGTCGTTATAGCGATAATGTCCCCGGCCTTTATATTCTCATGCCCAGTGTAGGCAAGCTCTTCTTTGGGAATGTAGTTTACCTCAATGCCGCGGTAGGTGATTTCATGCAGCTCAATTTGTTTTACAATGTCGGGGTTGTCGGCAAGCATGGGATAGCTGCCGGGGTGGGTGCTCATGAAATTGAGGTTCAGCAGTTGTTTCTCTTTGCTTATTTGTGGGGTGACATCTTCGATTATTCCGGTTTTTGCACTGTCTGTAATCCACCAGGTGATATAGTGCAGGCGGCTTGTATATCCGCTGTTCTTGCCGTTACGGTAGCGTATGGTCTCAAGGTTGCGGCATACATCGCTGAAACTGCAGCTGCCTTCATCGGCTGTCTTTGCAATGGCAAGTACAAGCTCCACGAATGTGGTGCAGTCGAGTTCTGTGCAACTGATGAAGAGCGGTTCTTCGGCACCTTGTTCCAAGGTGCCACCAACGTATTTTTCACCTATGAATTCATTGGCAATGGCAATGATGCACTCGCCTGTGCTACATGTTTCCTCTATGGTTGAACGTTGCAGGATGTTCTCTATTCTAATGCTGTCTTCGCTTGTGTACATTACCTCTTGCGGCAATGCTGCAATGGGTAATAGTGCTAAGATTATAGTTGCTAATATATCTTTCATGGTGCGATACTATCATAAATTGTGTGAATATACGAAAATATTCTTTTTAATTGATTATCTTCGCTTGGTAAAATAGCAATAGATGTTCAAACGTATAATCACCATACTTGCCTTACTCGTGACGTTTGCTGTCAATGCCCAGCATTCGCGCTCATTGTCACCTTCAATACGCACCACACAAATGGTGCTTAACGGAGAGTGGGGCGCATTGCCGGTAATGCGGTTGGGCGGCGAGGATGTGCTGCTATTCTCGTTCGATGAAATGTCGCACGTGTACCACCGATATACCTGGCGCATAGTGCATTGCAATGCCGACTGGAAACCATCCGATGCATTGGAGATTGATTATCTCGACGGTTTCAATGACACAGTAATTGAGGAGTGGGAGAATTCTGTCAATACAAACCAACTGTACACGCACTATGAATTTACAATACCCAATGAGGATGTTTCTTTGAAACTGTCGGGCAATTACCGTGTCGAGATTTTTGATGACGAAGAGGATGGCGAGTCGCCTGTTGCGACATTTGAGTTTTCGGTTGTCGAGCCGTTGGCTACGGTAGAAGCGTGGGTGAGCGGTGACACGGATATCTCTTTCAACGATGGGCAGCAGCAGGTATCTTTCGCTGCACGTTATCCCTCAATTGTTTCATCACCGGCAAGTGAACTGAAGGCGGTAGTATACCAGAACGGTAGGAGGGACAATGCAGTGGACGGTATTGTTCCAACATATGTCACGGGTAATAAAGTTGAGTATGTGCATAATGAGAAACTGATTTTTGATGCCGGTAATGAATACCGGCGTTTTGAGATTGCCGACCCGAATGCTCCGGGTGAAGGCGTTGAGGATGTGGTGTTTGACGGTTCAATGTATAATGCTGTTCTTTATATGGACAGGCCGCGTGTTTCACATTCAAACTATCGCGACGAGAACGGCCGTTTCTTCATCAATACCTTTGAGGGACGTGGCACGGAGATTGAGACCGATTACGTATATGTACACTTTGCTCTCGATACACCGCAACGTGCCGGTGGCGACTATTATCTGCTTGGCGATTTCTGCGGTAATGGTTTTGATATTAACAGCAGGCTGGACTATGATACAGAGGAGGGCTATTACTTTACATCATTGCCACTGAAGATGGGACTGTATAACTATTGCTATGCTTGGGTGCCTGCCGATGGTGGCGGGACCGAAATGTCACCTGCGGAAGGGAATTTCTATAATACTGAGAATGAGTATGCAATATATCTCTACTACAGAGGCTTTGGCGACAGGTATGACCGTCTTATAGGAATTTGTTCTGTGAAATGATTATATCGCTATCCTTGTGATTGCTTATAAATGAGGCCGGGTCAAAAGTAATTTTGGCTCGGTCTCTACTTTTTAGCGCTTTCTTTTTGTTTTTTGCCTGAAAGCTCCGATTATAAGCATTTTTTGCGTAAAGAAGCTCTTGTTCGGCCAAATGGTAGCTTATACACCATCCTACAAGGCCGGGAACTCTCGTCTTATTACCCATATTTACGCTCTGCAGGCAATATACTTCCTTAAATTGTGGGCAATGGACACAAGCCCCCATTCGACTGAAACTTTTTCT
>JAZRRI010000060.1:0-9806 GCA_045650605.1 Bacteroidaceae bacterium | reverse complement strand
AAATTGCGAGTAAGCGAATTTCTTGATTAAGCGAGCTTAACACAAACTTGTTTGATGTTATACTGCGAGTGATAAAGAAATCAACAATGTTAATGTGAGTAAACTTGTTTACACACAAAGCGAGCGAAAGCAATTTCAACGAAGTTAAAACGGTTGTAAATTTAATAAATTAACGTGAGTTCGATATAAGAATTTATACTAAAATTTAGCGTATTTTGTCATCTCGAACGTACGTGAGATATCTCTTATTTTACGATATCTTTGACCGCCTTTGACAATCCTTGCTTATCGCAACCTACACGGCGCAAACTTCGCCTGCGCTACGTGTAACCAACTGCTGCAAGCATTGTCGAACTAAAGTTTCGTCGCTACGCTCTGTCGGGATGACAGGTTCGCTATTTGATTTAGCTTATATCGAACTCACGTTAAATTAATAGACTGCTCCCCTAGACTTTGCCGGTGCGCCGTGAATTGGGTTTCCCGTAGGGACACGGCATGCCGTGTCAGCAACCGTGAACTATGCCATCTCGACAGAGCAAAGCGACGAGAAAACTCTGAAATCGCGGAAAAAGAGATATCTCCCATGCGGCCGAATGAGATACTCCGCGAGCATAAATGCGGACACGGCATGCCGTGTCCCTACTATTCACGTGAAAAACAGTCATCCGTGGGGACGCTGCATTTTGTCATTCCGGGCAACGACTCGAAGAGAGCGGAAAAGTGAAAACGGAAAGGTGAAAGCTGAGGTTAAGCGAGTGCAGGGACTGTGATGGTTTTTTGTAATGAAATTTTACTATTTATTCAGTTTTGCTCACTTTCGTTCTATGTTCTGTCTCTCGAATAGTGCAAAATATAGCCCCAAAAAACAGTATGCCTATGTTTTATGCTGTGTTTGCTGGATTATCAAGCTATTTTTATGCTGCGGTGCTTTTCTGTTGTTCTGTTTCTTCCGGGTATCGCTTCTCCTTTTCTAAATGGCACTACGGGGTGTGTAAGGTGATGGGTGTGCCGGCTGTGTGGCATGCTTGTTGATATAATGGTAATGATGCGCTCTTCTCTGTTTTGTACCTGTTTAAAATTTGGGTCTTTATTTTGTTGCTGCCCAAAAAGGCTTTTAGTGCTACTGTGGCGCGGCTTTTTGCTGTCGGAAACAGTTTTTTTACGAAAAAGGACAAAAAAATCCGTAATTATGCCTTGTTATTCCAAATTTTGTTATCTTTGTGCATCGTTAACTTAAATAAATGAAAGTATTATGAAGGAACTTATCGCAAAAATCGAGGAGACTTATGCTGCTTTTGTAGCAGATGCAACAGCTCAGGCTGAGAAGGGTAACAAGGCTGCAGGTACACGTGCACGCAAGGCTTCTTTGGAGCTTGAGAAGGCTATGAAGGCTTTCCGTAAGGCTTCTCTTGAGGCTGCTAAGTAATTCAGTAGCGTCAAAGGATAAAAATGGGGCTTGCAGTGCAAGTCTCATTTTTTTTGTGCCGTAATAGCGGCACTTTTTTGTATTATCGCCGTGGTTGTAAAAATAAATTACTATAATTCCTAATCTCCTGCTGTTTTTCTCTTTTTCGGGTGTGCTGTTGCCGGGAATTTTATTTTCAACTTGTGCTGTGAAATGCTTTTGTTTTTGCGGAATAAGTGTTAACTTTACAAAAGTTTACGCGTGTGTGCGCGTTGTGTGCAAATTTTAATTTTAATTATAAATAACTATTTTATGAAAAAACAATTCGTTATGGCAGTGTTGGCGGCTTTTTCGCTATCAATGACTGCTACAGCACAGAACCTGAAGGGCTTTGCCTACGGTGACGTAGAGGCTCCGCGTGGTTATGGCTATGAGAAGGGACAGGCTGCCGGCCTTGTCGAGTGGGAATCGCCCGAGGAGTTGGCGCTCAACAAAGAGCAGCCAAAGGCTTGGTTCTTTACCTTCGGCAATGAGGAGTCGGCACGTAAGGTGTTGCCCGAGAACAGTGAGTATTACATGTCGCTCGACGGCACATGGAGCTTCAACTGGGTGGCTAACCCATGGGAGCGTCCCGTTGATTTCTTCAAGACCGATTACGATGTATCGGGCTGGGACAAGGTTCAGGTTCCAATGAACTGGAACGTATATGGCTTGCAGGCCGACGGCTCGCAGAAGTATGGTACTCCAATCTATGTAAACCAGCCTGTGATTTTCAAGCATCAGGTTGCTGTGGGCGACTGGAAGGGTGGTGTGATGCGTGAGCCAGCACAGCACCACACGACATACAAGTACCGTAACGAGGTGGGTTCTTACCGTCGTACATTCACAGTGCCCGAGAACTGGGATGGCCGCGAGGTGTACATCAACTTCGACGGTGTTGACCCCTTCTTCTATCTTTGGATTAACGGCAAGTACGTCGGCTTCTCAAAGAACTCACGTAACTTGGCTGCTTTCAATATTACAAAATACTTGGTTGAGGGTGAGAATGTTGTGGCTGTTGAGGTTTACCGCAACAGCGACGCTTCGTTCCTCGAGGCTCAGGATATGTTCCGCCTCCCGGGTATCTTCCGCACCGTATCTTTGACTGCGACAAACCCTGTCGAGTTGCGCGATGTACGCGTACGTACCGACCTTGACGCGCAGTACAAGGATGCTGTTGCAAACATTGAGGTTGACGTGCGTAACCTCACTGCAAAGAAGGCGAAGAAGTATCAGGTAAAGGCACAGCTCTACAAGAACGCTCTCTACAGCGACGAGAACGAGATTGTTGAGGGTGCTACAGCAACTGTAGCTCTTGAGCAGCTGCTTGCGGGCGATACAAAGACCTTGAAACTTGACATCCCTGTTGCCGACCCTGCAAAGTGGAGCGCCGAGGAGCCTAACCGCTATACTTTGGTTGTCTCTTTGCTCGACAAGAAGGGCAATGCTGTGGAGATTGCATCTACATACTTCGGCTTCCGCGAGGTTGAAATACGCGAGACAAAGGCCGAGGACGATGAGTTCGGCCTGGCAGGACGCTACTACTACCTGAACGGCAAGCCCATAAAGATGAAGGGTGTGAACCGTCACGAGAGCAGCCTTGAGAGAGGCCATGCCGTTACACGCGAGCAGATGACAAAGGAGGTTATGCTTATGCTCCAGGGCAACATCAACCATGTGCGTAACGCTCACTATCCCGATGCTCCATACTGGTACTATCTCTGCGATAAGTACGGTATCTACCTTGAAGACGAGGCTAACATCGAGAGCCATGAGTACTACTATGGCAAGGAGTCGCTCTCTCACGTTCCGGAGTTTACAAATGCACACGTGGCACGTGTGATGGAGATGGCTCACGCTACAATAAACAGCCCTGCTGTCTGCATCTGGTCGCTCGGTAACGAGGCCGGCCCCGGTGACAACTTCGTGAAGGCTTACCAGGCATTGAAGGCTTTCGACGCTTCACGTCCTGTACAGTACGAGCGCAACAACAATATCGTTGACATGGGTTCTAACCAGTATCCTTCAATCGGTTGGACACGCGAGGCCGTGAAGGGTAAGATGAATATCGTTTATCCTTTCCACATATCTGAGTATGCTCACTCAATGGGTAACGCAGGCGGTAACCTCATCGACTATTGGGAGGCTATCGAGAGCACAAACTTCTTCATCGGTGGTGCTATCTGGGACTGGGCCGACCAGGCTTTCTGGAACGTTGACCCAAAGACCGGCGACAAGTATATGGCATACGGTGGTGATTTCGGTGACCGCCCGAACGACCACACATTCTGTATGAACGGTGTCGTATTCCCCGACCACTCTCCAAAACCACTTTACTATGAGGTGAAGAAGGTATACCAGAACGTTGGCGTGAAGATGCTTGAGAACGGCGAGGTTGAAATCTTCAACAAGCGCTACTTCAACTGCTTGTGCGACCTCGACGTGAAGGTTTCTCTTTGGGAGAACGGTAAGCAGATTGACTCTTACTACATGCCCGACATGAAGATTGAACCACGCACTGCAAAGACATTCAAACTCAAGTTCAACAATGCGCAGTTTGCTGCCGACAAGGAGTATTTCGTAAAGGTACAGTTCCTGCAGAAGAAGGATATGCCTTGGGCAAAGAAGGGTTATGCACAAATGGAGGAGCAGTTGAAGCTGCAGGATGCTGTGAAGGCTGCGCTTCTTGCCGATGTTGCAAAGAGCGACGTTAAGGTGAAGATGACCGAGGACAAGGCAAACGCTACAACAACAATCGCCGGTGACGGTTTCACTGTTGTATTCAACAACAAGACCGGTGTATTCGAGAGTGTTGTATATGGCACAGAGACTGTGTTCGAGAAGGGTAGCTCAATGACTCTCAGCGGATACCGCGCTCCTGTCGACAATGATATCTGGGCTTGGAACCGCTGGTTTGCTCTCGGTTTGTACAACCTTGAGGACGAGGTTACATCATTCGTATCGCAGAAGAATGCCGACGGCACAATTGTACTCCAGTACATAGTACGTTCACAGGCTAAGCATCCGGGTCGTCGCGTGAAGAACGAGGATAACAGTTTCACACTGCAGAGCGATGCGCGCGAGTTCGGCGAGAACGAGTTCCACTTTGTTTCAAACAGAATATGGACTATCTATCCCGACGGTTCAATAGAGCTCAACAGCTCGGTTACAGGCAGTGACGCGGCAGTTGCACTTGCACGCGTGGGTTACCTGTTGCAGATGCCAAAGAGCCTCGACCAGTACACATACTATGGCCGTGGTCCATGGAACAACTATAACGACCGCCGCACAGGTGCGTTCATCCAGCAGTACAAGAGCTCTGTTGCCGACCAGTTCGTACACTTCCCCAAGCCACAGGATATGGCTAACCGCGAGGAGGTACGTTGGGCTACATTGACAAACGCTGCAGGCAATGGTGTGATATTCGTTTCTACAGGTGCTCTCTCAACAACAGCACTGCCATGGAACGATGTTGAGCTTACAGAGGCTGCTCACCCTTATCAGTTGCCTGCATCATCGGGTACATGGTTGCACCTCGATGCAAAGGTGAACGGTCTTGGCGGTAACAGCTGTGGCCAGGGTGGTCCGCTTGAGCACGACCTTGTGAAGTCGGGCGACAACACTGTGGGCTTCATCATGCGTCCTGTAAAGGCCGGCGACAACTATGAGCAGCTTGCAAACGTTGCAGCATCGGGCGTTATCCCTGTAGTCCTTAAACGTGACATGCGCGGTACAGTTACAATGTCTTGCGCAAAGGAGGGTGCCGAAATCTACTACAAGGTGGGCAAGAACGGCAAGAAGACACTTTATACTGCTCCTGTTGACATGAGCAAGGGTGGTGCCATCACCGTATGGGAGAAGGCTACACCAAAACTTGCTGCAACATATGCTTACGAGGCTGTGACATCAATTCCTGTAACAGTTGCATTCTGCTCAAGCCTTGAGCCGGGCAGCGGTGCCGAGAAGATGCTCGACGGTGACCCATCGACAATATGGCATACAATGTACTCGGTAACCGTTGCAAACTATCCTCACTGGATTGACTTCGATGCTAACGAGGAGGTTACAATCAAGGGCTTCAAGTACATGCCTCGCCAGGATGGCGGCAACAACGGTAACGTGAAGGGCTACAAGATTCAGATAAGCGCCGACGGCAAGAACTGGAGCGAGCCAATAGTTGAGGGCGAGTTCCCTGCAAATGCCGACAAGCAGACTGTTCTCTTCAAAGCTCCTGTAAAGGCGCGCTTTGTACGCTTCACAGCTACAAGCTCACAGAACGGTCAGGACTTTGCATCCGGTGCCGAGTTCGAGCTTATTAAGGAGTAATGCTTTGCAGCTCTGCATGTCGTATGCATGCAGAGCTGTTTTCAATTGATATTAACATTCAATAGATTGACGTTATGAAAGGAATTGTTTTGGCCGGTGGGTCTGGCACACGTCTCTATCCCATAACAAAAGGAGTGAGCAAGCAGTTGCTGCCAATCTATGACAAACCGATGATATATTACCCCATCTCGGTGCTTATGCTTGCCGGGATAAGGGAAATCCTCATAATATCGACACCGCAGGACTTGCCCGGCTTCAAGCGCTTGCTTGGCGACGGCAGTGACTATGGCGTAAGCTTTGAGTATGCCGAGCAACCATCGCCCGATGGTCTGGCGCAGGCATTCATCATTGGCGAGGAGTTTATCGGTAATGATTCGGCCTGCCTTGTTCTGGGTGACAACATTTTCCATGGAGCGGAATTCACCCGTATGCTCAAAGAGGCTGTGCGTAATGCCGAGGAGAACAGCAAGGCAACGGTCTTTGGCTATAGAGTGAACGACCCGGAGCGCTACGGAGTGGCGGAGTTTGACAAGGAGGGCAACTGCCTGTCAATTGAAGAGAAACCTGCTGTTCCAAAATCCAACTATGCAGTTGTGGGTCTGTACTTCTATCCCAACAAGGTTGTAGAGGTTGCCAAGAGCATAAAGCCATCGGCACGCGGTGAGCTTGAGATAACGACCGTGAACCAGCGTTTCCTTTCCGATGGCGAACTGAAAGTGCAGACACTGCCACGTGGCTTTGCATGGCTCGATACCGGAACACACGACTCGCTGGCCGAGGCATCTATCTTCGTGGAGGTGATAGAGAAGCGTCAGGGTTTGAAGATTGCCTGTCTCGAAGGCATTGCATACCGCAAAGGGTGGATTACCGCCGACCGCATGCGTGCAATAGCACAGCCCATGATAAAGAATCAGTATGGACAGTATCTGCTCAAGGTGATTGCCGATGTGGAGCAGTCCGGTGCTAACATTGATTGATGTAATGGAGGTTATAAAGACAGAAATAGAGGGTGTGGTGATTATTGAACCACGCATTTTCAAGGATGAGAGGGGCTATTTCTATGAATCCTTCTCGCAGCGTGAGTTCGAGGAGAAGGTATGTCGTACAACGTTTGTGCAGGATAATCAGTCAAAGTCGTCCTATGGTGTTGTCCGTGGACTGCATTTCCAAAAGTCGACATATAGCCAAAGCAAGCTGGTGCGCTGCATAAAGGGTGCCGTGCTTGATGTGGCGGTGGATATACGCAAGGGGTCGCCAACCTTCGGCAAGCATGTGGCCGTGGAACTCAGCGAGGAGAACCACAGGCAACTGTTCATCCCGCGTGGTTTTGCGCATGGCTTTGCCGTGCTCACTCCCGAGGCGGTATTCCAATATAAGTGCGATAACTACTATAATAAGGAGAGTGAAGGAGCGATAGCATGGAATGACCCTGAACTTGCCATCGACTGGCGAATACCGGCCGACAAGGTGGTGCTTTCCGACAAGGACAAGATGAGCAAGGGTATTGCCAATGCTGATTACCTGTTCGACTATAACGAAAAACTGTATTGATATGAATATACTTGTTACAGGTGCCAATGGTCAGTTGGGCTGTGAGATGCGCCGCTTGGGTGCAGTCTCTCCAAACAACTACATCTTTACCGATGTGGCAGAACTCGACATCACCAATGCCGATGCTGTGATGTATGTTGCAAAGCACTATTCCATTGATGCGATAGTGAACTGCGCTGCATATACCAATGTGGACAAGGCCGAGAGTGACGAGGATGCTGCCGAACTCATCAATGCAACAGCAGTGGGAAATCTTGCCCGTGTAATGAAAGAGGTGGACGGTACGCTTTTCCACATATCGACCGACTATGTATTCGGCAGCGAGGGCAACACACCGCGCACCGAGGATATGCCGCTGAACCCGCTCGGCGTGTATGGCCGCACCAAACTGCACGGCGAGCAGGCTATCCTTGAGAGCGGCTGCAAGGCGCTCATCTTCCGCACAGCTTGGCTGTACAGCGAGTTTGGCAACAACTTCCTGAAGACAATGCTGCGCCTGACAGCAGAGCGTGAGCAACTGAATGTGGTGTTTGACCAGGTTGGCACCCCAACATATGCCGGCGACTTGGCGCTTGCCATCTTCTCAATAATTGAGGCTGGTGTTTATGAGGGTAACGAGGGCATCTACCACTTCTCGAACGAGGGCGTTTGCTCATGGTATGACTTTGCTGTTGAGATTGCAGCTGTGGCAGGCAACACAAACTGCCGCATAAATCCTTGCCACAGCAGCGAGTTTCCGTCACCGGTGACACGCCCGCCATACTCGGTGCTCGACAAGACAAAAATCAAGAATACTTTCGACATTGACATACCGCACTGGCGCGAGTCAATGGAGTATTGCATAAAAAGGATTAAGGCTACCAACAAATAATATTGTTTTTTTATGAAACGCTCTATAATAGTTACCGGCGGCGCCGGTTTCATAGGCTCGCACGTAGTACGCTTGCTTGTAAACAAGTATCCCGAGTATCATATAATCAATGTCGACAAACTCACCTATGCCGGCAACCTTGCCAACCTCAAGGATATTGAGGATAGACCCAACTACACCTTCTTCAAGGCCGATATCTGTGACTTTGACGCAATGTACAACTTGATGATAGAGCAAAAGGTTGACGGTATAATTCATCTTGCAGCCGAGAGTCACGTGGACCGCTCGATAAAAGACCCCTTTACCTTTGCACGTACAAATGTTATGGGTACGCTTTCGCTGCTGCAGGCGGCAAAGCTCTATTGGGAGTCGCTCCCCGAGAAGTACGAGGGCAAGCGTTTCTACCACATTTCGACCGATGAGGTGTATGGTGCTCTTGAAATGAATCACCCCGAGGGTATTGAGCCTCCGTTCACAACAACGGCATCGTCGGGCGAACATCATTTGGCCTATGGTGATGATTTCTTCTACGAGACAACAAAGTACAACCCTCACAGCCCCTATTCGGCATCGAAGGCAAGCAGCGACCACTTTGTGCGCGCATTTCACGATACATACGGCATGCCTACAATCGTCACCAACTGCTCGAACAACTATGGTCCTTATCAGTTCCCCGAGAAGCTGATACCGCTGTTCATCAACAATATACGTCATCGCAAACCGCTGCCTGTATATGGCAAGGGCGAGAATGTACGCGACTGGCTATATGTTGTTGACCACGCCCGTGCCATTGATGTGATTTTCCACAACGGCAAGGTGGCCGATACATACAACATAGGCGGTTTTAACGAGTGGAAGAATATTGACATCATTAAGGTAATCATCAAGACTGTCGACCGCCTGCTTGGCAACCCCGAAGGTGCATCGCTTGACCTCATTACCTACGTTACCGACCGTGCCGGCCACGATATGCGCTATGCCATAGACTCAACCAAATTGCAGAAAGAGCTGGGTTGGGAGCCGAGCCTGCAGTTCGAGGAGGGTATTGAAAAGACCGTGCGTTGGTATCTCGACAACCAGGAGTGGATGGACAACATCACAAGCGGTGAGTACGAGAAGTATTACGACGATATGTACAAGAACAGATAAACATCTAAAAAATAGCAATGATATGGCAGTTGACCCTGTATGTCTCTGTAATGTCATCCCGACAGAACGCAGTGACGAGACGTGTTGTTGAGGGCAGCCCGGAAAAAACTCCAAAACAAAACATGAGATATCTCCCATACGGTCGATATGAATGAAGAGTTTTGAAGTGTTGGGTCAACATCTATATTATTACCTAAAAAATAGACCATAAAGTACGCATCCTTTATGGTCTATTTATTTTAACGTGAGTTCGATATAAGCTAAATCAAATCGCGAACTTGTCATCCCGACAGAACGCAGTGACGAGGGATCTCTGAATCTGCTTATAATGAGATTCCTCACACAAGGTTCGGAATGAACTGTGTTAAAATCCAAATAAAAATCAAGTTAAAATCTCGCTATATACAGAATTGCTTTTTACAATCGCAAAGATCTGTTTCAGTAGTTTATTCGCAACGGCAATTA
>JAZRRI010000059.1:0-31846 GCA_045650605.1 Bacteroidaceae bacterium | reverse complement strand
TAAAAAAATCCCAAACAAACAATAGCTATTCCAATGAGATTCAAAGGAATAGCTATCTTTTTTTTAAAAAACATCCCGCAGAAACAGATGCAATAAAAAACAGAGAGGGTGGCCCTTTGATACTTTTGGGTCACCCTCTTTTCTGTTATTTATCAGATGCTTCTCTACTGCCTTCTCAAGTATGTTACAAAGCGGTAGTTATATGCATGTTTCTCATCGGTAGTGTGCTCCTCCTGTTCAATGACCTCCCATTCGTTCTTTGCGAATTCGGGGAAGAACGCGTCGGCATTCTCGGGCGTGTCATCAATCTCCGTCAGGCACAGGATATCGGCATGCGGCAAGGCTGTTCTGTAGAGCATCTCGCCGCCAATGATGTAAACCAACTCTGTGTCACTGCAGTTGGCAAGTGCTTCCTCCAGTGAACTGAATGTCTCGCAGCCCGGGAATTCGCTCTCCTTGCGTGAGAGCACAATGTTGCGGCGGTTGGGCAAGGCGCCCTTCGGCAACGAGCGGAATGTGTTGCTGCCCATTATTATAGTGTGCCCTGTCGTGAGCTCCTTGAAACGCTTGAGGTCATTGGGTAGCCAGTATATGAGTCTGTTTTCAAACCCAATGGCGTTGTTCTTTGCGATAGCGGCAATGAGAGCTAATTTGTACATATTTGCTTAGGTTTAAACGGCTACAACGCCTTTTATGTGCGGGTGGGCATCGTAGTCCTCAAGTGAAAAATCTTCGAATTTGAAAGAGAAAATGTCCTTTACGTCGGGGTTTATCACCATCCGTGGCAATTTCTTCGGTTCGCGTGTGAGCTGCAGCTTCGCCTGTTCAATGTGGTTAAGGTAAAGATGCGCATCGCCCAGTGTGTGTATGAACTCGCCGGCTTTCAACCCTGTTACCTGTGCCATCATCTGCAGCAACAGTGCGTATGATGCAATGTTGAACGGCACGCCAAGGAAACAGTCTGCGCTTCTCTGGTACAGTTGCAGACTCAGTTTGCCGTCGGCAACGTAGAACTGGAACATGGCATGGCATGGCGGCAGGTTCATGTTCTTTATGTCGCCCACATTCCATGCATTCACTATGATGCGGCGCGAGTCGGGGTTGTTCTTTATTGTCTCCACAACCTCCTTTATCTGGTCTATGTGTTCGCCGTCATATCCCGGCCATGAACGCCATTGGTAACCATATATGTGTCCAAGGTCTCCGTTCTCGTCGGCCCACTCATTCCAGATGCGCACGCCGTTATCCTGCAGATATTTTACGTTGGTGTCGCCGTTGAGGAACCACAGCAGTTCGTGTATTATTGACTTCAGGTGAAGCTTCTTCGTTGTCAGGCAGGGGAATCCCTTCTCAAGGTTGAAGCGCATCTGGTGGCCGAACACGCTTATAGTGCCCGTTCCTGTGCGGTCGTCCTTCTTTGTACCCTCGGTGAGGATGCGGTTGAGCAGATCAAGATATTGTTTCATATGTTTTTTGTTCTATTTTCTTCTATTCTGTCCCGCCGATACAATTTTCGGCCAATATATGTTTATATTCGCAAAGATAAGCTTTCGCCTTAAATTTTCCTATCATTGAAAGCTATTTTTCTTTCTCTTTCCTGTGGTTGTTAATTATTGTATAAACTTGCGCCTCCTGCTGTATTTTTTTACCATTTAAAGCATATGCTGATATATTTTTTGTATCTTTGCTTCGAATATGCCTTTTTGTACACCTGCGGTGCGTGCATTTGTAAAAGAGATTGTTATGACACTAAACCAAGCCTTTATTGACAGAACGGAACTCCTTTTCGGCAAGGAGAGGTTTGCGCGTTTTGTGGAGGCGCTTGGCGCTGAGCCGGTGGTTAGTGTACGCTATAATACCGATAAGCAGATGCCCGATAGTGAGAATGCGTCCGTCCCATGGGCAGTGAACGGCCGCTATCTATCCACACGCCCCGTGTTTACAGCCGACCCGCTTTTCCATGCAGGGTGCTACTATGTGCAGGAGGCATCTTCGATGTTCATTGAACGTTTTATAGAGCGATATATAGATGCTCCGGTGCGTGCGCTCGATTTGTGTGCCGCTCCCGGTGGCAAGACAACACATCTGCTCTCGCTTTTGCCAAAGGGTAGCCTGCTTGTCTCCAATGAGCCTGTGGCGCAGCGTGCCCAGGTGCTTGCCGAGAATGTGATAAAGTGGGGCAACCCATCTGCTGTTGTTACCCGCAACGAGCCTGCCGATTTCGGCAGCTTCGGCAACTTCTTCGATCTTGTTGTGGTCGATGCCCCCTGCTCGGGCGAGGGTATGTTCCGTAAGGACAGTGTGGCTGTAGAGCAGTGGAGTGTGTCGAATGTGGAGCAGTGTGTGAAGCGCCAAAAGCGCATTTTGTCCGATATATGGCCCACGCTTTGCCCCGGTGGTGTGCTGATATACAGCACCTGTACCTTCAATCGCGAAGAGAATGAGGATTGCGTGGCGTGGATTGCCGACGAACTTGGCGCAACACCTTTAACCGTGGAGACTGATGAGGCATGGGGCGTTACAGGCGCTCTTGTCGGTGACTTGCCGGTATACCGTTTCTTGCCGGGCTACACAGCCGGCGAAGGTTTCTTCATTGCCGCGCTCCGCAAGGATGGCGATGCCCCGTTGGCACAGCCAAGACAGCAGCGCTTTCAGCCTGCCGCCTCAAAGCTGAAGGCACAACTCGAGGAGTGGATAGAGAACGCGGATGTTTTCAATTTTGTGCAACAGGGTGACAGGGTGGTGGCAATGCCACGCGAACATACAGCGGCAATGCTTGCCCTGCAGCAGAAGATGAGGGTGCTGCACTGCGCTTTGCCGCTAACCGATGTAAAGAACAACAAGCTCCTGCCGCTCCATCAGCTTGCGATGAGCAATGCTCTTCGCCGTGAGGCTTTCTGCAACGTTGAACTTGAGCGCGAAAAGGCACTTGCCTATCTGCATCGCGAGGCTTTGGCCTTTGAGCAGGCACCGGTGGGCTATCTGTTGCTGACCTACAAGGACAGGCCTATCGGGTTTGCAAAGAACATCGGTAACAGGGCAAACAACCTCTATCCCGCCGAATGGCGAATAAGGAAGAACCCCGTGGAACTATGAAAAACAAACTAAAAATTTAGATAGAATGAAAAAGTTTATTTTCTCATTGCTGCTGCTTGTGACAACTTTGCAGGCAAGCGCACAAAAGCCCGTTACAGTTTCTCATGAATTGACTGCAAAGGGCGCAGAAGTTACAGTAGAGTTTATCGCTGAGATTGCGGATGGATACTATATGTACTCGACCGATATCCCGAAGGGCGGTCCCAAGCCTACATACGTGAAGTTTGCAGAGCTCGAGGGCGCAGAACTCGTTGGCGAACTTGCTCCGGTGGACGAGGCCAAGTCGAAGTACGAGCCTGTTTTCGATATGCAGGTGACCTATTTCGAGGAGTTCGCATCGTTCACCCAAAAGTTCAAGGTGCTCAATGAGAATTTCAAGCTCAAAGGTACTTTGCACTACCAGTCTTGCGGCGATATGGGTTGCGTTCCCGGCCGTTACGACTTTACTATAACCAATGAGAACATTTCGGTTGTTCCGGCTGCGGCTCCGGTGAAGGAGACCCCTGCACCTGCCAAACCTGCCGAGGCAAAGCCCGTTGTGAAAGAGAAGGCGGCTCCTGCTCCTGCACCCGCTCCTGCGAAAAAGGAGGAGGCTGTAGTGAACGAGCCTGCACCGGCTGCACCTGTGGTTGAGGCTGTTGAAACTGTAGAGGAGCCCAAGGCCGAGAGTGCCGAGCCTGCAGTAGAGGTACAGCCTGTTGTTGAGACAGCCACTGCCGTTACAGAGGAAACTGCAAAAGAGGGCGACAGCTCAATATGGGTAACCTTCATCCTTGGTTTCGGTGGCGGTCTGCTCGCGTTGCTCACTCCTTGCGTCTGGCCAATCATCCCAATGACAGTGAGCTTCTTCCTTAAACGTTCTAAAGAGAGAAAGCAGGCTATCCGTGAGGCCTTGATATATGGTGCATCAATCGTTGTGATATATCTGTTGCTCGGTCTGGCCGTGACATTGCTCTTTGGCCCGGCAGCACTCAACAAGCTTGCAACAAATGCATTGTTCAATGTATTCTTCTTCCTTATGCTGCTTGTCTTTGGTGCATCGTTCCTTGGCGGCTTCGAGATCAAGTTGCCTTCATCATGGACAAACAAGGTCGATGAAAAGGCCGGTAGCACAACCGGTATCCTCAGCATCTTCCTCATGGCATTCACTCTTGCATTGGTGTCATTCTCATGTACAGGTCCTATTATCGGTTTCCTGCTCGTTGAGACAGCAACCTCCGGAAACTATCTGGGACCGGCAGTCGGTATGTTCGGTTTTGCCTTGGCTCTTGCCTTGCCGTTTACAGTCTTTGCAATCTTCCCGTCACTGCTCAAGCAGACCCCACGTTCAGGTGGCTGGATGAACACCATCAAGGTTGTACTTGGTTTTGTAGAGATTGCATTCGCTTTGAAGTTCCTCTCTGTTGCCGACCTTACAAAGGGTTGGGGTATCCTCGACCGCGAGACATTCCTCGTATTGTGGATTGCATTGGCTATTCTCCTTGGCATGTATCTGCTCAAGATTATCCGTTTGCCACACGATGACCCAAGCGACAAGACAACCAGCGTGACCGGTTTCTTTGGCGCATTGCTCTCATTTGCATTTGCAGTATATATGATTCCCGGTCTGTGGGGTGCACCTTGTAAGGCAATCAGCGCCTTTGCGCCTCCAATGTTTACACAGGATTTCACTATCCACTCGGCAGGTGCGAGTGAGAAACCTGCTATCTTCAAGGCCGATACACACGATTATGACGAGGCCGTGAAGTTGAGCCGCGAGCAAAACAAACCCATTTTCCTCGACTTTACCGGCCATGGCTGTGTCAACTGCCGCGAAATGGAGTCTGTTGTCCTCAGCGACAAGGAGGTACTCCAGATTCTGCACGACAACTATATCGTAGCATCGCTGTATGTCGATGACCGCAGGGAACTCCCCGAACCTTTCATCGGTGAGGATGGTTTGGAGTATACCGAGGTAGGCGAGAAATGGACCTATTTCCAGCAGCATGAGTTCGGTGCGCTCTCACAGCCATTCTATGTGCTGGTGGATGCCGAGGGTAACCGCCTGAACGGCTCTTTTGCCTTTGACAAGAATGTCGGCAAATTCGTAGAGTTCCTCAAGGGTGGTCTTGCAAAGTACAATGAATAAGCAATAGGTGTTGCAGTAATATATTGTGATAGATGATTAACCTGACCCCACTCATAAAGCCCGTTACCGACATCCGTGTAAGGCAGATTGAAAGGTATGCAACAGCGGCCGAGGTAATGCAACGTGGTGTGCTTGAACATCTTATAGCTGAAGCCTCGGCCACCGAGTGGGGTATAAGGCACAACTATCCTGCCATTCGCAACTACGAGCAGTTTGCGGCCGCTGTAGGTGTACAGGACTACGAGACTCTCAAAACCGATATCGACCGTATGCGCCGTGGCGAGGGAGATGTGCTCTGGAAAGGAGCATGCAAGTGGTTTGCGAAGTCATCGGGTACAACCAATGACAAGAGTAAGTTCATACCTATTACTCCTGACGGTCTGCGTAACATGCACTACAGGGGTGGTTATGATGTTGTGGCAACATATCTTGCAGCTAACCCTGCGAGCCGTCTCTTTTCGGGTAAGGCACTTATCCTTGGTGGTAGTCACTCACCCAATTACAACTTGCCAAGCAGTCTTGTAGGCGATTTGAGTGCCATACTCATTGAAAACTGTAGCCCGTTTGTGAACTTTTTCCGCGTTCCTCCAAAGGAGATAGCCCTGTTGGGCGATTTCGAGGAGAAGATGGAACGTATTGCCCGTTTTGCCTTTGACAGGAATGTCACGAATATCTCGGGTGTGCCGTCGTGGATGATGGCTGTGCTCAAGCACATGCTCGACATTACCGGTAAGCAGAGTGTCGATGAAGTGTGGCCCAATCTCGAGGTCTTTTTCCATGGTGGTGTGGCATTCACTCCTTACCGTGAGCAGTATCATCGTCTCATACGCAACAGCAATATGAAGTATGTCGAGACCTACAATGCCAGCGAAGGTTTCTTCGCTCTGCAGAATGACCCGCTTGACCCGGCAATGTTGTTGATGATTGATTATGACATCTTCTACGAGTTCATGCCGCTTGAGGATATCGGTTCGCCCTCGCCGCGTGTGTTGCCATTGTGGGAGGTAGAGCTTGGCAAGAATTATGCAATGCTCATATCAACCTCGTGCGGATTGTGGCGTTATATGATTGGTGATACGGTACGCTTTACAAGCAAGGACCCTTATAAGATTGTCATTACCGGCAGAACAAAACACTTTATCAATGCCTTTGGCGAGGAACTGATTGTAGAGAATGCCGAGAAGGGCCTTGAACAGGCTTGCATTGAAACCGGAGCGCGTGTGCTTGAGTACACGGCAGCCCCGGTGTTCATGGATGCCGAGGCCAAATGCCGCCACCAGTGGGTTGTGGAGTTTGCAACACCCCCGGCATCGGTCGAAGAGTTTGCCACAATTCTTGATACCACTCTGCAGCGTCTTAACTCCGATTACGAGGCAAAGCGATACAAGAACAGGACCATGCAGCGTCTTGAGCTTGTTGTTGCACGTGAAAATCTTTTCAGCGACTGGCTAAAGAGCAAAGGTAAACTGGGTGGTCAGCATAAGGTACCCCGTCTGAGCAACAGCCGTGGATATATTGATGAGCTTTTGGAGATGAACAGATGAAAAGAGTGAAGGATTTTATAATGTCACTGTTGCCGGCACTTGTGCTTGCTGCCTGTGCCAGTATAGGCTCTCCCGACGGAGGGCCTTATGACGAGGAGCCGCCGGTTCTTCTCAAGGCAACTCCTGCGCTCAATTCAACTGGCGTGTCCGTTGCCGATATAACGTTGGAGTTCGATGAGAATGTGACATTGCAGAATGCTTTTGAGAATGTCATTGTCTCACCTCCGCAGTTTGAGATGCCTGAAATAAAGTACAGCGGCAAGAAGGTTTCCGTTGAACTGTTCGACACTCTAAAGCCCAATACAACCTATTCCATCGACTTCGGCAATGCAATCGTAGACAACAACGAGAGCAATCCTTTTGAGAACTTCGCCTATGTTTTCTCAACCGGCGAAACCGTGGATACACTTGCTGTAAGCGGTACGGTTCTCAATGCCGCCGACCTTGAACCTATAAAGGGTATGATGGTGGGCCTGCACTCCTGTCTCGATGACAGTGCGTTCAATACTCTGCCTTTCGAGCGTGTGTCGCGTACCGATTCACGTGGCCGTTTTACAATAAAAGGCATTGCTCCCGGCAAATATCGTGTATATGCATTGTCCGATGCCAACCAGAACTTCCTCTTCGACCAGAAAAGCGAAAAGGTTGCCTGGTCATCAACAGTTGTGGAACCCTATGCCGTTCCTGCCGTGCGTCCCGATACCATTTGGCGCGACAGCACCACCATCGACACAATACGCATGGTCAATTATACCCGTTTTATGCCCGATGATATTGTGTTGCGCGCTTTCAATGAGGAATTCGTGACACAGTACCTTGTCAAGCATACACGCGACCCGCATAACAAACTCTCCCTCTTTTTTGCAGCCCCAAATGACGAGCTGCCACTGCTGGAGGGACTCGATTTTGACCTTACCGATGCCTATGTGCTTGAGGCCAGTGCCAAAAGGGATACGCTTGTCTATTGGTTGAAGGACTCCTTGCTCTACCGCAACGATACCCTTGCGCTGAAGTTGTCATACAGGGCTATAGAAACAACGGGCGATGCTGTAGACCGCACCGATACCCTCTATGTCTCTTCGCGCAAGCGTTGGGAGAATGTTGTGAAGCAGCAGCGCAAGAAGTTCGAGGACGACGAGAAGGCTTTTCTGCGCCGTGCCAAGTCCTTGCCCGACTATGACGAGGATAACCCGCCTGTATTCACACCTCCTACCAAGGAACTGCCTTTGCGTTTCAGCGGTTCATCCTCTATGGATTTGACAGGTATATGCACTTTTACCTTTGACGAGCCTCTGCTCTCGGTCGACACCTCTGCAGTAAGCGTTGAACTCAAGGTCGACACACTATGGACACCCGTGGAAAGCGTGCTGCGCCCCGATAGTGTCAACATACGCAAATATGGACTGTATGCCGAGTGGCGCCCCGAGCAGGTCTATATGATAAAGGCCGATTCGGCAGCATTCAAAGGTCTCTATGGCGGTGTCTCAAAAAAGTTAGAGCGCGAGATAAAATTCAAGTCGCTCGACGACTATGCCTTGCTCTATGTGAACATTGCCGGGGTAGGCGACAAGGGTATAGTACAGCTGCTTAATTCAGGTGGCGATGCGGTTATGGAGAACCGTACATCAGACGGTGGATGCACCTTCTATTTCGTGAAGCCGGGCACCTACTATATGCGCCTTATCTTCGATGACAACGGCAATGGGAAATGGGATACCGGTGACTATGCTAAAGGGATAGAACCTGAGCGTGTCTCCTACTACCACCACTCCCTTGAATTGCGTGCGCTATTCGAGTATACGCAGGACGATTGGGACATCAATGCTCCGCTCAATGAGCAGAAACCGCTTGAGATAACCAAGCAGAAACCCGATAAGGAGCGTCGCAAGCAGAACCGCAATGCAACGCGTAAATTCAAATGAGATAACAAAATATAATATAACATTATGGAAAACAAATTTATGATATACAACACGCTCTCTCGCAAGAAAGAGCTGTTCGAGCCGCTCAATGCCCCCAATGTAGGTCTTTATGTGTGCGGCCCCACTGTCTATGGCCCGGCCCATCTTGGCCATGCACGCCCGGCTATCACATTCGACGTGCTGTTCCGCTACTTGCAGAACCTCGGCTACAAGGTACGCTACGTGCGTAACATCACCGATGTGGGCCACCTTGAGCACGATGCTGACGAGGGTGAGGACAAGATTGCAAAGAAGGCACGTCTTGAACAGATTGAGCCCATGGAGGTTGTGCAGCAGTACACACTTCACTACCACAAGGTGATGGATGCCCTCAATGTGTTGCCGCCAAGCATTGAACCGCATGCTTCAGGTCACATCATAGAGCAGATTGAACTTGTAAAGGAGATTCTCGACAATGGCTTTGCCTATGAGAGCCAGGGCTCTGTATATTTCGATGTTGCCAAGTATGACAAGGCTCATAAATATGGCATTCTCTCCGGCCGCAACCTTGACGATGTCCTCAACACCACACGTGAGCTCGACGGCCAGGACGAGAAACGCAACCCTGCAGATTTTGCTCTGTGGAAGTGCGCGCAGCCCGAGCATATCATGCGTTGGCCATCGCCCTGGAGCAACGGTTTCCCGGGATGGCACTGTGAGTGTACTGCCATGGGACGCAAGTACCTTGGCGAGCAGTTCGATATCCACGGCGGTGGCATGGACCTTGTGTTCCCACACCATGAGTGCGAGATAGCACAGGGCATGGCGGCTATGGGACATCACGTTGTAAAGTACTGGATGCACAACAATATGATAACCATCAACGGTACCAAGATGGGTAAGTCTTTGGGTAACTTCATCACGCTCGATGAGTTCTTCACAGGTTCGCACAAGCTCCTCTCGCAGGCCTACACACCAATGACCATCCGTTTCTTCATCCTTCAGGCCCACTACCGCAGCACAGTCGACTTCAGCAACGAGGCACTACAGGCAGCCGAGAAGGGTATGCAGCGCCTGCTCGAGGCATACAAGACTCTCTGCGGTCTTGCCGCATCGGGCGAGACTACTGTTGATGTCAAGGATTTGCGTCTCAAGTGCTACGACGCGATGAATGATGACATGAATACGGCTCAGGTAATCTCTCACCTTTTCGATGCATCGCGTGCCATCAATCAGCTTGCCGATAAGAAGGCAACTATCAGTGAGGCCGACCTTGCCGAACTCAAGGAGGTGTTCCATCTGTTCACTTTCGATATCCTGGGTCTGCGCCAGGAGCAGGGCTCAAACAGCGCCCGCGAGGAGGCTTTCGGCAAGGTTGTCGACATGCTTCTGCAGCAGCGTCAGATTGCCAAGGCAAACAAGGATTGGGCTACCAGTGATAAGATACGCAACGAACTTGCTGAACTCGGTTTCGAAATCAAGGACGGCAAGGAGGGTGCTACCTGGAGATTGAACAAGTAATACTGGAGTGATGATTCAAAAGATATACATGCTGTTGGTGGCGTTGCTGCTTGTGAACTGCAGCGGCGCTCCCAAAAACAGTGCGGTAGATGCAGCACCGGCTGTTGAACCCGTGTCGCAGAAGCCTGCCGTGGTTGTTGAACCGGCCGTTATTGTGCCAATTTTCGATGCCGACAGTGCCTATAGCTTTGTGGCGCGTCAGGTGGCATTCGGCCCTCGTGTGCCAGGTACGGCAACCCACCGCAAGTGCGGCGACTATCTTGTTGCCAAGCTACGCTCCTATGGTGCCGAGGTGCTTACACAGGATGTCGACCTCAAAGCATATAACGGTGACCTGCTCAAGGCACGTAACATCATAGCCCGCTTTTCGCCCGAGAAAAAGGAGCGAGTGATGCTTTGTGCCCATTGGGATACACGCCCATGGGCCGATTCAGACCCGGACAAGGCCAACCACTACAAACCTCTTCCCGGCGCCAATGATGGCGGTAGCGGAGTGGGAGTGCTGATGGAGGTTGCGCGTCAATTGTCTATGCTGCCACCGACAGTGGGTGTTGATATCATACTTTTCGATGCCGAAGACTATGGCCTTCACGAGAACGACATCGAGAGGTATTACACCAACCACCACTCTTGGGCTTTGGGTTCGCAGTACTGGTCATACTTCCCTCACGAGGCTGGCTACAGCCCACGCTATGGTATATTGCTTGACATTGTGGGTGCTCCTGCTTCACGCTTCCATCATGAGTATTACTCCAACTACTATGCCGCCGGGGTGGTGCGCAAGGTGTGGGATTGGGCTCACAGGGCAGGATACTCGGCATTCTTCATCAACGAAGAGGGTGGTGCCATCACCGATGACCATCTTTATGTGAATACCACAGCGGGAATTCCCTGCATAGATATCATTAACTATGACCCTGAAAGTCCCAATGGATTTGGCGCCCACCACCATACGATGAAAGATGATATGGAGTGGATAGATGCCGCCACACTCAAGGCGGTGGGGCAGACAGTGTTGACAGTAATTTATAACGAGAAGTAATGGCTACAATAAAAGAGATACAGGATGAGATAATTGCCGAGTTCAATGACTTCGATGATTGGCTCGACCGCTATCAGTTGCTCATAGACCTCGGTGGCGAACAGGAACCGCTGCCTGCGGAGTACAAGACCGACAATAACCTGATTGAAGGTTGTCAGAGCCGTGTGTGGCTTCAGGCGGACTATGCCGACGGCAAAGTGATTTTCCGTGCCGAAAGCGATGCTATGATAGTGAAAGGAATAGTATCATTGTTGATAAAGGTTTACTCGGGACACACCCCCGATGAGATACTCGCAAGTGAACCCTATTTTGTGGAGGCTATCGGTCTTAAGGAGCATCTGTCGCCAACCCGCAGCAACGGCCTTCTGGCAATGATAAAGCAGATGAGGCTCTATGCCTTGGCCTTTAAAGCAAAAGCGGAAAGGTGAAATGTGAAAGCGGAAAGGTGAAAACGGAAAGGTATATAATGAAAGCACGACGTTCAACACGTCGTGCTTTCATTATGTGCTTAAATCGGGTAGCTGCGCTTGTTGTGATTGAAAATGAATGTTCACTCACTCGCTAGCGGTAGCGGTTGAATCTGCTGCCGCTCGCTGTAAAAGCCCAAGCAAACTTGGCTTTTGCTCGCTTAACCGCAGCTTTAACCTTTCCGCTTTCCGCTTTCACCTTTCACCTTTTTTCACCTTCCGGGGCGGAAGTTTACGTATATTACGTAATCGATGCCTTGCGGGTCGTCGCTTTCTGCGGCCGGTTGCCACTTTGGCATCAGTTCTGCAACGCGCAAAGCCTCGGCATCCATGTGTACGTTACCGCTGCTCTTTGATATTGTTGCACTGTGCGGTGTACCGTCGGGTGCAATGGCTATCAGCACCTCAACCCTTCCTGTCAGGCGCTCACGCTTGCACTCTTCGGGGTAGCGGCGGGTCTGTCTTACAAACTCCCTTATGGCAATATTTCCACCGGGATAGTATGGGTAGCTTACAGTTGGGGTTTCGGACTGTCCGGCAGACTTCTTGCTCTCCCTCTTTGCCATGTTCTTCATCTCCTCGGCACTGTTTTTGCCCACTGCGACCATTGGCTTTTCAACCGTTGTCGCGGCCTTTATTTCAGTTTTGTCAGGTTTGACATCCGCTCTCTTCTCCTGTACCTTTAAAGGGGACACATCCACGCTGCCGGCTTTGCTTGTGTCGGCTCTCTTTATCTCCATCCTCGTGCGGGTGCTGTCCTGTGGCACTGTGGCGGGGAAGATTCCTGCAGTGGCGGTGATGCACCACAGCAGCGCGCCTGCAACTATAAGCAACTTCTTCATCGTTGGGGTTATGCTTAAATAGTCTCCAATGCCTGCTCAATGTCGGCAATGATATCCTCAGCATCCTCAATACCCACAGACAGACGAATCAAATCGGGGTCAATGCCGGCCTCAATGAGCTGCTCATTGCTGAGCTGACGGTGGGTGTGGCTTGCAGGGTTCAGCACGCATGAACGCGCATCGGCCACGTGTGTTACAATGGCAATGAACTTCAGGCTGTCCATGAAACGTATCGCATCCTCCTTGTCGCCCTCAACGGCAAATGCCATTACGCCGCAACCGCCGTTTGGCAGGTACTTCTGTGCAAGGCTGTAATATTTGCTGCTTGGCAGGCCGCAGTAGTTCACCCATTTCACTTTGGGGTGCTGCTCAAGGTACTCGGCAACCTTCTGTGCATTCTCGCAGTGGCGTGGCATGCGCAGGTGCAGTGTCTCCAGTCCAAGGTTCAGCAGGAACGCATTCTCTGGAGCCATCATTGCACCCAGGTCGCGCATCACCTGCGAAACCATCTTTGTAATGTATGCTGCGCGGCCAAAATTCTTTGTGTAGATGAGACCGTGGTAGCTCTCGTCGGGCTCGGTGAGGCATGTGAACCTATCGTGCTGTGCTTCCCAATCGAAATTGCCGCTGTCAATCACGCAACCTCCAACGGCAACCGCATGGCCGTCCATGTATTTTGTTGTAGAGTGTGTCACAATGTCGGCACCCCATTCGATGGGGCGGCAGTTCACCGGTGTCGCGAATGTGTTGTCGATGATAAGGGGCACACCCTTGCGGTGTGCAATGTCGGCAAACTTCTCAATGTCCAGCACGTTCACGCTCGGGTTGGAGATTGTCTCGCCGAACAGCGCCTTGGTGTTGGGGCGGAAAGCATTCTCAATCTCCTCGGCAGGGGCATCGGCATCCACAAATGTAACCTCAATGCCCATCTTCTTCAATGTCACGGCAAAAAGGTTGTATGTACCGCCGTAGATGGTTGTTGCCGAAACGAAATGGTCACCTGCCTGGCAGATGTTGAGTATAGCGTAGAAGTTCGCTGCCTGGCCCGATGAGGTCATTACTGCGCCCACACCGCCTTCGAGTGCATTGATTTTTGCGCCAACTGCATCAACTGTGGGGTTCTGCAGGCGGCTGTAGAAATAACCGCTGTCCTCGAGGTCGAACAGACGTGCCATCTGCTCGCTTGTGTCGTATTTGAATGTTGTACTCTGGAAAATGGGCAACACACGTGCCTCTCCCTTCTTGGGCTGCCAACCGCCCTGCACGCACAGCGTGCCTGTATTAAGTTTCTTTGTCATGATATTTTTGTTTTTATTTTTGTTCTGCGAAGATAATAATAATCTCTGTGAAAAGATGTTAAGTCATCTTTTATATTCAGTTCAGGCAACTGTCGAGCAGCATCATGAGCATGAATCCCGCTGCAAAACCAATTGTTCCTATGTTGCTGTGCTTGCCTTTTTGCGATGAGGGAATCAGCTCTTCCACAACTACATATAGCATGGCGCCGGCTGCAAATGCAAGTAACAACGGCATGGCTGCAGCACTGTCCTTAAGTATAAACATTGTTGCAAGAGCTGCAACCGGCTCTACAAGGCCCGATGCGGCACCCCATGCAAAAGCCTTTCCCGGGCTTTTCCCCTCGTCGCGCAACGGAACTGATATGATTGCACCCTCGGGGATGTTCTGTATTGCCATACCTATTGAGAGTGCCAATGCGCCTGCAAGGGTGAGGTCGGTGTTGCCGCTAAGTACTCCGCCAAAGACAACGCCCACGGCCATGCCCTCGGGGATGTTGTGCAGGGCTACGGCAAGAATCATTTTTATCGAGCGTGGCAGACGTGAACGCGGGCCTTCGGGGCGCTTGTCGTCAATATGCTGGTGGGGGATGACGGTGTCCAGCAATAGCAGAAAGCACATACCGGCCGCAAAGCCGGCAAGCACAGGCCAAGTGTTGCCAATGCCTTCGCCCACTTGTTCAAGTGCAGGTTGTAAAAGTGACCAGAAACCGGCTGCCACCATCACGCCCGATGCAAACCCAAGCATTGCACTGTTTGTCTTCTCTGTTATTCCACCGCGCAACATCAGTACAACGGCTGCTCCCAATGCTGTTCCAAGGAATGGAATTGTAAGTCCTATAATCGTCTCCATAGATTGTGCTATCTTAATTTATGCCGCGAAGTTATAAAAAACGATGTACAAATCACCGCCTGATGCAATAATCTTATATAAACAACAACAAATGTTACCGATTTGGCCATAATATTGTTTTTTATTGTTATCTTTGTTCCATATTGTGCCTCTGTGGAGTCCTTTGGACTGCTGCATGCGGCACAGGTACTATGTAAAACAAAATATCATATATATGATTTACTTTTTCAGTACACAGGGTGGTTCTGTAATTGCTACCCAGACAAAGAATGTTTTGACAGCCGAGGATGTAGAGAAACTCTGCTGGCTGTATGGTGAGGCTACTTTGGTCGATGGCGAGACTGTCAATGGCTTTTTCGTCGGTCCACGTCGTGAAATGATTACTCCTTGGAGTACAAATGCTGTGGAGATTACCCAGAACATGGGTCTTTGCGGCATTCAGCGCATTGAGGAGTATTTCGAGGTGGAGAATGAGGATGCCGAGTATGACCCCATGTTGCAGCGCATGTACAAGGGACTCGACCAGGAAATCTTCACTGTTGACATTGAACCCAAACCAATAGAGTTCATCGAGGACCTGGAGAGCTACAACGAGCAGGAGGGTCTTGCTCTTTCAAAGGAGGAAATTGACTACCTTCACCGTGTGGAGGGCGAACTTGGCCGCAAGCTTACCGACAGCGAGGTGTTCGGTTTCGCGCAGATTAACTCTGAGCACTGCCGTCACAAGATTTTCGGCGGTACATTCATCATCGACGGCGAGGAGATGCCTTCGTCGCTCTTTGCAATGATAAAGCGCACAACAAACGAGAACCGCAACAGCATCATCTCGGCCTATAAGGACAACGTTGCCTTTGCGCAGGGTCCTGTTGTCGAGCAGTTCGCACCGGCCGACCACTCAATCCCCGACTATTTCGTAATCAAGGATATAGAGACTGTAATCTCGCTCAAGGCTGAGACACACAACTTCCCCACAACCGTTGAGCCTTTCAACGGTGCATCAACAGGTACAGGCGGTGAAATCCGCGACCGTATGGGTGGCGGTAAGGGTTCATGGCCAATTGCCGGTACTGCAGTCTACATGACATCATATCCACGTACATACAACGACCGCAAATGGGAGGAACTTCTCCCCGTACGCAACTGGTTGTACCAGACTCCCGAGCAGATTCTGACAAAGGCATCAAACGGTGCTTCCGATTTCGGTAACAAGTTCGGCCAGCCGCTTATCTGTGGTTCGGTGCTTACATTCGAGCATGCCGAGAATGACGAGGTATACGGTTACGATAAGGTTATCATGCTTGCCGGTGGTGTGGGTTATGGTACACGCCGCGACTGCCTCAAGGGTGCTCCCGAGCCTGGCAACAAGGTGATTGTGATGGGTGGTGACAACTACCGCATCGGTCTTGGTGGCGGTTCTGTATCATCGGTTGACACCGGCCGTTACTCTTCAGGTATCGAGCTCAACGCTGTGCAGCGTGCAAATGCCGAGATGCAGAAGCGTGCATACAACGTGGTACGTGCTCTCTGCGAGGACGAGACAAACCCGGTTGTTTCAATCCATGACCACGGTTCTGCCGGTCACGTGAACTGTCTGTCAGAGCTTGTCGAGGAGTGTGGTGGTGTAATCAATATGGCAAATCTGCCTGTCGGTGACAGCACACTCTCGGCAAAGGAAATCATTGCCAACGAGTCACAGGAGCGCATGGGCTTGCTCATCAAGGAGGATGCCATAGAGTATGTACGCAAGGTTGCCGAGCGTGAGCGTGCTCCAATGTACGTTGTAGGTGAGACAACAGGTGATGCCCGCTTTGCTTTTGAGCAGGCAGACGGTGTACGTCCGTTCGACCTCTCGGTGAGCCAGATGTTCGGTTCTTCACCAAAGACATATATGGTCGACAAGACCGTTGAGCGCCACTACAAGGATGCCGAGTATGACGCAGAGAACATTGAGGAGTACTTGACCGATGTACTGCGCCTTGAGGCTGTAGCTTGTAAGGATTGGCTCACAAACAAGGTAGACCGCTCCGTTACAGGTAAGATTGCCCGTCAGCAGTGTCAGGGTGAGATTCAGCTCCCGCTTAGCGACTGCGGTGTGGTAACACTGGACTACCGTGGCAAGCAGGGTATTGCAACATCTATCGGTCACGCGCCACAGGCCGGCCTTGCCGACCCTGCAAAGGGTTCAGTGCTTGCTGTGTCCGAGGCTTTGACAAACATTGTGCTTGCTCCGCTTGCAAACGGCATAAAGAGCATCTCGCTCAGCGCCAACTGGATGTGGCCTTGCCGCTCACAGGAGGGTGAGGATGCGCGTCTCTACCGCGGTGTCGAGGCACTCAGCGATTTCTGCTGCGACCTCAAGATTAACGTACCTACAGGTAAGGACTCTTTGTCAATGACACAGAAGTACCCCGACGGAACAAAGGTAATCAGCCCGGGTACAGTTATTGTTTCTGCCGGTGGTGAGGTATCGGATGTCCGCAAGGTGGTTTCTCCTGTAATGGTCAACGAGCCAAAGAGCGCATTCTATCATATCGACTTCAGCTTCGACCACTTGCGTCTGGGCGGTTCTGCATTCGCGCAGACACTCAACTGCATTGGTGATGATGTTCCGACAGTTGCAAATCCCGAGTATTTTGCCGAGGCATTCGACGCTGTACAGCGCCTTGTGAAAGAGGGTCTTGTACTTGCAGGTCACGATATTTCGGCCGGTGGTCTCATCACCACACTGCTCGAAATGTGTTTCGCCAACACAACAGGCGGTATGGAAATCGACCTCAACGGTGTTGTAGAGAATGATATCGTGAAGTTGCTTTTCGCCGAAAACCCCGCATTGGTAATTCAGGTTGCCGACAGGAACAAGTGCCGCATGCAGGAGATTCTTGACGAGGCGGGTATCTGCTTTGTGAAGATAGGTACTCCATGCGAGAAACGTCACATTGCTGTTGCAAAGGACAAACGCACACGTCTGTTCGACATCGACCACTACCGCGATGTATGGTACGACAGCTCATACCTCATGGACCTCAAGCAGAGCTTCAACGGCTGTGCAAGCGAGCGTCTGCAGAACTACAAGAACCAGCCTTTGCGTTTCCGCATGCCTTCACGCTTCAGCGGTATGTTGAAGGATTACGGCATGTCGGCCGACCGTCGCGAGAAGTCGGGTGTACGTGCGGCAATCATCCGCGAGAAGGGTACAAACGGCGAGCGTGAGATGGCGTATGCTATGCATCTTGCAGGCTTCGATGTCAAGGACGTTACAATGACCGACCTCATCAGCGGCCGCGAGACTCTCGACGAGGTGAACTTCATCGTATTCTGCGGTGGTTTCTCTAACTCCGACGTTCTTGGTTCTGCCAAGGGTTGGGCCGGTGGCTTCCTCTTCAATCCAAAGGCAAAGGCAGCCCTCGACCGCTTCTATCAGCGCGAGGACACCCTGTCACTGGGTATCTGTAACGGTTGCCAGTTGATGATGGAGCTTAACCTCATCAACCCCGAGTTCGAGGAGCGCGGACGCATGTTGCACAACAACTCACACAAGTTCGAGTCATCGTTCGTGGGCGTGAATATCCCCGAGAACAACAGCGTTCTCTTCGGTTCGCTCTCTAACAGCCGTCTTGGTGTTTGGGTTGCTCACGGTGAGGGTAAGTTCTCACTCCCATACGATGCCGAGAAGTACAACATCGTGGCACAGTATGCATACGAGGGTTATCCTGCGAACCCCAACGGTTCCGACTTTAACGTTGCAGCCCTTGCAAGCGCAAACGGCCGTCACGTTGCAATGATGCCTCATCCCGAGCGCGCAATCTTCCCATGGCAGTGTGCTACATATCCGGCTAACCGTTTGGCCGATGACGTGACACCATGGATTGAGATTTTCCGCAACGCATACAATTGGGTGGCAGAAAAGGTTAAGTAATAGAATCTAATTGTAGGGGTAGGGTCTGCCTGCCCTTCTATAAATAAGTACATTCAGGGGCAGGCATTAGCCTGTCCCTGAGTCTTTGAACAGAACATATGCCAACCTCTCTTTTTAAACTCTTTACAACATTCTTCCGCATAGGGCTCTTTACCTTTGGCGGCGGATATGCCATGATACCGCTCATTGAGAGCGATGTGGTTGAGCGTAACCGCTGGGTCGAGAAGAGCGATTTTGTGGATTTGCTTGCCGTGGCGCAGTCGGCACCGGGCGTGTTTGCCGTCAATATGGCGGTATTCATAGGCTACAGGTTGCGCGGTGTGCCGGGTGCATTGGCTGCATCATTCGGCTGTGTGTTGCCTTCGGTGGTTATAATACTGCTCATAGCGCTCTTTTTCCGCCAGTTCCGCCACATCGAGGTGGTGAACAACGTCTTCAAAGGGTTGCGTCCTGCGGTGGTGGCACTCATTGCCGTGCCAGTGTTCAATGTAGCAAAGAGTGCAAAGGTGGGGTGGGCCATGGCTTGGATTCCTGTATTGTCGGCACTGCTTATTGTGGCATTCGGCGTTTCGCCTATATATGTGATAATTGCAGCGGGCATCGCAGGGTTTGTATATGGCAAAGTGAAAGGGGGTGAGGTATGATATTCCTTGAACTTTTCTATACCTTTTTAAAAATAGGCCTCTTCTCCTTCGGCGGTGGCTATGGCATGCTCTCTGTAATCCAGGGCGAGGTAGTGACGCGCCATGCATGGCTCACGGCTGCTGAGTTTACCGATATTGTAGCGGTTAGCCAGATGACGCCGGGCCCCATCGGCATAAATTCGGCAACATATGTAGGCTATACGGCAGTGCTGAATGCGACAGGTAACGGTGGGTTGGCTGTGCTGGGCTCTTTGGCAGCATCGTTGGCGGTGATGCTCCCCTCAATTGTGCTCATGCTCATTGTGAGCCGTTTCTTCATGAAGTATAGCAAACACAGGAATGTAGAGGCAGTCTTCCGCCTGTTGCGCCCTGCTGTGGTGGGCTTGATAGCTTCGGCTGCGCTGCTGCTGATGACCGAAGAGAACTTCGGCTCGCCAACAGAGACACCGTTGCAGTTCTGGGTTAGCGTCGCGCTGTTTGTGGCAGCATTCGTCGCAATGAAAGTCTTTAAGGTAAGCCCAATTCTAATTCTTCTCCTTGCCGGTGCTTTTGGCGGGGTGTTCTATGGGTTGATATAAATAAAGCTGAAAGGGGAAAACGGAAATGTGAAAACTTCTTGTATTTAAAAGATATCTGTTATGGATGTGGTTGCCCCTATATTGGCTATTTGTATAATCGGTCTATCTGTAGTACTGAAGATATGGCTCTCTTCACCCCAAAATATTGGTAAATTGGGAGAAAAGCGTGTGGCAAGTAAACTGGATTGGCTTCCAAAAGAATATATAACACTTAATGACATATTATTACCGACCAACTACGGAACAACACAGATAGACCATATTGTAGTGTCACCATATGGAATATTTGTAATAGAGACAAAGAATTACAAGGGATGGATATTCGGACACGAAAATTCAGAAGAGTGGAAACAAAGTTTACTAGGCAAGAAACGTTTTTGGGGGTGGACTAGTGAACAGCATAAACTTCGGAACCCGATCCGACAAAATGCAGCACACGTGAGGGCTGTAAAAGCAATACTCAAAGAGATTGGAGATTTCGCCATTATTCCCATAGTTGTATTTTCAAATAGTGCAGAATTGAAAATAACAACACCAAATCACATTGTGATAAACTGGTGTGATTTGCGGTCTGCCATTAAGTTATACAAGTATAGATGTATATCCGAAGAAGATGTCCAAAGAATTGCCAGTAAAATATCTTCTGCAAATATAATAACAGAAGGAAGTCGAGAAACACATGCCAATAACATCCAGACTGTTCTGTATAAAAAGAACATTGCAATAGCAAATGGAATCTGCCCCAAGTGCGGTAGTAAACTTGTTGAGCGTCACGGAAAGTACGGAGGATTCTTGGGGTGTTCCAATTATCCTCAATGTAAATTCACACAAAAATTATAAGTAAGTCAATAACACAAACGGCAAGCGCGATGCTTGCCGTTTGTGTTATGATAATTTCTCTCTCAGGAATTGTCCTGTATATGATGCCTCGCATTTTGCTACCTCTTCGGGTGTTCCGCAGGCAACAAGGTTGCCGCCGTTCTCGCCTCCCTCGGGGCCAAGGTCAATGAGGTAGTCGGCGCACTTTATGATGTCCATGTTGTGCTCTATGATTACCAATGAGTGGCCACGTTCGAGCAGTTTGTAGAACGATTTCAGCAGTTTCTTGATGTCATGGAAATGCAATCCTGTAGTAGGCTCGTCAAAGATGAACATGGTTGGGCGGTCGCTCTGTCGGCTCAGGTAGTAGGCGAGTTTCACTCGCTGGTTCTCACCGCCCGAAAGGGTCGACGATGACTGTCCCAACTTTATGTAGGCCAGTCCCACATCCTGTAGCGGTTGCAGGTTCTCGGCAATGCGCTTCTGTCCGTGCTCCTGGAAAAAGTTGATGGCATCGCCAACGGTCATCTCAAGGATGTCATGTATATTCTTGCCATGGAACTTGACCTCCAGCACATCGTTCTTGAATCGCTTGCCATGGCATGCTTCGCACTCAAGTTTCAAATCGGCCATGAATTGCATGGAGACGGTGATTGTACCCTCGCCCTTGCACTCCTCGCAACGGCCGCCGTCGGCATTGAACGAGAAGTGTCCGGCGCCAAAGCCAAGCTGTTTGGCAAGTGGCTGTTGTGCAAAGAGGTGGCGTATGTCGTCATAGACCTTCAGGTATGTTACCGGGTTGGAGCGCGATGACTTGCCAATGGGGTTCTGGTCAATGAACTCTATGCCGCCAAGTTGCGAGAGTGCTCCCTCAACAGCTTCGCACTGTCCGGGGGCATCGCATACGTTGCCAAAGTGGCGCATTAGCGAGCGGTAGAGTATGTTGCGTACAAGGGTCGACTTGCCCGAACCGCTGACACCGCTCACCACAGTGAAGGTGTTCAGCGGTATGTTCACGTCAATGCCTTTGAGGTTGTTTTCTCGGGCACCTTTTATTCTTATTACATTGTTTGATGTGCGGCGGTGCTTGGGAACGTCGATGGTCTCCTCGCCAAGCAGGTATTTCAATGTGTAGCTGTTGCTGCCGGGTGCAATGTCGGCAAGGTCGCCACGGTAGACGATGTTGCCGCCGTATGAACCGGCTTTGGGGCCCACATCTATGATGTAGTCGGCTGCGCGTATAATCTCCTCGTCGTGCTCGACCACAACAACAGTGTTGCCAAGGTCGCGCAGGCGATAGAGCACGTTTATAAGGCGGTCGGTGTCGCGGCTGTGCAGGCCGATGCTCGGCTCGTCAAGGATATACAGCGAACCCACCAGTGCGCTGCCAAGTGAGGTCACAAGGTTTATGCGCTGGCTCTCACCGCCCGACAGGGTGTTGCTCAGTCGGTTTAGCGTGAGGTAGCCAAGGCCTACATCCAAAAGGCAGTCTACACGGCTGCGAATCTCGGTGAGTATGCGCTTGGCAATGGCTGCATCGTGCTCGTCGAGTACAAGGTTGTCAAAGAACTCTTTAAGGCGTGTTACCGGCATCTCAATCAGCTCGGTTATGCTTGTTCCGCCAACCTTTACGTATGTCGCCTCCTTCTTCAATCGTGTGCCATGGCAGGTGGGGCAGATGGGCTTGCCACGGTAACGGGCGAGCATCACGCGGTACTGTATCTTGTACTGGTTTGCCTTGACCATGTTGAAGAAGTTGTCGATGCAGATGCCCTCGCCATACTCCTCAATCCATGGGCCTTTGTGCCACAGGTAGTCCTTCTGCTCCTGTGTGAGGTTGTAGTATGGTTCAAAAATAGGGAAATCGTCCTGTGGCGCTCGGCGGCAGAACTCGGTCTTCCACTCGCCCATCTTGTCTCCTCGCCAGCAGAAGACAGCACCGTCGTACACGCTCAGTGTCTTGTTTGGGATTACAAGGTCTTCGTCAATGCCAACAATGCGGCCGAAGCCCTCGCAGTCGGGGCAGGCACCTATGGGTGAATTGAATGAGAACATCTGCTCTGTGGGCTCCTCGAACTCAATGCCGTCGGCCTCAAAACGTATGCTGTAGCTGTGGGGTTGCTCCTCGTCCATAAACTGCAGCAGGCAGGTGCCGTTGCCCTCGTAGAAAGCGGTCTCGGCCGAATCGAGCAGGCGGCCTATGGCTTCCTTGCTGTCGTTCACCGCAAGACGGTCAATGAGCAGGGTAGGCTTGTCGCCCTTTTTCGGGGTGTACTCCTCAATGTGTACAATCTCCTTACCAAGCACCACACGGGTAAAACCCTGTTGCAAATATATCTGCAGCTGCTCTTCGAGGGTGCGACCCTTTCGTTTTGGTATTGGGGCAAGCAATAGGAAACGCGTGCCGGAGGGGCGGCTTAGCATGCAGGTGACAAGGTCCTCGGGGGTGTCCTTCTTCACGAGCCTGCCGCTCACGGGGGAGTAGGTCTTGCCAATGCGGGCATACAGCAGTTTAAGGTATTCATAAATCTCGGTCGATGTGCCCACTGTCGAGCGTGGGTTGCGGTTGTTGACCTTCTGCTCAATGGCAATGGCAGGCGGTATGCCTTTGATGAAGTCGCACTCGGGTTTGTTCATCTGCCCAAGGAACTGGCGTGCATAGGACGAGAGTGACTCCACATAACGGCGCTGCCCCTCGGCATAGAGGGTGTCGAAGGCCAGTGATGACTTGCCCGAGCCCGAAAGACCAGTGATGACAACGAACTTGCCGCGTGGGATTTCTACGTCGACATTCTTCAGGTTGTTTACGCGTGCGCCTTTTATTATGATGTTCTTGCTGTTCTCTTTCATATTGCTCAATGCCATAAATCAATCTTGCGAATTTACAAAAAAAACGCGCACTTTGCTGCGCTTTGCAAAAAATAGATGCCAATGTTATGTTAATTGTTCTTATATAAGACAAATTTTGGCTATATTCGCATCTTGAAAGAAATACGTTATTATATATATGCGACAGAAATATCTCTCCCTTTTGATGTTTATGCTCCTGCTTGTATCCTGTGCAAGCCATAAAAATGTACATACAAGCGTAGACATCTACCCTAAACGTGAGTTCCGCGGTGCGTGGATACAGGCTGTGAACGGACAGTTCACCGGTATGAGCGAGCAGGAGATGAAAAAGTATCTCACTGATATGCTCGACAATTTGCAGAAGGTGAATGTCAATGCGGTAATCTTCCAGGTGCGAGTGGAGGGCGATGCTCTCTATGAGTCGCGCTACGAGCCGTGGAGCCGTTTTCTCACCGGTACCCAGGGAAAGTCTCCCGGGTGGGACCCGTTGGCTTTTATGGTCGATGAGTGCCACAGACGCAACATGGAACTGCATGCGTGGATAAACCCCTACCGTGCACGCACAAAGGGAACGACAAAGGTTGCTTCAACCCATCGAAGCGCAAAGAACCCTGCCGATTTCATTGCATACGAGGGACAGCTCTATTTCAACCCCTCATTGCAGAGCAACCGCGACTATATCTGCAGTATTGTGCGTGATATCGTGAACCGTTACGATGTCGATGGCCTGCATATCGATGACTATTTCTATCCATATCCCGCAGCCGGCAAGGAGTTTGCCGATGACAAGTGGTTCAAGAGTAGCGGAGTCAAAGACAAGGGTGCATGGAGAAGAGAGAACGTGAACACTCTCATTTACCAGTTGCACCGCACAGTGCGCGAGGCAAAGCCTTGGGTCAAGTTCGGTGTCTCACCGTTTGGAATTTACCGTAACGAGGGCAGTTGGGAGTTCGGCAGCAAAACTAACGGTCTGCAGTGTTATGACGACCTCTATGCCGATGTCCTCTACTGGATTGAGCAGGGATGGGTGGACTATTGCATTCCGCAGGTATATTGGGAGATTGGGCACAAGGCTGCCGATTATGATACATTGGTGAAGTGGTGGGCAAAGTATGCCTCGAACCGTCCGTTGTACATCGGGCAGGATGTGCAGCGCACAGTAAAGGCCAAGGATGCCGGCAGTGTAACCGGCAACCAGCAGGTAGATAAGTACAGGATGCAGCGTGCTCAGGGTAATGTGCAAGGTAGCTGTTTCTGGGATGCCGCATCGGCCGCAAACAATGTGGATGGTTATCGCGACTATTTGGCTTCGGGCATGTTCCGTTATCCGGCACTGATGCCTTTGTACAGATTCATTGATGGCAAGGCACCCGCAAAAGTCGATGGTGTAAGGCTCATTGAAGAGAACGGCGAGAGAGTACTCGTATGGTTGCTTGACGAGAATGCTGCAAAGGATGCTATGGACACCCCTTACCGCTATGTGGTCTACTGTTTTGAAAAAGGCGAGAAAGTCAATATCGGCAAGGCGGGGAACATCATTGCCATAACATCAAAACCGTTCTATAAGTTGCCGGCAGAGTTGGATGGCAAGTGTACTTTTGTGGTGACTGTGCTCGACCGTATGCAGAACGAATCAAAGGGTCGCAAATACAAAGCTAAACTCTAATATTATGGAAGGAGTTGAGATTTTTGAACTGAATGATGCTTGCAGCTGCTATGTCGAGCCGATAAACCGCCTGCTTGCGCAGTTGTCATCATCGGGTGCATGCATTGATGCCGCGCATCTGCACGCATTGGTGGAGAGTGAGGCTTCGCACCTTTTTCTGGCAAGGTACAAAGGCGAGGTTGTGGGAATGCTCACATTGGGAGAGTATCTTGCTCCCACTGGTCGCAAGATGTGGGTTGAGGATGTGGTAGTCGATGAGGCTGCGCGTGGCCTCTCTATCGGCCGCGCCATGGTCGGACATGCCATAGAGTATGCCAAGGGACTTGGAGGTGGCGTGCTAATGTTGACATCGCGCCCGTCGCGCATTGCAGCGAACAGCCTTTACCGCTCCTGTGACTTCGAACAGAAAGAGACGAATGTATATAAGATGGATATAGAGTAGCAAAGAGGCGCAATGCGCCTCTTTGCTACTCTATATCATAACTTTGAAATTGCTTTCAGGTTGTTGAGCAGTGCCAGCTGTGCACGGTGCTTGGCCATGGCAATGGTGCATTGCACACGCTTGGGGTCCATCTCTTCGAGCGGCTTGCTGTTCTTGATGTATTTCCAGATGACCGGTGCAGCCTCAAGTGCACTGTTACCGTCTATGACAAGCATGCGAAGTATTACCTGGTCTCGCAGGCACAGCATGTTGAATGCCTCCTTAACCGGGTAGTGCTGCACCTCCTCTTCCTCCTCTATGAATTCGGCCATCTGCTCATACATGCTCTGTGACGAGGGTACAAAAAGCATCTCCTGCTCCTTCTTCTCGGCAAGTTTCTTGTGTATGAAATGGTTTGTAGTACAGTAAGCAAGATAGGTGTAGAGGCTTGCACCGTTCTTGTTCTTCCATTGACGCAATAGGACCCAATTGTCCTTTGAGATGAATTCATAGAACTCTCCCCATAACTGTTTTTCGCACTCGCAGTGGTATATGTTCGAAGAGATATATCTGAGGAATTGCCTGCATTTCTTTGTGAGGAAATAGTTATACAACTGTTCGTCGACAGGTGTTGCTGTCAATCTTTCAATCAATTCCGTGTCGCTCAGCTGTGAATAGTTTTCGCCGTTCTTTGCCATCTTTGTCTGTTAATGGAAAATATCCCTAAAATCGGTATGACTATTGCAAATATAATATAAAAAGAGAGCTTGCTGCTAATTTGTGCTCCAAATAATGACCAAAAGTTTTTAACTTTTTCAATAACATAATGTTTTCAGTGTTGCCGTTGCAGAAGCTTGTCATCGGTTTGTGTAAAAGTCGAATGCTTCAAAAATGTCCTCTTTGCTGCAGTTGCGTGCAGCTGGCGTGTTGTTGCTCCTAAGCAGGCACACAGTTTGCAGTGCTTTCTCATCCATCTCCTTGAAAATGGTCTCGTACGTGTTGCAGTTGAACGAGAAACGGCTGCAAGCCTCATCTGCCCGGTGTACGAATGTGTGAAGCTTGGCTGTGGAATACTCCTCGAACATGGCCGAGAGGAACAGCGAACAGGTGTATGCCGCTGCTGTAATCTCTTCCCTTTCGCCATGGTATAACCTTGAAAAGGCTGTGGTGAATGGTTCTCCAAAGCCTTTGGGCGGTGTAATGCCCAATATCCTTTCAAAGATATTGTCTATCTCCTGTATCTCTCCGTTCTCTTCCATCTTTCTTGTTTGGTTTCACAAATATAGTGCATGGAAGCAAAAATTGTTCTGTTTATGCTGTATATTTGTAAAATATTTTGAAACAGTTTGAATTTTATATCAAGGCAATAGCAATATAAATTTAGATAGTTTCTTAAACTTTTGGTTAAAATTGTAGTCAAATAGATTGTTGGACGAAAATAAATAGATGATATATATGAGAAAATTATTCCTGCTTCTTTTATTGGTCCTCTCTACTGCTCTCTATGCGCAGAAGAGGGACGGAATACTTACCGCCGAGATTTACAACAAGGAGACCGGCGAGGCCATGACTTCGGCTATCGTACAGCTCTACTCCTTGCCCGACTCACTCTTTAAGGTCGGTGCGACAAGTGACCTTGATGGCAAGGTAAGCGTCAAGGTCAATCCCGGCAAGTTTTTTGCCAAGGTGTCATATGTAGGTTGCCGCACGATAACAAAGGATATTGTCATTGAGGCCGGAAAGGTGTGCGAACTTGGACGTATTGATTTAGTGCCGACAGGTAAGATGCTCGATGATGTTGTTGTGAGCGAGGAGGTTCCGCCTGTTGTTGCAGCCGAGGATACGCTTGTGTTCAACACCGCAGCGTTCCGTGTGCCCGAGGGCTCAATGCTTGAGGAACTTATCAAAAAGTATCCGGGTGTGGACATTGCCGAGGACGGTACCATAAAAATCAATGGCAAGACCGTGAACCGCATTCTCATGAAGGGCAAGGATTTCTTTGGTACCGACAAGGATATGGCACTGAAGAATATCTCTGTGGATGCCGTGGACAAGGTTAAGTTCTATGACAAGAAGAGTGATTTCTCACGTATAACCGGCATTGATGACGGTGAGGAGGAGACTGTGCTCGACCTGCAGATGAAGAAGGGTGTTGTCGACGGCTTCTTCTCGAATAGCGATGCCGGTGGCGGTGCCGATTTCAGTGCCGAGCATATGCTTTATCGTCTGCGTAACACTACAAGCTACTATAACGACAATGCGCAGTACACTCTTGTACTCTCGGCAAACAACGTGGGCGACCAGGGCTTCTCCGGTGGCCGTGGTTTCGGTGGCAGTGGAATATCATCACCCAAGCGTGCCGGTTTCAACTTCGCATACGAGAACGAGAAGATTGAGTTTGGCGGTAATGTGCGTGGCGACCATGTGAGCAATGACGTGAAGAGCTGGACTTCGACCGAGACATTCATGCCACAGATTGACCGAAACCAGTTCTCAAACGGCCGCAGCACAAGCTTGAACGGTAGAATGAACCTGAATGCAAGTTTCCGTTTCGAGTGGAAACCTGATACAATGACAAATATCATCCTTACTCCAAATGTCAGCTATTCGAACAACGACTTTTGGAACGAGAGCCACACGGCAACGTTCAACGAGAATCCGTTCGAATATGAGACAGAGTATACCAAGGAGTCTTATGGCGAGGTCTTGGATGCCTTGGAGGAGATTGCAGTCAATGGCAATGCGTACGAATCGTTGTCTATGGGTGAAAACCGATCTGTAAGCGCGAGATTGCAGGTAAACCGCAGATTGGAAAAGCCCGGACGTAATATCACATTGCGAGGCAACTACTCTTATTCTGACAGCAAGAGCGAGAGCTTTTCACTGAACAACGTCAACTATTTTCAGGTTGCAGGCATGGCTACAAGGCAGCAGCGCTATTCGACCACTCCCGGCAAGAACTGGAGCTACAATGTGAACCTCAGCTATACCGAACCTTTGCTCAAGAACCTGTTCCTGCAACTCAGTTACGGCTATAACCAGAGCTACAAGAACAGCGACCGTGCGACATATAACTTTGACGAACTGGCCGATTATATCCTTGAGGTAAGCCCGGACTTTACACGCCCGCAGCTGCCTGACGATTTGGCTCTATATCTCGACAATGACCTGAGCCGCTATTCAACCTATCGTACTCAAAGGCACGAGGTGGGTGCTACATTCAGGTATGTGACCGACAAGATAAACCTTAACGCGGGTGTTACCTGGTTGCCGCAGCAGACCGAGCTCGACTACAAGTATCAGGGTATTGACACGCTCTTTACCCACAGGGTGCTCGACTATGTGTCGCCGAACATCCGTTTCCGCTACAGGTGGTCAAAGCAGACAACATTGAATGTGCGCTACCGCGGTTCTACATCGCAGCCATCGATGACCGACCTCATTGACATTACCGATGACTCCAACCCATTGAACATAACAAAGGGTAATCCGGGCCTGAAGCCTTCGTTCTCGAACAACGTCAATGCAAATTTCAGCACTTACAACACTGAGGCACAGCGTGGTATCAATGTGTTTGCCGGCTATTCAAACACAATAAATGCAATTACACGCAGGGCTACATACGATGAGGCTACCGGTGCCACAACTACCCAGCCCGAGAATATCAACGGTAACTGGAACGTGAACGGTGGTTTTGTCTTCAACTCGGCAGTGCCGGCGAACACCAAGTTCACTTACAGCACATACACCGATGGAGGTTACTCCGAGAGGGTGTCATACATAAGCATGCAGGGTGTGCAAAGTAGTGTCAAGAGCATTGCAAAGACTGTGAACGTGAGCGAGCGCCTGACAGCAAACTATCGTGCCGACAACTTTGATATCTCGCTCAGCGGTTTCGTGCGCTACTCACACTCTAAGTCTACCGCACAGCCCGAGGACAGGATGAATGTCTTCAACTTCTCTTATGGCCCAAGCGTGAACTATACATTCCCTTGGTATAACATAAAGATTTCTACAAACCTGTCAATGAGTAGCCGTCGTGGTTACAGCGACCCCAATGCGAACACCGATGAACTACTTTGGAACGCGCAGCTTTCGGCAAGTTTTTTGCCAAAGAATGCTTTGACTGTCTCTTTGCAGCTGTTCGATATCCTGCAGCAGCAGAGCAATATCAGCCGTGTTGTCGAGGCGCTCTATCGCAGGGATTCGGAGAGCAATGCCATCTACAGCTATGGTATGTTGAACCTCTCATACAAGTTCAACAATACCGGTGGCAATGACAAGAAGGGTAGAGGTGCACGTGAGTATGGAATGCCTCCAGGCGGCATGATGCCTCCAGCGGGTATAAGACCGCCAATGATGTAAAATCGCTACTGTGGATATAGACAAAACAGCATCGCCCGGGCGATGCTGTTTTTGTTGGGGATAGAGGGGATGCTGTTTTCAGCTTTAACCGCACTTCGTGCGCTTGAAAATAATTTTTTACTCACTCGCTTGCGCAAGTTTTTACCTTTCCGTTTTCCGCTTAAAATAGAATTTCCCAACTGTTGATGATTGTTACCACAAGGATGTACACACCGTAGACTACTTTTATTCCGGTTGTAAGCATAAATGCAACGAATGACATTGTTGCTACTTTCAAAGCCTTGTCCGACGGTGTCTTGGCAATGAGTTCGCCTATGTATGCGCCAAGGAAAGGTCCCAACAGGATACCGGGCAACCCCAGGAACAGTCCTATGACAAGACCTATTGTGGTTCCCCAGGTGCCATACTTTGAACCTCCCGATCTCTTTGCGAACCACACCGGCGCGACATAGTCGAGCACAGTTATGACTGCGGCGAGTATGCCACAGATTACGACGTAGCCTGTTGTGAGGTCATTGCCGTTGCTGAATATGAGCATCAGCAATGCCACGAAACTGATTGGTGTGCCGGGAAGGCCGGGGAGCACAGCGCCAATGGCGCCTATGATGGCGCACAGCAGTGCAAGGATAACAAGTAGAATGTCCATAATGTATATTGTGTCTATGTTTTTGTACGGCAAAGGTAGCGCATATTTGTTTAAAAACTTAGAAGCTGTTTAAATTTATATCGCCAAGTTTTTTTATAGAGCAAAAAAATAGTGCCAACGAGCAAAACGCAAGTTTACTTGTAAGTTTTAAAGCGAGTGCAGCCTATTTTGGCGCAATGCAAATTGGATGTTTATTTATTTTTCAAGGGCACATAGCGGGCTATGTAACTGCGAAAAAGAAAGAAACAGACGTTTTTGAATATAAAAAACGGCGAAATGACAGACTGCTATAAGAAAATATTTTTTTAGAAATTTAAACAGCTTCTTAATGTTTATATTTTTTAACGGTGAAATGAGTATCTTCGCAGCCTGAACAATATTGGAATCTATGATTAAGGATATAGTTTTTGATTTTGGCGGTGTACTCACAACCATTGACACCGGCAGGGCGCTTGCGCGCTTCAAGGAATTGGGACTGGAAAATCCCGAGGAGTATATAAACTCATACTGCCAGAAAGGACCGTTCTTTGCTCTTGAAAACGGTGATATAACTGCAGGGGAATTCTGCAATGAACTTGGAAAACTTTGTGGCAGGGATATTTGTCTTGATGATGCAAAACATGCATGGTGCGGATTCATAACAGAAGTGCATGAGGATTTTCTTGACTCATTGCAACAGTTGCGCCCCGGGTATCGGCTTTCTGTGTTGAGCAATACCAACCCTTTCATTCAGGGCTGGGCACGTTCGTTGCAGTTTACATCATGCGGCAAATCGCTCGATGAGTGGTTTGACATGCTTTTCCTCAGTTATTGCATGAAGTGCTCAAAGCCCGGCGAGGACATTTATCGCAAGATGCTCGACGATGGCGGGATGGTTGCCGGGGAGACTCTTTTCCTTGATGACAGCTACCGGAATCTTGAGGCTGCAGCAAAGGTGGGGATAAGAACACTGAAGGTTGAGAACGGCGAGGACTGGCGCGGGAAGTTGCTTGAGTATCTTGAACTCGGTTAAAGATATAATTCTCCACGCATCGTGGTTGTGTTAAAAGAGGCTAAATCGCCTCTTTTCTGTTTCTTTATCTTTATCTTCGCAAAAATAAAAGTAACAATATAGCAGTTGGCCCATTTTAGAAAACACCGCGTAGGTGTCATATCGAACATATGTGAGATATCTCGTATATCATTTTTAGAGATCCCTCGTCGCTACGCTCTGTCGGGATGACATCGCCGGGTCAACATCTATATCATTACC
>JAZRRI010000058.1:0-2347 GCA_045650605.1 Bacteroidaceae bacterium | reverse complement strand
AAAAAATCCCAAACAAACAATAGCTATTCCAATGAGATTCAAAGGAATAGCTATCTTTTTTTTAAAAAACATCCCGCAGAAACAGATGCAATAAAAAACAGAGAGGGTGGCCCTTTGATACTTTTGGGTCACCCTCTTGTTGGTTGTATATTATGCATCGATGTTTGCATATGTCGCATTGCTCTCGATGAATTCGCGGCGTGGGCCCACATCGTCACCCATAAGCATTGAGAAGATGTAGTCGGCCTCCTGAGCATCGCGTATGGTCACCTGTTTCAGTGTGCGTGTCTCGGGGTTCATTGTTGTCTCCCAAAGCTGCTCGGGGTTCATCTCGCCAAGACCCTTGTAGCGCTGGATGTTTATTTCCTTTTCGTTTCCGCCTGCATACTCCTGGATAAATGCATCTTTCTCACGGTCGTCGTAGCAGTATTTCTTTACCTTGCCCTTTGAACAGAGGTAGAGCGGCGGCATTGCCTTGTAGAGGTGTCCGGCCTCAATGACCTCGGGCATATAACGGTAGAAGAGTGTCATGATAAGTGTTCCGATGTGTGCACCGTCGACATCGGCATCGGCCATCATGATAATCTTGTGATAGCGCAACTTCTCGATGTTTGCCTTCTTGCTGTCCTCAGGGTCGAGTCCGAAGCGTACACCGATGGCCTGTATGATGTTGTTCACCTCGTCGCTCTCAAAAGCCTTGTGCCACATTACCTTCTCCACATTCAGAATCTTACCGCGCAATGGCAGAATAGCCTGGAACTTGTTCTTGCGGCCCTGTTTTGCCGAACCGCCCGCAGAGTCTCCCTCGACGAGGAACAACTCGCAGTTTGCAGGGTCCTTGTCCGAGCAGTCGGCAAGCTTACCGGGCATACCGCAGCCACCCATGGGGCTCTTGCGCTGTACGCTCTCACGTGCCTTGCGTGCTGCAATACGTGCTGTTGCTGCAAGGATTACCTTGTCTACAACCATCTTTGCCTCCTTGGGATGCTCCTCAAGGTAGTATGCGAGAGCCTCGCCCACAGCCTGGTCTACAGCACCTGTTACCTCGCTGTTGCCGAGCTTTGTCTTTGTCTGTCCCTCGAACTGTGGTTCTGCCACCTTTACCGATACGATGGCTGTCAAACCCTCGCGGAAGTCCTCTCCCGAGATTTCAACCTTTGCCTTTTCAAGCGCCTTGGTGTCGTCGGCATACTTCTTGAGTGTGCGGGTGAGTGCTCGGCGGAAACCGGCAAGGTGTGTACCACCTTCGTAGGTGTTGATGTTGTTGACGTATGTGTGTACGTTCTCGCTGTAGCCAGTGTTGTACAGGATGGCTACCTCGATGGGGATATTGTTCTTCTCTGTGTTCAGGTAGATTACCTCGCTGATGAGGGGTGTGCGCGATGCGTCGATGTGGCGCACGAATTCTCTCAAACCCTCGGTAGAGTGGAATGTCTCGCTCTGGTAGTTGCCGTTCTCGTCAGCCTCGCGCATGTCGGTGAGCGTGATGGTGATACCTGCATTCAGGTATGCAAGCTCGCGCAGACGTGTCGCCAGAATCTGGTACTGGTACTCCGTTACAGTGAATATTGAGCCGTCGGGCTGGAATGTCTGCTTTGTACCGCGGATGTCGGTTTCGCCAATGCAACGCACAGCATCGAGTGGCTTGCCGCATGAGTAGTTCTGCTCGTAGTGCTTGCCGTCACGGAAAACCTCGGTCTTCATGTGTGTCGACAATGCGTTTACGCACGATACACCCACACCGTGGAGACCGCCCGATACTTTGTATGAATCCTTGTTGAACTTACCGCCGGCATGGAGCACAGTCATTACCACCTCAAGGGCCGAACGGTTCTCCTTCTCGTGCCAATCCACGGGAATACCACGGCCGTTGTCCTGAACAGTGATTGAGTTGCCTGGGTTGATGGTTACGTTTATGTGGGTACAGAAGCCGGCCATTGCCTCGTCGATAGAGTTGTCTACCACCTCATAGACAAGGTGGTGAAGTCCCTTTTCGCTGATGTCGCCAATGTACATCGCGGGGCGTTTGCGGACTGCCTCAAGGCCTTCGAGCACCTGAATGCTGTCGGCCGAATAGCTGGCTGCTGCGTTTTTCTTGATTTCTTCGCTCATAATATTTTATTACCGATATAACTGAACAAAGTTAGCAAAAAAAGCGCTATTTGGCAAGCGCTTTTTGCTAAATATTTTGCTGTTTTTCAACTCTTTTTGGGTCAGCGGATATTCCCGGTTGGTATGGCCATAATCAAGAATAAAGAGTGGCCAGTCTATACATAAAGAACTCGATATCCCCCACGCCTCTGAATTGAGTTCTAAAAGCCTTTATTTTTGCATTGAACGACTCGGC
>JAZRRI010000057.1:0-32191 GCA_045650605.1 Bacteroidaceae bacterium | reverse complement strand
AAAAGGGCAAGCCTATTAAAGTTATATTAATTGCCGTTGCGAATAAACTACTGAAACAGATCTTTGCGATTGTAAAAAGCAATTCTGTATATAGCGAGATTTTAACTTGATTTTTATTTGGATTTTAACACAGTTCATTCCGACGGAGCGTAGCGACGAGGAATCTCTCAAACGACAATAATGAGATCTCTCACACAAGGTTCGAGATGACAGGCCGCGTTGGGTCAACATCTATATTAAGGAGACAACAAACAAAAGACTATGAAAATAAAAACTATTATAAAGCGTACAATGTTGGCGGCGGTGTTGCCCCTTGCGGCACTCCTTGCCTCATGCGAGGACGACAACTACATGAAGTTCGACCTCTCGAATTCCGGTATCTACTTTACCAAGGACACGCTCAACTACTCGTTCAGCGTAACCCCGGTGGAGGTCAAGACCCACACCTATAACATCCCCGTACAGGTCATGGGCAGCGTGAGCAGTGAAAAACGTCCCATTGGTTATTATATCGATGCCGACTCAACCTTTGCCCAGGAGGATGTACACTTTACCATCGGCGAGGCCTGTGTGCTGCCCGATTCAATCGTGGGTTACATCCCTGTAACAATCTACCGCGACAAGCTTGAGGGTACATATGCCACCGGCTACACACGGTACAAACTGTGTATAAGACTGGCTGCGAACGACTGTTTTACCCCCACACTCGATTCCCTGCACCAGGTGCGCGTGCTCCGTTTCGACAATTCCGTAAACCAGCCCGAGTGGTATAATGCCCATGGCGAGAAGGTGTGGCAGAAGAAATACCTTGGCGAGTGGCATCCGCTCAAGTTCATCAAGATGGTGGAGTATTTCCACGCTGTAAAGGATATACAGCCCGAGACTTACAAAGCCATGGTAAAACTCTATGGCGAGAACCTTGAACACATTGAGTTCGGTGACCCATACCAGTACCGCACGGTGTTCATCAAGTACATATACACCCCAATGTACAACTATTTCATCGACCCTGCCAACAGGGATTACATTCTGTCGGAGTTCCCCGATTTTCCGTTCGATTTCCCCGACCCGAAGAGTGTGTAACAACTTAACCGATTTTTGGATATGAAGAATTTTAAATGGCTTTTGCTGTTGCTTTCCGTTTCATTTTTTACAGCATGTTTCGAGGACAAGTCGACACTGGCCGACAAACCGCTCTCCAATATTACAATAGAGCAAGGCATAGACTCTGTCTATAATATATACAAGTTCGATACCCTTGTCATCAAGCCTGTAATCTCGCAGGAGAATGTCGACAAACCTCTCTCATATACCTGGGAGATTGACCTTCAGCCCTATTCGCACGACGAGGTGTTCGAGTACGTGGGCAACGACCTTGGCAAGTTCAACTGCCGTCTCATTGTGGAGAACGAGGACGGCAAGGCTTTCTACCCCTTTGTGCTCTATGTCAATTCCAGTTATGAGTACGGAATAACAGTGCTCAGTCGCGACAACGACGGCAACTCAATGCTCTCGTTCATGCAGGAACCCATGACCGAGGGCGATACCGCCAAGTTTACCGCCTATGATTGCTTTGCGCGCAACAACCCCGATGAGGCTTTTGCCGCGGGTGCCGTTGATGTGGTGCAGAGCGGTGGCCGTCTCATCATTGCATGTCAGGGTGGCGGTGAGAGGAACGACGAGCCCACCATCTATTACCTCAACGAAAAGACAATGGTTATAGAGAATATGTTCACCGTGCCCGAGTATGACGATTTCAAACCCACAATACTTGGCGTGCCATCGGTGAGCCCCATCGGTTCAATCTATCCCATCGTTTGCGAGAACGGCAAGGTCTATGACTTCTCCGTGACCGAGGGTGTGGTCTCCGAGCCGCTCAAACATAAACATACATACGCGCAGAACTGTTTGGTGGATGTCAAAGGCGGCTATTACGATATACTTCTCTTTGATAACGACAATAAGGCCATGAGCCTCATCTACAACGGTTATGGACCGTTTTATTGTGGCGAGCCATATAACATGATGCTTGGCGACTCGCTTTTTGCAACAAAGAACCACTTTGCGAACCGTGAGCTCATAACAATGGTAAAGATTAGGATGACGCAGGCACAGAAGAACCAGACCGGACACCAGGAGTTCCTTGCCATGACCAAACTTGCCGGCACCCCCGGAATCTCAACCCGCACCGAGGTGCTCTATACCGATTTCTGGGGATACGACTATGTTAACCAGACATCAGTTTTCCCTGTAGCAAACCAGCAAGTGACAACAATGATGAATAACCCGGTGAAGATTTCAACCCCCTGCATTGCCAACAAGACATACTATACAATGTTCTTTGCCGACGGCAACAAGGTGCGCCGCTGGAACTACACCTCAAATATTGCCGACCTGCCTAAAGCACCCACATTGCTAACCGTCGGCAGCCCCACAGCACAGATTACAGGCTTTGAAATGAGCGAAGACCACAAGGTTACATACGTCTCGTTCTACGACCCGCAGAAAGAGGGACTGAACGGCAGCGTGTGGCTCTTCAATACCGACACCGGCGAGGTTCTCGAAAAACACGATAATTTCTGCTATAGGCCGGTGAAGATGTTCTATAAGACAAGATAAAGGATAGGGAGTGACTAAAAAGCAAATTTCTGTGTTACGCTTGTCTTCAAAATCCTCATTTACGGTTAGTAAACTGCGGCTTTGAAGCCTACGCAAGCCTTGAACTTTGCCTTTTATTCACTCCCTATCGGCAATGGTGAAATAAAAGTTTACTATTTATATTAAAGGATACAATCCGCAGGGGCTGACCGATGTGTCAGCCCTGATTGTTTATTTGCAGTTTTTGCAAGTTTGATTTTGCAACAATTCTTTATGTGTTATTGTCGGCAGGATTCTCTATTTTGTGATTACAACGCAATGCAGGCATTAGCAACTTTGATTGCTTCTTGCTTAAATTCATCTTCACCCTTTATAGCATCCAAAACTTTGTCAGCCACCCAAAGGACGAGAAGTTCTTTCTCGTCAATCTTGAAATAGTTGGCTATCTGAATGACCTGAGTACGTTTTGCTCGTCTGTCGCCTCTCTCTATTTTTGAGAACATTGGGGTGTCAATCTCAAGAAGGGAGGCCAATTGTCTTTGTAACACTCCATTCTCTGTTCTTAACTCTTTTATCTTTTGTCCTAACAGCATCTTAAACTCTATTTTACTATTTACCTATAATTTCCCAATGACCGGACCTGTCAGAACCGACACGCTTTATAATACCTTGTTCTTGAAGTCGTTTCATGGTTTCTGCGACCCAACTTCTTGAGTAACCAGTTTCTTTCGCAAGTTCTATCAATGTGGATTGGGGGTTGTTCTGTATTTGCTCCAATATTTTCAGTCCACTTTTCAGTCCACTTTTCAGTCCACTTTCTGGTGCACTTTGTAGTGCGGTTTTTAGTGAACCTCGTTTAGATGCTTTTAATGAACCATCTTTATGTGCTATGTCTGCAATAATATTTCCAGCAGCTTCATGACAAGGAATAGTTATTCTAAAGAAGGTTCGGTCATCATCAGTAACAATAGTAGCTCGTGGTGAACCATTGTTCTCCAAAACATTTTGGATTGTTGGGATACCAGTGCTACGTCCCTCTGTCAAATCCAATTCCTTAAGATATTCGCCAAGTCTACGATTACGATAACGCTTAGATACCAAAATTTCACATTTTGAAATATCGGCAGCCGAAATACTTCTATCTGGACCACCTACATTCTGTATGGTAATTCCTTGAGGTTCTACAGTAATAACCACTGGTTCCCATTCACGATAATCTCTATGATAGAGTGAGTTGGTTACACTCTCCTCCAATGCTTGATATGGATAAGTTACAAATTTTTGACTCCTACTACTATCCTTGGGTTTTATCACCGTCTGCATCACAAGCATACGATTTAGGTATTCCAATGTCCTGTCAATTATCTGTGTGATGGAACCCTTAATTACAGGACCTTCATATAGGTTGTTTGGATTGTTTAACCGCCCTTCAGGGAAATATACCACTTCAACTTGTGTGCGCTTAAAGAATTTGCTTGGGTCTTCACAGAACATCATAGCTGCTACATTTCTGAGCATACGATTTTCCTTTGGACCGACATACAAATCCATTTGCTCCAAGATACTATCGAGAGGTTTTGTATATAGTTCATTGGCAAGTTTGCTACCCACCTTCACCAAATATTCCCGTAATAGCAGCGTTGAAATATCCTCAATCTTAATATCAGGATTACCACGTTCGTCAAATGGAATGCGACTTGCCAACTCACGCAGTTCGTCAAGGACTTCGCCCTTAGCAATAATACTACTCGTGCCACTACGAACATAGAAATATTCTTTGGTCATACTTTTGGCAGTAACATTCTCTGGTACAGAATATGGTCGGTTGATGCCCGCAGGGCACCATATAACAAGAACAGATTTGCCATCTACCTCCTCTACGCTTGTGCGAGGCATATAGTAAGGTGAAATCTTGTTGTTGTAACCTACCATCTCTTGAAGAATTCCATCAATCTTTTCTGTAGGTATACCATCAACCGGACGAATAGCGACTCCTGTTGTCTCGTCTGTATCGACGCCGACCACGATGTAGCCACCACCAAGATCGTCAAAATCGTTGGCGAATGCACATACGCTGTGGTATATGCTTGCTGGATTCCAACCCTTTTTGAATTCAATTCGGTTGGATTCTATCTTCTGCTTATTCAGCAGGTCGTTTATGTTAATTGCTAGTGCCATAATTTTAATCAATGATACTTTCGGAATTATCACAATGTTTCTCCTTGTTTTTCAGAACTAGCTCCTTGCTCGTATTAGCATAACAGTATACGCATAAATGACGACATGTATTATACATGCCTATATCTTTACTTACTATACATCCGCATACTTTACGTTGCCCAGAATCCTTTACTTTTTTTTCTTTATTAGGAAATGGAGGCAGTTGACCGAACATATCACGTATAGGCCATTTCAACGTATGAAGATAATAAACCAATTCTTCATCATCCGCAAAGATACTTTTCATTAGTTCTCCATCAATGCAACGATTATGCTCTATGCCATATCTTTCAAGTTTAGCTTCTTCTCCACAGGTGGCCATTGTGATATTCCAACCTTCTGATTTCCATATCTCTCTAATCTTTATAAGGCCATCAATAATTTCATGTCGCTGCGATTCTGTAATTTCAGCAGATACTACATTTTCTTTAGTAAAGCAAGTTGTTTCTTTTACAAGGTTGTTTTGTACTTTACGATAAGCCTTAACATCTACAAAACTAAATACTAGTTTATCTGTATAACCTTTAAGAAGATTTCCTACGCGCCATATTCTTTTAAGCAATTCTCTAGGTGTTATAAGCTTAGTTACTATTAAAGGATCGAATCGCCAAATGACTTTTTCTTTTCCAATCATGTCAGATAGTTTCTTGAAAGTATTAACCCTTTCTTCAACAGATGGAACATTTGGTTCCAACCCCTCATTTACATAATCGTTGAGAGTAACTTGAAAATAATAGTGAATACCACGTTTGTCAAGTTCGTGCAAATATGGCAATATCGGTTGGGGATTCTTTGTCCAAAAAACTATAACCTTACAATTCTTAAAAGAAATGTACATTGGTTGTTGATTGAACGGATTATACCATACACAATAACCTTTTACCAAGCGGTTAAAAAACCACTTGGCATAAAAGGCAGGTATATCCGTAGAACGGCTTGCTGAAATGATAACAGGTGCTGTCGCTTCTACATGCTCACCTGTGTCAATACGAATCGTTGTTTTTTCAGAGACCATATATTCTTGAAATGTAATCCACAATTTTATTGATTGGAATGTTTGCATATATATCTGCAAGCCATTGCATGGTTGTATTTCGTGGCCTAAGTTTATTATCCATATATGCCTTTAACCTTTCGATAACCCGATCGTTGGATCTCTCATGACCTGCATAGTGACCAGGAATAACACCTTTCTTCTTATCATAGTAGGTTTTATTATGATTTCCTAAGAACCATTCCATATCTTCGACAAATTGTCTTTTAGCACGCGAGTCAGATATTAAGGCTTCGCATTCGCGAATCCATGACTCATCATCGAGGATGGATTTTCCAAAACGTGAAAAAGTCTGTATGTTCTTAACTGAAATGTAATCATCTTCTTGCTCTTTTGGGGTATTTTCAGTTTCATTATCTCCTGATAAAACATTCTTAATTGTTTGAGGAGCATGCTGTAATTCATCCGTAAAGCCATCAAATAATTCTCGTTCTATTTTTTCAGAACTTTGTTTTTTTATAGGCTTATCAATACGCAAGTCACAATAGTTTGGAGCATAATGTTCTTGCATTCTTTTCCATACCGTACAAGGACCATTCTTTGTTGGTTTCCAACCGTCAAATCCTTTCAGTATGGTTATAAAAGCATAATAGTCTTGATTATTACCATTTTGGACAAGAGCTTCTTCAAGCGAAGAAAGAAGTTTTTGCTTATCTTTTTTGATTATCGATGCTGCATAAACTCTAATACTACCTTGCCAATCTTCAAGAGCTTTTTTATCAGTATTCTGTAGAACAATGTTACGGCCATTCTCTTCGACAGAATAGTTCTTTTGTTCTATGGCTGAGGAGATATTGAGGGTTTCAGGAATTCTTTTTTCAAAAAGTTGTCCATACATTTCGCGATAAACTTTAGATACATAGTTTGACTCCTTATTAAAAATCAAATCTGTAAAATCACGAGTAAGATTTGCAAATCCATGAAGAACTCCATAAAATGCAAACGCAATACGATAGTCATACATACCTTTACTCTGCATAAACTTTAGAAGTTGTTCCCACTCATCCCCTTTAATCAAAACAGCCGAGATAGAAGATAATAATCCATTATCCCAGATTTGATTAAATTCCTCACCGCGAACATGGCGGCGAAGTTGATTGAGATAAGTTCTAACAGGACTATTGTCCCACTCTACTCCAATGACATTTTTTGCAGACTTTGTTATTTCGTCCGAAAGTGGTTCTTTGATTGAGTTAATTTTCCCATTGAAAGACTTAGAGCAAAGAACATCATTTGTCCAAGTAAGAAATAAACTAGACAACAGACTATCAGTTATCGCTTTTTGTGCTACAACTTTATCCTTTGATGAAATAATTATCTCACCTTCATCAGGGTCTAAATTAACAACACAGGACTCCATTAAAGTCTTTACATGGGAAATTTCACGATTAACCCATGCTACGGATTGGTTGTTTTCACCATCACTTTGAAGTCCATAAATCAACTTGGTTCTATCAATAGAAGTGAAAATATAGCCATGTTGTCTGAAAATACTAAAGATCCTATCAACTAATTGCTTATTATCAATTTCTTTTTCTAAATCAATGTAAATGGGTTGCAGACTATCAAGATAATCAAATAGTTGGTTCAATCTATTATGCTGAATATTAGAAGGAACTCTGTCATAACTAGACAATACTGATGAAAAAATATTTTGAATCTCGCGTAAAGTGTCAAGTTTCTGAACATATTCCTTAGTAGATGAGAAGTTTGCTCCGATATAATATCCATATAAGAGGCCTTTCATCTTGTTGATTAAATAATCGTCCTCTACATATTTGTTCATATCACCTACTGACAGAGAATTTGGAACTTGAACAATAGGATACGTTCCTTCAAACTGGTGAACATATATCTTTCGCTGATATAAGCGGATGAGCTTAGTTTCCAGGCTGCTCTCTGATAATGACATGGTAGTCGTTCTATCTTTTTCATTGAAAAAGATAAATTTTGTCTGCCAAGGGTTAAGGTATATGGTTTTATCCGTATAGAATATGTCTTCTGCTATTTGTGGAAACGTTTCATCAGTATCAATCTCTAGTAACATTGGATGATCCTCAATATCAGACATAGGACGTTCAAACATACGAGGAGTGCCATATAGCAAGGTTATATGCTCTATGCAATTCTCTTCTACAGTAAACCAACGGGAATATCCAAATCCTCTTTTATCATAAAAGGCCTTTGGAGACAAAGATTCCGTAGAGAGAATATTATTAAAGTTCAAAGAACTAGTTGGAATATAATATTTCATAATTACAAGTCGTCAATTTCGTCAATTTCTGTTGTTTTATAAAGACTAGAATCAATCTTAGTCAATGGAGATGGTAACACGGAGGTATACATCACGTATAAATTTCTATAAGTGCGTGTCATAGCAACATACAAAGCCTTTCTATCTAATTCATCCCCAGAGAAGTTTTCAATGTATGGAAGGAAAACTGTCTCAAATTGCAATCCTTTTGCACTATGATAAGTCATTACCTTAGGGTTTGTTGAAACGAAGTCTAGGCTGTCTTGGCTATTCCTAAAATTTTCCCTATCGTTATATCTGAGTTCATAGTTGCCTCCCATAGCTTTTAGCTTGTCATAAACACTCTTTACGTAATCGTTGTCAGGCAAGAGAATTGCCACATCAGTCATATTGTTCTTGGCTATAATATCATGAATTGCTTTTATCTGGCTATCTTTATCACTATATTCCAAGAATCTTGGAACTGCGGTTTCCCTACTTTTATAAGTGCTCTCTATAAATGGTGGTAAATCGACACCAACAGGTTGGACAACTCGAGCTACAGGTAAAGGAAGTCGATAATTTCTATACAATTCCCAATTCTTTACTTTCATATTTGAAGGTACTATGGAACTTATCCTTTCTACAGGAAGAGTTGTTTTAAGTCCTTCGAAAATAGACTGTGCGGTATCACCAAAAAAGAAGAAGTTTTTGTGTGTTGCATTTAAGAATTCTTTAATTTCTTCGTCGCTGAAGTCTTGGATTTCATCAACTATAATATAATCTGCAGGTGGCATATATGGAATCATGTTCCCATCTTCATCTCTACTATATACCATATATCGACCTCTTCTTTCGCGTTGATATTTCCACTCTTGGTGATAATAGAAATCGTTAGTAAGCCCCAATTCTTGTTTTCCTGAGTTCATGTAATTACAAAGAGCTTTAGTGAATACTATAACCTTATAATTATTTCCATACTCTTTTTGAATTCGTTGAGCTTTAATTAACGCTAAAACAGATTTTCCACTTCCTGCACAACCAGCTACAATACAAGATTTATCAAGAGTTTCCATTAGAACTTTAATTTGGTCGTCATCAAGTTCTGACTCTTTAATCATCCAGTCCTTTTTCATGATGCATAATTATTTAGTTTATATATTCTCCATGCAATTTTACTTCTATCATATCTTTTTAAAGAATGACTAACGGTAAATTCTTCATTATACCCTTGATTCCTCTCAAGAATTGCAACATCACAAGCGTCAGACGCTTTATCAAGCATTTTTGTTAACCATTCATTGGATACTTCATTGTATGTTGTAACATCTGCAATACAAACTATACCTCTGTCTGAAAGTTTTGGCAAAAAGGTGTTTATGATATGCTCATATGGATTTCTTTCCTCAAATTGTTTCTTTGTCACAAATTCGCAAATTGCTTTAAATGATATCACGATGTCATATTTTTGAGTTATAACATCTGTAACAACTTTCATGTCGTAAAAATCTTCTATTACTATGGGCATTAAACGACTTTTAATTTGGAGTCCTGTTATCGCAGCAGTTTCTTTCAATATAATCTCAAGGTATCTTAATTCATGTATATTTCCATCTAATGCACGAAGTTCAATCACTTTAATATTGGGTAAAATTTCCGAAATAGCAACAATAAAACCGATTAATTCACCCCCTGTTCCACAGCCAAAGTCAAACAAGGAAATAGTGGTTTTGTCTTGATATTGACATTTGTACTTAAAAAAATAAGTCGAAAATATACGGTAAGATTCTGCGAAACTTCTGGGAAAATAGGTGCCTAAATAACATAGAACCTCATCTTTCTCCCATTCTAAAACAAGAAGATCTTTGTTCTTTTTACTATATTGGGCAGAAAGTTTTCCAAAAATTAAATCATCTAACCATTTAGGGAGTATCACGGACTTATTTTCCATATGACCTAATCATTGTTTGTTGTAATTATATTTGAATTGTCAAATTTTGTACACAAATATATAAAAGGATTTGCTGCTTCACGAAGAAAACTCCGGAAATCTGCAATTCTCTTGTAAAAAAGTTAGTTTCCTTATTCGTTAGCGACCAAAGTTGCCGTTTTCGTCTAGGGGTAGTCAGATTATTGTCATTCCTCTCTCCCCAAGGCATCTCAGATGATGATTCACCGCCATTGGCACGGCGTAATTGCGCGTGCTACGACCTGTTATAGACCCCAATAACCTCCCTTTATGAAATTTTAATACTCAAATATTTGTTTTTAATTGTTTAATATGTATTTTCACTCACGAAAATATCTATTGTCGAACTCTTAAACTTTACGACTATGATTATCGGTGTTCCAAAGGAAATCAAGAACAATGAGAACCGTGTGGGTATGACCCCGGCGGGTGTTCAGGAGATGACAAAGCATGGTCACACTGTCTATGTGCAGGCCGGTGCGGGTGTTAACAGTGGTTTCAGCGATGATGCGTACGCTGCGGCAGGGGCAAAGATTCTCCCTACAATTGAGGATGTTTATGCCATTGCCGAGATGATTGTAAAGGTTAAGGAACCCATTGCAAGCGAATATGCCCTTGTGCGCAAGGGGCAGCTGGTGTTCACATATTTCCACTTTGCTTCGAGCGAGCCGCTCACAAAGGCTATGGTCGAGAGTGGAGCGGTGTGTTGTGCCTACGAGACCGTAGAGCGCAAGGACCGTTCGTTGCCGCTACTTGTGCCAATGTCCGAGGTTGCCGGCCGCATGGCTGTGCAGGAGGGATGTTACTTCCTTGAGCGTCCGCGTGGCGGCAAGGGCAAGCTTATGGGCGGTGTTCCGGGTGTTAAGCCTGCAAAGGTGTTTGTCATTGGTGCGGGCATTGTGGGCACTGCGGCTGCACGCACGGCTGCCGGCATGGGTGCCGATGTTACAATTTGCGACATCTCTTTGCCTCGTCTTGCATATCTCACCGATGTTATGCCACGCAATGTAAAGACCCTGATGTCGTCGGAGTACAACATCCGTGAGGAATTGAAAACTGCCGACCTTGTTGTCGGTTCAGTGCTCATTCCGGGAGCAAAGGCACCAAAACTTGTTACACGCGATATGCTCTCGTTGATGCAGCCGGGCAGTGTGCTGGTGGATGTTGCCATTGACCAGGGCGGTTGCTTTGAGACTTCTCGTCCCACAACGCACGAGGAGCCTACATATTATGTCGACGGTATTCTGCACTACTGCGTGGCTAACATCCCGGGTGCCGTGCCTTATACATCTACATTGGCACTTACAAACGCAACGCTTCCTTATGCTCTGCAGCTTGCCGACAAGGGTTGGCAAAAGGCATGCGCCGATAACGAGGAGTTGCGCAAGGGCTTGAACGTTGTCGAGGGCAAGGTTGTCTATCGCGAGGTTGCCGAGGCATGGGGCTTGCCATATGAGCCGTTGGCACTATAAAACTGTAACTTATATACTGAAATACTAACCAATAATATCTATTACTATGGAATTACCATTTGCCGAATCCTGGAAAATAAAGATGGTTGAGCCCATCCGCAAGAGCACACGCGAGGAGCGTGAACAGTGGATGAAGGAGGCCGATTACAATCTGTTCCAGCTTAAGTCGGAGCAAGTGTACATTGACTGCCTTACCGACTCGGGTACAGGCGCTATGAGTGACCGCCAGTGGGCTGCAATGATGATGGGTGACGAGAGCTATGCCGGTTCTTCATCGTTCTTCCAGTTGAAGGATACCATTGAGAGACTCACCGGTTTCTCATACGTAATCCCTACCCATCAGGGACGTGCTGCCGAGAATGTATTGTTCAGTCACCTTGTGACAGCCGGTGCCATTGTTCCGGGCAACTCGCATTTCGACACCACAAAGGGACACATCGAGAGCCGCAAGGCCTTTGCTTTGGATTGCACCATTGACGAGGCCAAGGATACACAGCTTGAGATTCCTTTCAAGGGCAACGTTGACCCGGGGAAACTGGAGGCCGTGTTGCAGGAGCATGCCGACAAGATACCTTTCATCATTGTTACCATCACCAACAACACCGCCGGCGGACAGCCTGTTTCAATGCAGAACCTGCGCGAGGTGCGTGCCCTGGCCGACAAGTATGGCAAGCGCGTAGTCTATGACTCTGCACGTTTTGTCGAGAATGCCTATTTCATCAGGACACGCGAAGAGGGCTATGCCGACAAGAGCATAAAGGAGATTGTAAAGGAGATGTTCTCGCTTGCCGACGGCATGACAATGTCCTCAAAGAAGGACGGTCTTGTGAACATGGGCGGTTTCATCGCAACCCGCCACGAGGATTGGTACGAGGGTGCAAAGAAATACTGCATTCCTTTCGAGGGCTTCCTGACCTATGGTGGCATGAACGGCCGCGACATGGCTGCACTGGCTGTCGGATTGGAGGAGAATACCGAACTGGACAACATTGAGACACGCATCCGTCAGGTGCAGTATCTTGCTGCGCGTCTGGATGAGTTCGGCATTCCTTATCAGCGCCCTGTGGGTGGTCATGCACTCTTCATCGATGCCGACCGCGTGCTGTCAAACGTTCCAAAGGAGGAATTCCCTGCACAGACATTGGCTATCGAGCTCTATCTTGAGGCCGGTATCCGTGGCTGCGAAATAGGTTACATCCTTGCCGACCGTGACCCCGTTACCCGCGAGAACCGCTTTGGCGGCCTCGACCTGTTGCGCCTGTGCATTGCACGCCGTGTGTATACCAATAACCACATGGATGTGATTGCCGTTGCACTAAAGAACGTGTACGACCGCCGCGACAGCATAAAGCATGGTGTGAAGATTGTCTGGGAGACAGAACTCATGCGTCACTTTACAGTGAAGCTTGCAAGAGTAGAGGAGTAACCTCAAATACACTTGCTGAATAAATAACGAGTGCTGCCCGCGGGCAGCACTCGTTATTTATTTTCAGTCATTGTTCATCTCCCTGATGTCGACCTCACTCTCTTTTGCTTCGCCAAGCAGATGCTTGCTGAAGAAGTCGGCCATCTTCCAGAAGAAGTACTCGTCTTTGGTCTCGAAGCCATGACGGTCGCCCGGGAGGTAGAGCATCTCGAAGCGCTTGTTGGCGCGGATGAGAGCATCAACCACACGGGTGGTGTTTGCAGGGTGAACATTGTTGTCCATGTCGCCTGTCACCAACAGCAAGTGACCCTTGAGGCGGCCGGCAAGCTCCTGGTTGGTGCTGATGTTGTACGAGAATGTGGTGTCGCACTCAACAATGCCGTCCTTGTTCTTTTTCTCCTTGATGTTCTCTTTTATACCATGGTGCTTCTCGCTCCACCAGTTGTTGTAGATGCGGTTGTCGTGGTTTCCGGCACATGAAACGGCTACCTTGAAGAAGTCGTTGTATGTGAGTATGGCTGCCGTTGACATGAAACCGCCGCCCGAATGTCCGTGGATACCGATGTTCTCGCCGTCAATGTAGCTGTGGCGTGCAATGAGCTGCTGTGCTGCAACTTTCTTGTCGGCAAGGCCATAGTCGCGCAGGTTGCCGTAACCGAAGTTATGGTACCACTTCGAACGGTTGGGGTGTCCGCCGCGGTTACCAACGGTGATGACGATGAAGCCCATCTGTGCAAGGCGGTCAACGCGGTTCATGCCGCTCGACCAGCTCTCATTCACAGCCTCGGTCTGTGGGCCTGGATATACATACTCTATAAGCGGATAGCACTTTGTAGAGTCAAAGTCGAAAGGCTTGTACATTACACCGTGGAGGTCGGTAATGCCGTCGGCGGCTTTCACCGTGAAACGCTCGGGGAACTTGTAGCCTGCAGCAAATAGCTGTGAAAGGTCGGCTGTGCCAAGTTCAACTGTTTTCTTGCCGTTCTTGCTATATACATAGTTCACAGGTGCAGTATCTACGCGCGATGCGGTTACTGCAAAAGCCTCGCCATCGGCCGCCGGGAAGAATTGGCTCAAGTTCATGTCTCCCTCGTCAATCTGCTTCATGCCGCTGCCGTCGAAGTTCACGCTGTAGAGGTGCATGTAGTATGGGTTTTCGCCCTTGTTATGGCCGCATGCGGTGAAGTAAACTTTCTTCTCCTTTTCGTTTACTGCAATGACATCTTCAACATGGTATGCACCCTCGGTAATTGGGTTTACGAGTGTACCGTCGGCATTGTAAAGGTAGAGCATTGCCCAGCCTGTACGCTCGGACCATTGGATGAACTGCTTGCCGTTGTTTACAGGGTATATCGGCTTGCTCTCTATGCTGGTGTTCATCTCCTCGTGTACAACCATTCTGGTGGTGTCGAGGCTCAGGTCGTAATAGCATACCTCAATCTTCTTCATGTCGCGGCTGATGCGCTCGAAGTAGAAACCGTTGTCATCGCCAAGCCAAACAGCCTTTCTGGGGTTCTCATATCGTGTGAGGTGTGAGGCCGGTTTGCTGAACAGGCCTATGCGCTGTTGCTTGAACCTGTCGACGTTGATTGTCTTGCTTGTCTTGTTCTCAAAGTCGAACAGCTCGACGGTTGTTTTTGGTGTCTCCTCGCCGGGCATCTGGTAGCGGTAGCTCTCCAGTGTGGGGCGTGGGCTGCTCAGTGAGTTGATGACCCACATCTTTGAAAGGATGGAGTCGGCACGGTGTGTCATTACAAAGTGGCGTGAGTCGGGGCTCCAAAGGGCATATACGCGATAACGCTTTGCAGTGTCAAGTTTCTCATCGAGTGAGTGGTGTGCATAGCACCAGTTGGGGCGGCCGTTGAAAGTGAGCTGATGCTCGGTAACGGTGCTGTCCTTGTCCCAATATCTCAACTTGTCCAAATCCTCGCGCGACATGTACCACAGGTTGTAGTTCTTCTCGTAGATGGCATACTTGCCGTCGGGCGACACGTTTGCCCAGCCCGGGTAAACGGGGTAGAGGTCTTCAATCTCGTCCTTTGTGCGCTCAATGAGCTGCCTGGTTTTCATGTCATACTCAAAGTAGAAGGTCTTGTTTTCCTTCTTGCCCTCGTTCTCCTTTATCTTGGCGCTGTCGTTGCGCTCGTGGCGTGGAAGTTGCTTGGGCACTTCGAGTTTTGATGCAATATCGAAACGCACATAGCGCCCTTCGCGTATGTTTCTGTTTATGTTTATTGGCAGATGGTCGGCATCATAGGGGTCTTGTGTGCGTTGTGTAAGCTCCTTTGCAAGCCAATCCATGTCCCAGAGCATCTTCTTTGTGCCCTTTACTGCATCTACGATGTAAAAGTTCTTGTCGTTGGTGTCGCTCCAGGAGTAGATGAACTGCTTGCCGTCGGCAAACCAAACGGGCTGTATGCGGGTCTGCTTTACCATGCGTGAAATCTTTTTTGGCGAGAAACGCTCGGTGAGTGCGTAGTTGGGGCGCACTTTGTTGTCGTCCTGTGCTTTCAGTGTGGTTGTTGCCAGCAGGGCAGGCAGAACCAATAGTAATAGTGCTTTTTTCATTGTCTGTTATTTTGTATTGTCGTCGTTCTTGTGAATGTGCAGTGTGTCGAGGATTTTCCTCAATCCGCGGCGCTTGTTGATATCAATCTTTGCAATGCCGCCGGTAGATGTCTCCTTGTAGAGGCTCGGGAGGTCGTGGCCGGTCTCCTTCATCACCTGCAGAATGTGGTCGAAGTCAATCTTGTGCTTGCCGTCCGACAGTGCCGAGTATGTGCAGGCATCGAGTGCGCGCGATGCAGCAATGGCATTGCGCTCAATACATGGCACCTGTACAAGGCCGCAAAGCGGGTCGCAGGTGAGTCCCAGGTGATGCTCGAGTCCCATCTCTGCAGCATACTCAATCTGGTTGATTGTTCCGCCAAAGAGCTGGCAGGCTGCGGCTGCCGCCATGGCACAGGCAACGCCAATCTCGCCCTGGCAGCCTACATCGGCACCCGATATTGAAGCATGCTCCTTTGCAACGTTGCCAAAGAGACCGGCTGTGGCAATGGCGCGCAGGATGCGTGCGTCCGAGCAGTTGTGGGCTGTCGACAGGTGATAGAGCACAGCAGGCAACACTCCGCTTGAACCGCATGTGGGGGTGGTGACAATGGTGCTTCCGCTTGCATTCTCCTCGCTTGTGGCAAGGGCATATGCATAGAGCTTTGCTTTGCTGCTCACTGCAGCGTTGTACGACATTGACTTGTTGAGGTAGGTGAGTGCCTTGCGCTGTATGCCAAGGCCGCCGGGCAGCACACCCTCGTTCTCAAGGCCGCGCTTGATGGTGCTCTGCATTGTAGCCCACACCTCGGCGAGATAGTCCCAAATCTCGGGCCCTTCACACTTCTCCACATACTCCCAGAAGGTGCAGCCTGTCTCGTCGCACCAGTCCATAATCTCGTGCATGGTTGTGAGCGGGTATATGTCTTCCTCGTTCTTTGTTGTCTCCTCGTTTGCAAGCTCGCCGCCACCTACGCTGTATATTTTCCAGCTGTCGATGACTTTGCCGTCCTTTATGCCCTCGAACAGCATGCCGTTGGGGTGGAACGGGAGGAATACCTCGGGCTCCCAAATGAGCTCCAGTTTTGCTATGGGTTCAAGTTCTTTTATTATTGCAACGTCTGTCATGTGACCTGCTCCTGTGGCTGCAAGGCTGCCGTAGAGTGTTACACGGTAGCTGTCGGGGTTGGGGCAACGCTCGGCAAACTGCTTGGCCGCGCGGTTGGGACCCATGGTGTGACTGCTCGAAGGACCAAGTCCTATCCTGAAAAGTGAACGTAGTGATTTCATATAATAGTTATTTGTTTTTCCGGTTTTTACCTAATATTTTGCTAATATACGAACAAACGAGCGAAAATTCAATAAACGAGTGAGGGAAAATTTATTTTCACTTTTAACGGGTGCTGCAGAATTTCGTGTAATCAAAAATAACAAGTTGCTTGATTATTTTTCTTTTTAATAAATCAATAATCTTACAGTTGCCCGATGCTTCCTGTCATACTGAGCATAACGAAGTATTTTTATTTTCGGTTTTGAGTTCCTTCGTTGCACGCAGGGATGGCACATCTGCGGTAATAATCTTTTATGCAGCGTCTGTTTTCGTTACAAATTTGTAATCATTTTTGAAAAAATAAAGGGCATTAACATAAATTATCTATACAATTTGTGAAATGTTAATGTAAATTGTTAAAATTGTAGCCGAAAAACAGTAAACTTAACCATCGATTAATGAAAAAACAACTAAGTAGATTATTGCCGGCGATTGTTTGTGCCGGAGTATTTTGTGGAAATGCAGTTGCCGTAAACGTGGCAGATGCCGATTCCACAGCCATAAAGCAACAGAAATATGACCCATATTTTGTTGAGGCTTTGCCACTTGGCGCGCCGCAGTGGATGCAGCACATAGCAACCGACCCGGCGGGTGTGAATTTCAAGGAGATGCAGAGGCTCTACAACGAGTGGCGCGCTGCCGATGACGATGTGCGTGTGCGTACCGTCGACAACAAACAGGTGGTGAACTATTACCGTCGTTGGATGGCTGCCTATCGCGACTATGTCGCTCCCGACGGCACCATTGCCCTGCCGTCAATTGAACAATATGCCGCGCAGGTCGATTCAATGAACCGCAAGGCCGCGGCAACAAGAGCAACAGACACAGAACTTGTATGGCGCAACATAGGCCCTAACCGTACATACTCAAACGAGAACGGCGAACTCAAGCGCAAGGACTCGCAAGTGTGCGTGTTCCGCATTGCCGTTGCACTCAGCGACAGCGCGACACTCTATTGCGGAACGGAGTCGGGTGTCGTGTTCAAGACAACCGACCACGGAATGAGTTGGAAGCCCTGCGCACCGCAGCACAATTTCGGTGGCTCAATATTCAGCATAGCAGTGCATCCCACAGACAAGAATACCGTTTATGTGGGCGGTGGCCCATGGCTTTGGAAAAGTACCGACGGCGGTGAAACATGGAACCGTTGCGGCGGAATAAGCAACCGTGTGAATTCGATAAGGATAAATCCCGACAATACCGATTACATAACAGCTTCGGTGGGTAGCAAGGATGAAGGCACTTCGGCTGCCGGTTTCTTCATCTCGTCCGATGGCGGCACAAACTTCTCATGTACTTTGCGCGGAATATGTTTCGACCACGAACTGCAGCCGGGTAACCCCGACAGAATATATCTTGTGCGCCGCGAGGCCGGTCCCTGGGCGGGGGTATATCTCTCGGACAATGCCGGAATGAGCTGGAGGCAGTTGGAACTCCCGGTGGATATGATGATTTGCGGCCGTTTGGCAGTGAGTGAGGCGCCCGGTGGCGAAGATTATGTCTATGCTCTTGTGACATGCGACTCATGGGGCTACGATGCCGGCCCGCAGGGTGGCAAGGGAACACCATATATACTGATGTCGAAGGATGCCGGCATAACATGGGAGGACCAGACCGACAAGGGCGGTAAGTTCTATGATATCACTTTTTCTCCAATTATGGACTCTGCAGGCGGGCAGGGTTTCTTTGATATGATGATTGGTGCATCGGCACAGAATCCTGCGCATGTGCTCTTTGGCCTTACCTCGCTCTACCGTTCAACCAACGAGGGGGTGGCAAACTATCGCGACAATGCCATTGGCGGCTATCAACGCAACGACTGGATGCATTGCGATATCCAGGACATTGCCATACACCCCTGTGGCGATACATGGATTTGCAATGATGGTGGCATCAAGTATTCGCGTGACTTCTTCGAGACAAAGGGCGAGGACCGCTATGACGGAATATATGCATCGGACTATCAGGGCCTGGGTGTCGGCTGGAACGAGGACGTGATGGCTGCAGGCCGTTGGCACAACGGCGACGTGGTGCATGCGGCCACTTATGGCGAGGGCAACAGCGTACACGTGGGCGGTGTGGAGATTGCAACAGGCTATGTCATGAAGAGCAACCCTTGGAAGGTCTACTTTACCGATGCCTCCACACGCATCATGCCGCGCGAAATGGACGGCACGATAGAGTCGGATGTATGGACTTGGTTCTATGACAAGAAACCATACGAGGCATTGCGCATAAATGGTGAGATTGCCACCGACCCGCGCTATGCCCTTAAGGTGTTCCTGCAGGACATGACCGATACTTGGGGCGGCTACCTCTCATACGACGAGGGTGCATCGTTCCAAAAGGTCTTCGACAGCGAGGGTGAGGATTTCTACAGCTATGAGTTCGCGCGCTCCAACCCCGACAGGGTGTATATCTCGGGCTGTTGGAATGTGTGGCGCTCCGATGACGGTGGTCTCTCGTTCCACGAGTGCACGCAACCGTTTGCAATAACCGACGACTATGTACACTATACAAAGGTTGTGGTTGACCCCAATGACGAGAATCACCTGCTTGTGATATGCCATGACCGTTACGGTGCAGTGAGCGAGAGCTTCGACGGTGGTAACAGTTGGAGCGCTTATGACCTTGCGAATATTGCCGACAAACGTGTGCACCAGATTATTCTTGTGGGCGACGAGTACAACAGTACATACATTACAAGCTACGATGGTGCGAGCGTCTACTTCCGCGACAATACCATGAGCGAATTCATCGACTACTCAAGTGGCCTTAACCCCGGTGCGCGTATCTCAAAGGTTGTGCCTTATTACAAAGGCGGTGTGTTGCGCATGGCAACCGACCAGGGCTTGTGGGAGGCACCGCTCTATCATCAGGATTTTATTGCAGTACCACAGCCCATGGCGCTGAATCTGGGTAGCGGAAACCTCACGGCAAATCCGCAGAAGAGCGTGCTGTTCGACAGTTACAGCATAGTGCGTCAGGACGAAAATACACGTTGGCAGTGGAGCTTCTCTCCACAACCGCAGTCTGTGAGCGATGCCACAGTGCGTAACCCTGTTGTGGTGTTCGGCAACCCCGGCAACTATGATGTCACACTTACCGTCACAACTCCTGCCGGCACATCGTCACGCACAATAAAGAATATGATAACCATAGACGGTGCTACAACCATCGATGAGGCCAAGGTGGCCCAAGTAGGCATTGAAAAGAGTGTGCTCAGTACCGGCGAACCGCTTGTGGTGCTTGCCGCAGGGCTTTGCGAGGATGCACGTTTCACCGTGCACGGAATGAAAGGCGAACTGCTGCACAGCACGCAGATTGCAGCCGGCGAGGAGCGCGTGGCAGTTGCCGTCAGTGACCTTGCCCCCGGTATTTATATCTACTCCATAAGGAGTGCTACACAGAAATTCTTCGGACAATTCATAATAAGATAACAGTTTTTGTCATTTCGAACCTTGTGTGAGAAATCTCATTATCCAAAACTTAAGAGATCCCTCGTCACTCCGTTCTGTCGGGATGACAAAAGCAATAGAATAATACATTCTCATAAAAATAACAGCCATGAAAAAAATAATACTTTCACTGCTTTGTGCATCGTCAATCTTTTGCGCGGGTGCGCAGGTGCAGACAGCAAATGACGGGTTCTTTACACCATATAAACTCAACTGTCTGCCGGCAGGTTCGCCTGTCTGGATGGCGCAGCTTGCCAATCCGCATGGGCTCGACTACAATGCAATGGTCGACAGTTTCGAGGTGTATCTCAATAATACCCCCGGTGCGCGATACAAGTCGCGCGACACAAAACAGGTAGTGAACCATTTCCGCCGTTTCCAGAAGGCCTATCTGCCCTTTGTGCAGGCCGACGGCATAATCCGTCTGCCTTCGGCGAGTGCATATCACGGTGACATTGACAACGTTGCCATGGAAGTGCGTCATGAGCGTGCGCGCAAGCGCGCCGCAAACCGCGATGCTGCAACACCTGTTGAATGGAAAGTGATTTCTCCAATCATAACATACGACTATCTGCACAAGAAAGTCTCTCCGGCACAGTCCAATATCCAGCGCATGAGGGCATCGCGTTCTAACCCCAATGTCTTGTACTGTGGTTCGGAAACCGGTCTTGTGTTCCGTTCAAGCGATAAGGGCGAGTCGTGGCAACCTTGCAATGACGGCGAGTGGATGGCCGGTGAGATAACAAGCATTGATGTAAGCAACACCAACCCCGACCGTGTGCTTGTGGGTGCAGGTGGTGTGTTCTGGATAAGCAATGACGGCGGTGCATCGTGGGACAATATCACACCGGCAAAGGCTACATACGCACGTACTAACGTTGCAGTGTTCCACCCATTGGATGAAAATATCATCCTTGCAGGTGACCGCGCGCAGCTGTGGCGTTCGACTGATGGCGGCAAGTCATGGCAGTGGATGCTTGGCGGAATGGTGTTCGACATAAAGCATTCGGTGCAGAACCCGGATGTGTGCTATGTCGCAATAGAGCAAGAGAGTACCGTAAAGATGTACAAGAGTACCGACGGCGGTGTGTCATGGAACATTCTTGCTCTTGGCGATGAGCCGCTCATCAGTGCGCGTATCGGTCTTAGCGAAGCACCCGGTGGCGAGGATTATGTATATCTGTGGGCTTGTCGCAGGAATCACCTTTCCAACTTTAACCAAATATTCCTTAGTGGCCCGGCACTGCTTTACAAGAGTACCGATGGTGGTGCATCGTTCACTGTTACCGACCCTACACCGCAGATGGAGGCTGTAGACAAGAACGGCGGTCAGGGATATTACGACCTTGTGTGCACGGCATCGGCCACTGACCCCGAGGTTCTGCTTGTGGGCATAATACAGCTCTATCGCTCCACCGACGGCGGCAAGACAATCGAGAATGTCGGCGGCTACTATGGCCGTTTCGACCTCCACTGCGACATGCAGTCCATCCAGACCAACGGTGCAGGCGACACATGGCTCTCTACCGATGGCGGTGTAATCTACAGCAACGACTTTTTCCTTGCCGATGCACAGCCAAAAATCAAAGGCCTCTATGCATCGGAAATGTGGGGCTTCGACCAAGGCTGGAACGAAGATGTTATGGTAGGCGGCCGCAACCACAACGGCAACATGTCGCAGATTGACCGCTACAATGGGGTTACGCTTTCAATGCGCGGCTCGGAGCGCCCCACGGGATATGTGTTCCTCTCCAACCCACGCAAGATAGCGTTCAGTGACTCCGAGAATGTCATTATGCCCGATGACTGGCGCAATGAGTTCGTGCCGTTCCTCGACTATTGGACCTACCCGAAGGAGTCCTCACAGCACGGCTTCTATTTCGAGTTCGACCCGCGCTATGCGCAGTGCTTCTACATTGTGCAGGAGAGTGACCGCGTAGATGCCAATACGCTTTGGCGCACACGCGATGACGGCGCTTCGTTCTCCTCGGTATATACGTTTGACGACCCCATAAATGCAATAGCGGTGTCGCGCTCGAACCCCGACAAGATTGTGGCCTCTACATGGGGACGCATATACTGGTCATCCGATGCCGGTGCCACATTCACCGAGTACAATATCCCCGACGAGATGACTCATAGCATAAACTATAAACTTGCCGTTCACCCCACCAACGATGATGAAATTTGGGTGAGCGACGGCAATGCAGGCGGTTTCTGGCGAACAGTGAACAATGGCGAGACATGGGAAAAATTGGATGACGGTCTCACAATCACCAATTGGGAAGGTAATATGGAGGCTCACAGTGTAGGGCGTTTCTTCCTCACCGGTAACGAGAAGAACGCTGTCTATGCCATTGCTTCTACTATGGGGTATCTCAATGAAAGCTATTCAACAACACGTGGCAGGGTGCTCTATCGTGATGATACCACCGACGGATGGGTGAACATCAGCGATGGCTTGCCAAAGGTGGTTAACCTGAACCGTATGCTGCCGTTCTACAAGGAGGGTGTGATACGTCTTGCAACGAACAACGGCATTTGGGAGCGTGAACTTGTCGATGCGCAGTTCAAGCCAATTGCGCAGCCAATGATACTCAATGCCGGTTCGGGCGACAATACACAGGCCGGCTATCCGCGTACAATCCAGCTCGACAGCTATAGCATAGTCAACCAGAACGGTGCCGAGTGGCATTGGGATGTGTATCCCGCACCGCTTTCAATGAGTGCCGACAATGTGCGTAATCCTGTAATTACAATCGAACCCGACCAGACATACGACATTACCTTGACGGTTACAACCCCTGCCGGCAGTGATACAAAGAAAATCGAGGGTATGATAAAGGGTAACAAGCTTGTGCCCGATGCAACATCAATCGACGAGGTGCTGCAAGGCAAGGAACTGTTGCTCACAAGCGGTAATGTGGTTGCCGCTGGCGAAAGTTTCAGTTTTGTTCCACGCGACCTTGAAGGCGATGTGTCACTTGTTGTATATGATGCAAGGGGTAGCGTTGTCTACAGCGCTGTTTCGCAGAGTGATTTTGAGGTGAATACAGCCGGTTATAGTGCAGGTGTATATTTCTACATGGCAACAGATGCCGCCGGCTTCAAAAAGACAGGCAAACTGCTTGTAAAGGAGTAAGGTGTTATGAAGAAGGTGTTGTTGTCGTTCTTGCTCTTGTCGTTTGCTGTTTGTGGCTTGGCACAGGATAGTCTGCTCTATAATCTCGATGAGATTGTGGTGTCGGCAAGCCGCTGGTGCCAACAGAGCCAGGCACAGCCGGTAAAGGTTACGCGTCTCTCGTTCGATGAGGCCAACAGCTTCAATCCGCAAACTGCGGCCGATGTGCTGGGACTCACCGGCGAGGTGTTCATCCAAAAAAGCCAGTATGGCGGCGGCAGCCCCATGATACGCGGCTTTGCCACAAACAGGTTGCTCTACAGCATCGACGGTGTGCGCATGAACACTGCAATTTTCCGCTCGGGAAACATACAGAATGTCATTTCGCTCGACCCCTTTGCCATTGCCGACAGCGAGGTGCTCTTCGGCCCAGGTGCGGTAGGCTATGGCAGCGATGCCATTGGTGGAGCAATGGTGTTCACTACGCTTGAGCCTCGTTTGGCTAATGGAATATCTCCACTTGTGCATGGCGCGGCAACGGTGCGCACGGCAACGGCATCCAATGAACTCACGGCACATGTGCATGCCGGGGTGGGGTGGAAACGGTGGGCACTGCTCACAAGCCTCACTTATTCATCCTATGGCGACTTGCTGCAAGGAACACATGGCCCCGATGATTATGTGATGCCATACGTTGTTGTTCCCGGTTTTGCTGCCGATGGAACTGTCGAGGATTTGGTAATTGACAATGTCGACAAACGCAGGCAGACACCGAGCGGATATTCGCAACTCAACTTCATGCAGAAAGTGCGCTATGCTCCCGGCAGGGGATGGAACCTTGAATATGCTTTCCATTTGAGCGGGACATCGGAGTATGCGCGTTACGACCGTCATCAGCGCATGCGTGGCGGCTTGCCACGTTATGCCGAGTGGAACTACGGCCCGCAGTTCTGGATGATGAACCATTTGCGTGCCGAACACACAGGTGGCGGCATAATGTACGACTCAGTGAAAGTGAACCTTGCCTTGCAACGCTTCGAGGAGAGCCGCATAAGCCGCGACCTCAACAAACCGCGTCGCGAGACACAGAGCGAAGCTGTAGATGCCTGGAGTGCGAATATAGATTTTATAAAGTCGGTTACCGACGGGTTTACAGTCTCATACGGTGCGGAGTATGTGCAGAACAATGTGCGTTCAAAAGGTGTGGCAACCGATATTGTAACCAATGTGGCAGAGTCTATGGCTGCACGCTATCCCAATGCCGAGTGGTACAGCGCGGGTCTCTTCGCGCAAGCCGAATGGCATGTGACTTCCCGTCTTAATCTTGCGGCAGGAGTGCGTTATAACCATTATCTTATAGACAACGATTTTTCAACTGTAGGCTATGAAATACCTTTTGCACCGCGCCAAGTATCATCGGCCGGCAGTGTCAGCGGAAATGTAGGTATTAATTGGCGCCCTGCGTCGGGGTGGCTCTTTCGCGTGAACTATGCGCGTGGCTTCCGCGCCCCCAATGTCGATGACATGGGCAAACTCTTTGACAGTGCCGACGGTTGCGTGACAGTGCCTAACCCTGCGTTGAAACCAGAGTATGCCGACAATGTCGAGCTTGGTTTTGCAAAGCACATAGGCTCTTTCTTGAAATTCGATGTGACGGCCTATTATACCCACCTCACCGATGCCATTGTGCGCCGCGATTTCCTCTTCAACGGCAACCCCACAATGGAGTATCAGGGCAACGAGTGCCGTGTGCAGGCGTTGCAGAATGCTGCAACCGCAAATGTGTGGGGCGTTCAGGCTGCCGTCGATGCCAACTTTGCAAAATGGTTCTATGGCGAAGCACGTGTAAGCTGGCAACGCGGTTTTGAGGAGATGGACAACGGCGATATCTCGCCGTCGCGCCATGCCGCTCCGCTATTCGGGCGCGTGGCTCTGGGCTTCAGGAACGAAAGGTTGAACATTGAGGCCTTTACCGCTTTCCAGGCACAGTGTGCAGCGGCCGATATGCCGGTAGAGGAGAGGGAGAAAACAGAAATATATGCCCTTGATGCCGATGGCAATGCCTATTCACCGGCATGGCTTACGCTCAACCTGCGCGCGTCGCTGCAGCTCGCGCGCGGCTTCTCGCTCAATGCAACGCTCGAGAACATTGCCGACAAACGCTACCGCCCCTACAGCTGCGGCATCAGCGCCCCCGGAAGGAACATGACGGTGAGTGTGACGTATGCGCTGTAATGGTGTCGACTGTCATGCTGAGCAACGCGAAGCATCTTTAGTGGGCTTGTCATTCTGACAGAGCGGAGCGACGGAAGGATCTTTTTCTTTGCTTGTTTGTTTCAATCTAGGTGGTATTCAAAGACGCTTGGTCCATTGCAGTTGAATACTCCATCCTTGTAAACAATTCCTTCGTCGCTCATCCATTCTTCAATCATTTCTTGCATCTGTTTTTCCTTGAAAGCAAACCAGTTCTCACGTTGGCTTGTGTAGGCCAGCGTCTGCTTGAATGACGAGAATGGTTTGCGGTACCGCAGTGACATTAATAACTTTTCTTTCTCTTGGCCCTCAGGAAGCGAGTTTGCAAAATCTTCCATTATGCGGAATAAAACCCTAGATGGTAATGGTTCAATTCTGAGTACTCGGTGCCCTTCTTTGGGATAACATCCGTTATCTTCAATAACAGGAACGGTATCTTGTTTGTCAAAATCATAATACCAGATGACATTGTACGAATGGTCTTCCATAGCATACGAAACCGCGTCAATGAATATTTCGTATTTTGTTTTCATTCCAAATTACTCTGCTCTGTCAAGATTACTCGTGCACTTTTATTTCAGTTGCGAATATAATATACTTTTTTTTGAGTGATAAGATTTTTCAATGATAATTTGAGAGTTCTTCACCAAAGGAACCAATAATCATCTGTCTTGCATGTGCTTGGATACAAAAAATCAGTAGTATTTCTTGTATAAATTAAACTCTACCAATAAAAAACTTTATTTTCATAAATTATTATTACTTTCGTTGATTGATGAAACTTGGTATCATTAGTAAAAGGTTACTTTAATTTTTAATTTAAATAATTCTATAAATGTTTGGATTTAAATTTTGGAAAAAAATATTCCGTTCAGAAACGTATGTGATTGATAATACTGCTAATGATGAGTCAATGTCTGAAGAGTATTACGATGTATTTATCAGCAAAAAAACAGAAGACAGCGAGATGGCAGAAGAGGTTTGTGCTTTTTTGGAGTCTAATGGTTTAAAATGCTTTGTGTCTGAACGGGATCTTCCAAATAATGGCAATGTTAATTATTATCAAGTAATAGATAAGGCCTTGGAGAATAGCACAAATTTAGTGTTAGTCTGCAGTCGTGCAGAGTATTTGGAAACTAGATGGGTACAACATGAATGGCAGGCTTTCTGTAACGAATTACTATCTTCTCATGGTAGGTCGGGAAATATAATAACAATCCGTGGTGAACAGGTACAAAGAAATGATATTCCTTATACATTGCGTAATTTGCAACTGATAGAGTGGCGTGATTATAAGAATTTATTATTGTCATATATTGTTAAAAAAGATTTGTCGCTCAATGATATTAAAAATATAAAAGACCACTCACGCTCTATGGTTGCAAGCTATTCTGATGCATTTATGTTAGGACTCCAATTTGGTAATTTTGGATTGGCTAGTGTCGGCGGCTCAGCAACTTTGAATGATGTAAACAGAATGAAGAAACTATTGTCGGATTGGGATATACCAGATGATGAGGTAGAACCATTGTTGCAATTAGGGAAAGGTATGGACTTCTTGAATTCTATAATAGACACGATTGGCAAAAGGTGGGGAATAGTATACGAGAATAGTGCTTATTTGGGTGCCGTTTATCTCTTTTGTACATTGTCGAGACAAAATGGTTCAACAGCCTGGGATGACCGTATTGTTAAAATATGCAAGGATTTAGGTGTACCATTTCATATTATTCAAAAAATAAGTAATCTTGATGCGCAGGAAATGGTTGATTATCGTGATATTCTAATGAAAGTGTTGGATAATCTAGATGATACTGTGACGAAATGCCCGTCATGCAATGCTAGGATGGGTTTTGACTATGAACAATGTCCTGTCTGTAATTATTCCGTAAAATGACATTAACCGTTTATTGTGGTAATTGATATTCAAACACTATGAAAAAACTTCTTATTACCGGTGCAAGTGGTTTTGTGGGCAGTCGCGTTGTTGCGCGGTGGCGCAATGAGTATAAAATTCTTGCTCCCACTCATGCCGAACTTGATATTACCGACCGCGAGTCGGTCGACAGTTATTTCCTGCAGCACACCCCCGATGTGGTGGTGCATCTTGCAGCATTGTCCAATACGGGCTACTGTGAGCAGAACCCCGATGAGAGCTACCGTGTGAATGTTGAGGGAGCAGCGAATATTGCGCGTGGAACGGCTTTGTGCGGTGCAAGGATGGTGTTCTTCTCAAGTGACCAGGTGTATAACGGCAATGTTGAAAGCGGTCTCCTCAATGAAGATGTGCTTGTCGCCCCCGAGAATGTCTATGGCCGTCACAAGCTTGAGGCCGAGGAGCGTGTGCTCTATTTCAACCCGAATACTGTTGTGCTGCGCGCTACATGGATGTATGACCGTGAGCGCGTGGGCATGCCGTCGCATGCGAACTTTGTGCTGAACATTGCAAAGGCAGTAAAGGAGCGCACACCAATAGTGTTCCCGGTACGTGAGTATCGCGGTATAACATGGGTGCGCGAGGTTGTTGAATTCCTGCCACAGACGTTCAATTTGCCATCGGGTGTATATAACTACGGTGCCGAGAATGACACGAATACATACGAGGTTGCATGCTGCTATTGCGAGATGCTTGCCGGCTTGCAGTCGGGGGCTCTGTTACAGCCCGATTATGACCGCTATCCGGCACATGAGCGCAACCTTTCAATCTCAACCGACAAGATTTTCCGTGCATCGGGCGGTGCAATATGTTTCAGCAATACCATGTCGGGGTTGAGGTTGTTTGTGGAGATTGGTAATGAGTACTGATAGAGCCCTTTTGTACAAGTATGGAATGTGACGTGTATTGCATGCGTCACATTTTTTATGAATAATATAGATGTTACCTCAAATTGCTAAACTTCATCGTTTATGTCATATCGACCGAACCAGCGGTCGACGCCCGAAGGGGCTAAAGTCAAGTCGAAGGATCTAAAACCGCGAACACTGTCATTTTGAGCAAAGCGAAAAATCTATTGAAGGGATATTTAAAGACTATACGCGAAACACAACTGTCCCTCTTTGCGAAAGAGGAACGAGCGTAGCGGAGGGAGTTCGGAATCACCGCGAACTTGTCATTTTCGGGCAAAGCCCTCAACAAACCTCATTATCGCCTGTTCGGCCTCGGCCGGCGTGTCGGCCAAGGAGAGCAATAGGTTCTTGTACCCACCACTCTGGTGCAATCCCTGCAACAACGGATAGATAGGAAACTTCTCGCACCAATATTCGCTGTCAAGAAAAACCATTGGACTCTCATAGCCGAATGTGCGGTAGTGGTTCTGCGCAGCATCCTGAAAAATCTCCTGCATTGTGCCTGCACTGCCCGGCGAATAGATGACACCACCCTTGGCAATGGCAAGCAACATATCCTCGCGAATGCTGTTGTCGAAATACTTTGTTATGTGCGTTGCAAACGGAGTCGCCGGCTCGTGCCCATAGAACCACGTGGGGATTCCCACGCTGTAACAATCACTAATGCGCGGCATCTTCTCCATAAGGTCAAAAGCCGAAGAGAGCCAACCCTCATCCTTGTACGATGGTGCCTGCGACAGCAACATCAAAGCATCATCAACAGCCACATCGTCACGCCCGGCAAGCCACGCACCAAGGTGAGCAGCCTCCATTGCACCCGGGCCACCGCCCGTTACCACCAAGTAACCCTGCTCGGCAAGGTGCTTTGCAATAAGCACCACCTTGCGGTAGTTCTCATCGGTGCGCAAAAGGGCATGACCGCCCATCACCGCCACCACTCCGCGCTCATCATAATTGGACAAGAAATCGTGCAGTGCATCACTCATCGAATGGTCGTGCAACGAACGCGCAAGCGTCTCGGCAATATCGGCAGCCTGCTTGCCACACTCCATGTAATGACGGTATATGCGGGTATCGTAACACTGCTCAAAGGTAGCGGAATTGCGAAAATCGTAACCTGCATAAAGTGTAGCGGCAGCGTACAGCTGCGCAGGGAAAGGGTTGAACGGTACAGGCAACTGTGGCAGCACACAACAATCGGGCGCAAGCTCCGCACACATAACATCAGGCATCGAGCACCCAAAGAAAATACAATCCTCGAAACGGCACTGCACCGCATTGCGCCCGAACTCAATGTTCTGGAAAGCATAGTGCCGCAGCACCGCCCCCGGCACAATCAATGGCAACAGAGCATCATAACTCTCTATCTCAATGTATTTGTTCATAGCAGATTCAATTTGCATTGGCTAATATAGTCAAAATGCAATAGACTGCAAAATTAGGGATGCAAAAAGCGCAAAAAGCAAAGTTTAGAATGGAGAGGCGTGATTGTTTGCCACAAAAGAAGAAAGGATTTTGTTCTTCAGATTTTTGTTTAGCAAAAAACAAATCTCTTTCGAAGAGATATATGATTTATTGCAAAATTACAAAAAATATAGTGGATAAGCACAAAAGAGCAAAAAAATGTTATAATTCAGCAATATCTTAATTGAGAATACTTATTTCTTGTTTAGCAAAAACTTGGTTATCAACAGTTACAACGTTGATAACCAGCAAACAGCAGTTTGCACAAATCTCTTCGAAAGAGATTAACAAAAATGAGTAATATAAAATAGTACTATTATGAAGAAACTTAATCTTTTATTTACTGCTATGTTGCTGCTATGCGCAACAACAGCAACTGCCCACGATTTTGAGGCTGCCGGTATTTATTACAACATAACCTCTTCAACTGATAAAACAGTTGAAGTTACTTACAGAGGAACATCTCCTTTTGATTATTCAAATGAATACAGCGGTCTTGTGGCAATCCCCGAGAGTGTCACTTACAATGGAACAACCTATTGCGTAACAAGCATTGGAATTTGGGCTTTCTATGGTTGTTCCGGCCTTACAAGTGTTAAAATCCCCAACAGTGTTACAAGCATTGGAAGTTCAGCATTCTCTCGTTGCACCGGTCTTACAAGCGTTGTAACCCCAAACAGCGTTACAAGTATTGGAAGGCAGGCATTCGAGAGTTGCTCTAGCCTTACAAGCATTACAATACCAAACAGCGTTACAAGCATTGGGGAAGATGCTTTCTCGGGTACTGCTTGGTATGATAGCCAGCCAAATGGTATTGTATATGCAGGAAAAGTGCTTTATAGTTACAAAGGTACAATGCCTTCAAATACATCAATTACTATAAAAGAAGGAACTGTGGGTATTGCGGAACATGCGTTCGGGCGTTGCACCGGGCTTACAAACATTGAAATCCCTAATACTGTTACAAGCATTGAAGATGACGCGTTTTATGGTTGCAGCGGTCTCACTATAATTCAAATCCCCAACAGTGTAACAAACATTGGAAAGGGTGCGTTCGAGAGTTGCTCCGGACTTAACAGTGTTATAATCGGCAACAGCGTTACAAGCATTGGAATGCTTGCGTTCTATGAATGCTCCGAACTTACCAGTATAAATGTAGCTACAGGTAACTCAAAATATGATAGTCGTGATAATTGCAATGCAATAATAGAAACTGCAACAAATACTTTGGTTGTAGGTTGTAAAAACACAAATATTCCAAACAGCGTTACAAGCATTGGAGATAGATCGTTCTCAGGTTGCTCCGGCCTTACAAGCATTACAATTCCTAACAGCGTAACAAGCATTGAAGATTTTGCGTTCTTTGAATGCTCCGGCCTTACAAGCATCGAAACCCCCAACAGCATTACAAGCATTGGAGAGGGTGCGTTCGCGCATTGCTCCGGCCTTACAAGCATCGAAATCCCTAACAGCGTAACAAGCATTGAACGTGGGGCGTTCGGTATTTGCTTCGGCCTTACAAGCATCGAAATTCCAAACAGTGTAACGAGCATTAAAAATGAGGCTTTCGCGGGTTGCTCCGGCCTTACAAGTCTCACTATTCCTGAGAATGTAAAATTTGTTGGAGAGTGGGCTTTTGAGGATTGTACCAACCTTGTTAATGTAACCCTGTGTGACGGTGTCCAGGAAATAGGAGAGGAAGCTTTCAGGGGATGCAGCAGCCTCGAGACTTTATATCTTGGCAGTACGATTAATTCAATAGGCAATTATGCCTTTAGCGAATGTGCCAAGATATTTGAGATACATAATGCATCCAAAGCTGCAATAAGTGCCGAGGAAAACATTTTTAATGAAGAGACATATATTAATGCTCTCTTAGTGGTTCCAACCGGTCGCTCATTCGCTTATCAGAGGATTTCGCCGTGGAGCAAATTCTACATTGTTGAAATGGACTTTACCGGAATAGACGAGGTGCTTGACGAGGTGAATGGTGAAGACGGAGAGGTTAAAACTGTTTATTACGACCTCAACGGCCGTGTGGTTGAGAACCCCACAAACGGTGTTTATATACTAAACGGTAAAAAAGTGTTGGTGAAGTAAATATCAATTTAAATTTACGGTTAAACTCCCAATTGAGGCCTCAATTGGGAGTTTTTATTAATATGGCAGTTATAAAGCTTCAAAATTAGGTGTTAGTGT
>JAZRRI010000056.1:0-9890 GCA_045650605.1 Bacteroidaceae bacterium | reverse complement strand
TTGGGATGGATTAGGGTCCATTGGAGTGACGGTCTACTTGCTTAGCACTAATAAAGATACTTCCTTTTGTTATTTCTCATTCATTTTGAGGAGCGTCAATTCGGTACTTTGGGGAGCTAAAGCTCCCGTCGTCGCAAACAACGCTCTCTCGCGTTGTCACTGTGAAAAAAATCAAGTAAACTTGTTATTTCTTGCTCGCTTATTTGTATATTTGACCGATTTAATTTGTAAACAAAATACAAAACCTATAATTAGTATGAATAAAAAGAATGCATTAATGCTTTTCGCCGGTATCCTGCCTGTTGTGGCTCCGGCACAAGATCGTCCTAATATTATATATATAATGTGCGACGATATGGGATACGGCGATTTGGGTTGCTATGGTCAACAATTGATCTCTACGCCCAACTTGGACAGAATGGCTGCAGAAGGTATGCGCTTTACTCAAGCTTATGCCGGTAGCCCGGTGAGTGCACCGTCGCGTGCTTGTTTCATGACAGGCCAGCATACAGGCCACGTTCACGTACGCGGTAATCGCGAGTATTGGCAAAGTGCACGCAGGGAAAACATGTTTGGCTCGAATCCGGACTATCATATCATCGGTCAGGAGCCTTATAAGAACACACATAAGATTGTACCTGAATTGTTTAAGGAGGCAGGCTATCGCACCGGTATGTTCGGAAAGTGGGCCGGTGGTTACTACAACTTGAACTACCCCGATACCTATAAAGTGGATGCAGACGGCAATACCATTACCAGTGCCTCTGCTACCAGCAGTTCGGCTTCATTGCCCAACAAACGTGGCATCGACTGCTATTATGGCCCAATCTGCCAATTCCAGGCACATACATACTATCCGAACTTCTTGAATCGTTACGACCCCGAGAAGTATGGCGACAAGCATATTGTGGTAGATACATTGAAGCAGAACATCCGGCATCGTGATGTGTCGTCCGGAAATCCAGACTATGAAAATCGTGAGCAATACACTGCCGATCTCATTCACCGATATGCTTTGGATTGGATAGACCGTCAGGAGGCCGGCAAGCCATTCCTTGGCATATTCACCTATACTCTGCCTCATGCCGAGTTGTGGCAGCCTAATGACAGTATTTTGCAGAAGTATATCCAGGCATTTGAATGCGACGATAGTGGTTTTGGTGGTTCATTCGGCTCTTGGTATTACAAGAATTCCAACCGACATGCCCAATTTGCAGCCATGATTACCCGTCTCGATGCTCAGGTGGGCGAAATTTTCGCGAAGTTGGAAGAAAAGGGGCTTGCAGACAATACTCTCGTAATCTTCACATCAGATAACGGTCCTCACGAAGAAGGTGGAGCTGACCCTGCTTGGTTCAACCGTGACGGTCTGTTGCGTGGAACCAAACGCTCTACACACGAAGGCGGTATCCGTGTGCCGTTTATTGTCAAAGGCCCCGGTGTTCCTGCAGGTACAGTGAACGACCACCAGTTGGCATTCTATGACCTTATGCCTACACTCCTCGATTATGCAGGACTCAACGGCGATGCTTATAGTCGTAAGGCGAGCACAGCCACACAGTATTGGGACGGTATCTCGTTCAATAATACCCTTCGTGGCAATGATGCTGAGCAGGAAAAGCATGAATTCCTATACTGGGAATTCCACGAGACCAATATGATGGCGTTGCGTATGGGCGACTGGAAGTTGGTTGTTAAGGATGGTGCGACACTGTTGTACGATCTCGCTGTTGATGTGCACGAAGATACTGACGTTGCCGCAGAAAATCCCGATGTGGTTCAAAAGATGGTACAAATCATCAACCGGGAGCATATAACCAGCGACTTGTTCAAAGTGACTATGCCTGGAGAATCAACAAAGAGATAATGTAGTGAATCGTTGGAATGTGCAGAGCGCCCCGGATGGCGGGTGTGCTTCGGCTATTCCGGATTTTTCCATATCACGTTAGAAGTTGTTTGAATTTATGTCCTTGAAATTTTTATGAAACTTTTTTAGAGTGTTTTTTCATTTTTTAAAGGCGCATAGCGGGCTATGCAACTGCAAAAAAGGTAAAAACAGGCAAAAAAGGGCATAAAAAGACAAGCACTTCTTGCGGATAATGTAAATAATTCTTTTGAAAGAAATTCAATCAACTTCTTTAAATAAAGAAATCCATATGAAAAAGATATTCTTCCTATTCTTGTCTCTGGTCACTGTTTTTCAAGGTCGGGCCTTTGAACAAGACAAATATTACACAATCAATCGCAATGGTGAATCGGGCTCGTATATCTACGCAGCCGATGGGGTGATGCAGACCGGTGCACTGAATGCAGACGATGGTGTGTACGTGTGGCAGTTTATCCCTACAGGCAAGGACAACTGCTATTACATCAAGAATGTTGCGACTGAAACATATATGCAGTCGTCTAACATAACATTGAGCACAAATGTAAACTTGGGTAACGCCCCTGTTGAATATTATGTAAGCACCGGCGCCGGCACAACCGGTAGCGGTACAACATATTTCTTGGCTTCTAACGACCAGGGTGCAATCAATTACGACGAAGATGCGACACTCGGTCTCAATAAAGGCGCTACCGGTGTTGTAGCTTACTATGTGAAGACAGGTCGTGGAAATTCGTATTGGGAAATCACAGAGACCGGTTATAATACATCCGCTCCGGAGCCTCCTGCCGATGAAGACCCCGATGTCTGCCCCTCTATCGCAGCTTACAGAATGCCTTGTGGAACATATTCGGCAAAGACTCGCTTGACTCAAGTGGATATCACCGGCGAGGGTGTGTTGTCCGAATTGCACTACAAGCCAATGACTACCGGACGCTATACACTATACACAAAGGAACGTGCAGAATTGACGCACGGAGGTAATGTAAAGTTGACAGCAAAGCTGCTTGGTGCAAACGAGATAGGTTTGGAGGTAACAGTATGGGCCGACTTTGACGGTGACGGTACTTTTGAACAAAGCGTAAAACCAACTTTGGGCGAATTGATTGAAGCAGAGTTTACCGTGCCTGCCGGTGAGGCGACGAATGGCCGTTTCCGCATCCGCGTAGACCAAAGTGGTGGCGAGTCTGCCAACGCCGGTTTCTATGGCACAATGTATGATTTGCCGTTTGATTTTGGTGCAGCTCAGACACATCGCACATTGAAAGTTTCGGCCAATGTTCCCGAGCGTGGTACAGTCAGCATAAAGGATGCAACCGAAAAGGTGTTGAATGTTGAACCGGGTACAGAACTCACTGTTGTGGCAGAGGTGAAAGAAGGTTTCTTTTTCCATGGATGGCGTAAAGGCAGAACTATCGTTTCCTACAAGCCCGAATACACAGTGGTAATGACTGAAAACAAAGACCTCGTTGCTGTATTTGCTACTGTGGAGGGTGAAATCGAAGTCGAGGATGACGGCACTTATCCTGTCAATTTCCCGAAGAATACTACTGCTACCCGCACCGACCGTAAACTCAACGCTGTATCATTGACAGCTGCCGGTGGTGAAAAACAGACCCTGAACGTGACTGGCAGTAAAGTTTACAATGACTTGACTACAAAGGAAAGCAACTATCTGAAGTGTATGCCCGGTGAGAGTTTGACAGCAGAACTTTCATATACCGGTACATGGATGCATGGTTATGTGTTCATTGATGAAAACAACGACAAACAATTCTCGTTTACCGAAGGCGACACCGACCAGACGGGTACCGAGGTAAAGAGTTTCAGTTTCTATTCGGGAGATTTCAATAATGATGCAAGCGGCTATAATTCTGCAGGTTCATATCTCACCGGTAATAACCGCAATACAATGGCTTGTCCTTCATTCAAGGCTCCGGCAGAATCGGGCACCTACCGTATTCGCTTCAAAGTTGACTGGAATAGCGTAGACCCGGGCGGACAGCTCGCAGCTGACGGTACCCCAACCGGTCCCAACGGTATCATTGCCAATGGTGGTTTTATTGTTGATGCCATTCTCGTTGTAGGCGATGCAACCGGAATTGACGTTGTGGAAACTACAACCGTTTTACCGGTCTATACCATTGATGGCCGCCGTGTGAACAAACTGCAAAATCTTCCTAAGGGCATATATATCATTGGTAACAAGAAGGTTTATGTGGAGTAACTAAGCTCAGAATCAAACAAATCTATAAAGCAAACTCCTCTGCCCCAATCGGGGCAGAGGAGTTTGCTTTATTCCCGGCTCTTTTTTGAACATAACAGACAGAATACTTGTCCAAAATAAAATAGGGTAGGTAATAATCTAACGTGAGTTCGATATAAGCTAAATCAAATTGCGAACCTGTCATCCCGACAGAGCGTAGCGACGAGGGATCTCTAAAAATGATATACGAGATATCTCACATATGTTCGATATGACAAAACACGCTAAATTTTAGTATAAATTCTTATATCGAACTCACGTTAAAATAGGGCAGGTAATATAGATGTTGACCCAACACTTCAAAACTCATCACTTGTGTCATATCGACCGTATGGGAGATATCTCATGTTTTGTTTTGGAGATCCTTTGACAATCCTTGCTTATCGCAACCTACACGGCGCAAACTTCGCCTGCGCTACGTGTAACCAACTGCTGCAAGCATTGTTTGGGTCACTTTGACAATGCTTGTAGAAGCATTGTCGAACTAAACTTTCGTCACAGCGTTCTGTCGGGAATGACATTACAGAGGTATCCTGGGTCAACTGCTATATCATTGCTTTATTTTATTGTTATAGCCCCTCGGGGTGGTCAACCCATTTCATTGAAGTTAAATGTTTTACTTCCATGTATAAATCAGTATACCACATCGCTACCTCATGCATGGCTCTCATTCCGGCTTCGTCACTTATGGTGTGAGGCTTGTTCAACAGTACGGCCGTGTATCTGTAGATCTCGCTGTCGGACTCACTTTCACAGAAAGACATATGCTTGTATCTCTTTTCCGCTACATATTGCCGGCTTGGAATTATTTCAACCAGACCTCCAGTAGGGGTGTGTAGCATTATTGTGCGCATAATCATCTCCATCTCCTCACTCTCGCTACATCCCGGCAATGTTGTCAATTTAAGAATCTTTGGAAGACTCAAGTTTTGTGTGTACCTTTCCATAAAACTGTGGATTAAAGTTAAACAATTGGCGGTACACGGATTGGTGTGGGTATAAAGAGAGCGTGAAGCCCACAATACCCATTCCTTCACAGAGGCTCTAGCAATGCCCGCAAGTAAAAATGAATAATGCAGAGCCCCACGCTGATATTGTCAACATCCCCGTTTGGGAAAAGTTCCCTTTGGGAATGACAAATATCATCATAGGGCATCTACTTTACTTTGTTTTTTACTTACGTTGAAACTTGCTAGATTTCTGTGAAAAAAACAAAGCGTGTAAACGCCTTAAATAAAATGTAAACCTGCGGCAACAACTGCCACAAGTCAAGCACCAATATAACAGCAAACGAGCGAGATACGTAAAGTTTACTTTGACGTATTTCAAAGCGAGTGCAGGCTATATTCGCGCTCTGAGCGCAAATATACAACAATAAAAAGCCCTTGTCAATAGCCCGCATGCAAAAAGTTTATAATCTTTGCCCGAAAATGACAGCTCCCCATCTGTTATTTTAGTTTTATTAAACCCACTTAAAACTGAAAGTTTGTAAATTTTTACTACTTTTGCCAAAGTAATTGAGCAGGCATGCAACCTGTTATAAAATGGAGATAATATAGCAGTTGACGCAGCTTGCTTTGTCATGCTGAGCGCAGCGAAGTATCTATGTACTGCGCGCTTATATGAACTTTTACATACGTTCAGACGTGTTGTTTAGGGCTTGCCCGAAAAATGATAACTTTGCGAATATAATTGTTTTGGTCTACATTATTCCCTATAAAATTGTACATCATGAGTGACGAAACAAAGAAATATACAGTGGAAGAGGAGAGGTGGAATGCCATCTCGCACTCCGTGGGTATTGTGGGCGCTGTTGCAATAGGTGCTCTGTTCCTTACAAAAGTTATAGCAAACGGCGGCGATGCGTGGGCGGTGGCAAGTATGGTGCTCTACATCCTGGGTATGCTCTCGTCCTACACCTTCTCGACCCTCTATCACTCTTGCCCGCCCGAAAGCAAGTGGCGCAAGAGACTTCGCAAGCTCGACCACGCAGCCATCTATTGGTACATTGCGGGCAGCTACTCTCCAATAACAATCATTGCAATGCGCGATGTGGGTTACTGGGGTTGGGGTATCTTTGTCTTCTGTTGGCTCTGTGCCATTGCGGGAACATCGGTTAGTCTATACGGCCTCAAGAAACACAGCATTCTGGAGACGGTGTGCTATGTGCTCATGGGGCTTACGATAGTTGTTGCAATGAAGCAGTTCTACAACGCAGTGCCGCTTGCAGTTTTTCTGTGGGTTGTGGGCGAGGGCGTTGCTTACATAACAGGTGCGGTATTCTACAGTCTGCATAAAGTTAAATATATCCACACGGTGTTCCATTTCTTTGTTCTGCTTGGCACCGTGTGCCACATGTTGGCAGTGTGGTATCTTGTAAAGTGAATATTATGATAGAACAATATACTGATGTCTCTCTCTTGAAACGCAACACCTTTGGCATTGAAGCCAAGGCTGCACGTCTTGTTGAATTTTCTTCGGTGGATGCGCTGGTCGACTTCCTTGCCGGTGGCTTCAGTGGCAAGTCACTTGTCATTGGCGGTGGCAGCAACCTGCTGTTCGTGGACGATTTTGACGGCACTCTCTTTCATTCGACGATAATGGATATTGATGTCATTGAGGAGACTGCAACCGATGTGTTGCTACGTGTAGGTAGCGGTGTCAACTGGGATGCGCTTGTTGCATACACAGTGGAAAAGGGATGGTGCGGACTGGAGAACCTCTCGCTCATCCCCGGCGAGGTGGGCGCAAGCGCGGTGCAGAATGTAGGTGCCTATGGCGTGGAAGCCGGCGACCTCATTGAAAAGGTTGAGACCGTGCGTATTGCCGATGCCGTGGCTTGCTCGTTTACAAAGGCCGATTGTGACTTTGCCTACCGTCACAGCATATTCAAGGCAGCCGAAAAAGGCCGGCATATTGTTACATACGTTACATACAGGCTGCAAAAAAGTGCCTGTTTCAAACTCTCTTACGGCAACCTTAAGGATAAAGTTGAGGAACTTGGCGGTGCAACGCTTGCCAATGTGCGCCGTGCCGTGTGCGAGATACGCGAGGCAAAGTTGCCCAATCCCAATCAGGTTGGCAGTGCCGGCAGCTTCTTCATGAACCCCATTGTGGATGCAGCAAAGGCTGCCGCGTTGAAAGAGGTCTATCCGGCAATGCCGCAGTATCCGCTTGCCGATGGCTGCGTGAAGCTCTCGGCCGGGTGGCTCATTGAGCAGTGCGGGTGGAAACAGACACCGCATGAGCATGTGGGTGTCTACAAGCACCAGGCACTGGTTGTGATAAACCTTGGCGGTGCGACCGGCCGCGACGTGCTCGACTTTGCACAGGCTGTTGTTGCATCGGTAAAGGAGAAGTTTGGCGTATGCCTTAACATGGAGGTTAATGTAATATAATGTTTTGTCATTTCGGCGACAAGAAACCATGCAGTGCATAGATACTTCGCTGCGCTCAGTATGACAAAGTACACAAGGGTAAAAACAACTCTTTTTTTGTATGATGAAGCTCACATTCTTAGGAACTGGAACATCTACCGGTGTGCCCGAACTGGGGTGCAAGTGCGAGGTGTGTACCTCGGCCGACCCGCGCGATGCGCGCTTGCGCTGTTCGGCATTGCTGTCGGTTGACGATACAAACATTCTCATTGACTGTGGCCCCGATTTCCGTGCGCAGATGCTGCGTGCCGGTGTTGCGCGCCTTGATGCGCTGGTACTCACCCACAAGCACTATGACCACACGGCAGGCATTGATGATTTGCGCCCTTATACCTCGTTCAAGACTTTTCCCATATATGCCGATGATGACACGGCACAACAGGTGCGCTCAATGTTCCCGTACTGTTTCAGCGAGGTGAAATATCCCGGCGTTCCCAATATTGAACTGCGCTCCATCGAGGCGATGACCCCCTTCGGCATTGGTGGAATTGAGGTAGTTCCAATACGTGTGTTCCATGGCAAGTTGCCCATTGTGGGCTATCGTTTTGGCAAGTTGGCTTATATTACCGACATGAGCCGTATTGAGCCTGCAGAACTTGAAAAACTCAAAGGAGTAGAGGTGCTTGTTGTCAATGCCTTGCGCTTTGCAAAGCCGCATCCCACTCACAACACAGTGCTCGACGCCCTGCACGTTGTAGATTATCTCTCGCCACGCGAAACTTATTTCACGCATATGATGCACCACATAGGCTTGCACGCAAAGATAGAGAAGTGCCTGCCGCAAGGAGTGTATTTTGCGTATGATGGCCTGGAGGTGGAGATTGGATAAAATGACAAGCAGCAATGCCGCTATAGAGGAGTTGTTGCTCAGCCTCCCTCACCCTCAAAAAAAGATACTTCACTACGTTCAGACGTGTTGTTGAGGGCTTGCCCGAAAAATGACAATGTGCATTGGCAAAACATCCTATTTTTGTAAAAATAAAGGTAATAATATAGCATTACCCCATATTCCGAAAAAACGTGAGGATGTCATGTCGACCGTAGTGGAGACATCTCGTTTGCTGCAGTATATATTCTTTGATTGCGCCCGGACGTGCTGTTGAGAGTTTGCTCGAAAAATAACATTCCGGACTCACCGGTACTTTGGCAGGTGAACCATAACATTTTGGGTCAGCATCTATATTATTGCATAAATAAATGACGCTTGGCTATGCCAAGCGTCATTTATTTTAATTGAATAGTGTTTTCAATTACTTGAGAATGAGAATCTCCTCTTCGCCTGCAGCGTTAATGAAGATTTTGTCCTCACGGAGCAACCAACCCAAACCAAGGTACAGTTCCTTCTCTTTCAACTTAGTCTTAGTCTTAATCGCCTTAAGTGTAAGACCCTCTGTCTCGTTCAAAGCAGTCCAGATGCGGCCTGCAAATGCACCAGCATTCTCAATCATAGTTCTTTAGTATTTAAATTAATATTAAGTTTCGATTGAAATTGTAACAGCTTTTGTTTTAGCTCATTAAGAGTAAAAAGAGTCTGTTTTTTAATTTCGGGTGCAAAGGTACTGCTTTTTTTTGATATGACCAATAAAAAGTATGTGATTTTCAATGACATTTGTCATTCTTACCACCATTTATTGCTCTTTTTTGTTGTTCTCCAAGTATTCGCACCAAATACGTGCTGCCTCCTCAACCATTTTCACACATGGGCGTTTCTTGTAATACTCGACGTTGCGTGCATCGGGTGTGGTTGGTGTCGGGGCATTCTTTGCCAATCCTAAAAGTTCGGCGCAGATGAGCGAGCCGTTGCGTTTGCGGAACTCCTCGGCCAGTTCCTGCACCACCTTGTAGTTAGCCTCCTTGCCCGCGGCATTGCGTCCCTCGGTGCAGCCTGTCTCAAGGCCTGCAACAAGGAACAGACCACATGCTGCGCCACATGTCTGGCGCATGCGGCCTATGCCGCCGCCGAACGAAGCTGCCATCCTTAGCGCCTGCTCCTGTGTGAAGCCGTACATATCGGCAAACGCCGCAACAACCGACTGGCTGCAGTTGTAGCCCTCCTTGAACAGGGCTACCGCTTTTTCTATTCTCTCTTCCATAAATCTCTGTAATAAGTTTCTATGTTAACGTGAGTTCGATATAAGAATTTATACTAAAATTTAGCGTATTTTGTCATTCCGAACCTTGTGTGAGGAATCTCATTATACGCGGATTCAGAGATCCTTTGACAATCCTTGCTTATCGCAACCTACACGGCGCAAACTTCGCCTGCGCTACGTGTAACCAACTGCTGCAAGCATTGTCGAAC
>JAZRRI010000055.1:0-4157 GCA_045650605.1 Bacteroidaceae bacterium | reverse complement strand
AGATAGAATACAATGAAAACAAAGTCGGATTAAATGAAGAGGAACTACTCAGAAGAAAGATAGAACGAGCGCAAAGAACTTTGAATATCCTAAATGAAAAACTTTATGGCACAGCGGTTTAGGATTTTGTTATATAGAAGGAGTACCGATAGGTTTTATCACGTAGTGACTGAGGAGAGGGAGCGCTGCCCGTGACCTAATTGCTGGCGGCTTTATCGATTAAAAAACTTGAGGAGCAACTGATCTGACCCCAAAAAGTTGGACGGATTAATAGATAAATTTATTGGTAAAGAGTTCGGTATTGCACCGGACTCTTTCCTTTTAATCTCAGTTTTATTCTGTCATTGTTGTAGTAGTGGATATACTTCTTTAGTTCCTGTTTGAAGTGATCCATATCCTTGAACTCCTGCAAATATAGCAATTCAGATTTCATAATACCAAAGAAGTTCTCCATCATTGCATTGTCAAGACAGTTGCCCTTTCGTGACATACTTTGTATAATACCGTTGCGCTTGAGTGCCAGTTGGTATTGTTTTTTGCGCTTACAGAATCTTTGCCCGAATAAAAAATACTATAGTAGTTGAATATTAACATAATCTTGAATCTGTTTGTGCGTTTTTTTTATTAATTTTGCGAGGTTTATGCATTGTGCGTTAAAACCCATTAATGCAAGTCCTTTGATGTTTGAAAATAACATAACAAAATACTAACTTTTAATTAACAAAAAATGAAAAGATTTACTTTAATTCTTTCACTCCTTTGCTTTGTGTGCTTTGGCGTGAATGCTCAGGTGCTTAAGGTTTCCGATGCTCCTGTAAACGGTGAATGGAGTGAGAATACCACTTGGTATCTTATCCAGAACATGAAAGGTGGTGTTGTCTCTATTTTAAACACCACAACCGATGGCAAATTGTCTCTTGCCAATTCTACAACACCGGCGGATGACGACGCTAATGCACTATGGTGTATTGTAGGTAACGAAAAAACAGGTTATCAGTTCTATAACAAGGCAAGCGGTACAGGCAAGGTCCTTTACGCAAGTCGTGCCTTAAATGCCGGTGCTGCGTCTTTCAATATGGCCGATAAAACCGGTGTTGTAAACGAATTCTTTGACATTGCAAAATCACAGAAGAACGGTTACCTGGTTGTTAAAGACCACGATAACCAAAACAACTACTGGAATGACCGTGATAAGAACCTTGCTTATTGGAACAGCACCGGTGCAACAGACGACGACGGTTCTTCATTCGCATTCTTGGATGTAGAGGGCTTTAACACAACTGTTGATAAAATCGACAATATGCTTAAGGACGCAGGTGTGGAGTACTCAGCTAGAAATTTGGCAACAGAAGAAACACTCTATTCAAATGCTCCGTGTACTGATACAAGATATGGAGATCAATTCACAAGCTGGAAAGTCCTTTTCGATGGTAATACCAGTTCATTCTTCCACTCGGAGTATGCAGCAGGCAAGACATCTATTGACAAGCTTGACCATTACTTACGCGTAGATGCCGGTGAACAGGGTACAAATAGTATAATATTCACATATACTACACGTAATGTTGGAAGTGGTGAGTGTCACCCAAGTCACGTAGTTATTGAAGGTAGCAACTCTGCGGATGGTGATTACACAATGATTAAGGAGTATAAGTCGGATGAATTGCCTAACTATGCAGCACTGAAATTCACTTCGGAACCTTTGAATTGGGAAACTCCTTACCGTTATATACGTTTTAGAGTCGTTTCAACATACTTGAATAAAAAAGATAATGGTAACAAAGCATACTTCTATCTTTCGGAATTTGGAATGACAACTGTTCCTAATGTAAGTGTGGGTAGTGAATATGAAGAATATAAGGATGAGTTGACAGCCCTTTACGGTGTAATAAGCGAAGCTAAGAATGCTGAAAATATTCAAAACAGAACGTTGGCTTTTAATAATGTGAAGTATGCATATGAGGCTGTTGAGAGAGTTCTTAATAAAGAATACTACGCTCTTGGCGATAAGATTGAGGAATTGAGAGTGTTTGTAGATGACAAAGGCAGTGCTGTAGGTTATTTCAATACAAGCGATGATTTTGTAACTACATTCAACAATGCTGTTGCTGTGCATGAGAATGTAGCGAGTGGAAAAAATGACTATGTAGCATCTTTTGAAGCACTTAATGCACTCACAGCGCCTGCGGTAAATCTTCCGGTGGATGGTATGTTCTATAGAATTATAAGTCATTGTACAAAGGACCATCGTGCAAATCAGGAGGTTTATGTAAGCAAGGATGGTGATATGCATTTTGGCAAAATTGCTGACAATATGGCTGCCGGCACAATTGGTCACATTTTCCAGTTTGTTCCTGCAGAGAATGGCAAATTCTATATCTACAATGTACAGCGTGGTGTGTATATGCAGAAAGTGGGTGGTCAGGGTACTCCTGCTAAGGTAACTACAGATAAGAACAGCGCAAAACCTGTGGCTATCAAACGTCTTGGTGTCGATAATATAATCGGTATCTATCCTGATGGTCAGGAAATGATGCACGCGCAGGATGCACAATCTAAGATTGTAGGTTGGGACGAAACAAACGTAACAGATGGTTCAGCTTGGATAATCACAGAAGTTGAAGATATTACAGCGTTGTCACAGGAAGTTGCTATTGGCGATGCCGGTTATGCAACACTCTGCCTTGGTTATAATGCAGCAATACCTACTGGTGTTGAGGCGTACGCAGTTTCTTCTACAAATAGTACACACGCTATAATGACACAGATTACTGATGTTATTCCAGCTAACGAAGCTGTAATACTTAAATTGGCAGAGGGAGCAGAGGCTAAAATATACCAATTCAATTACGTTGCAAGTGCAAATGAGGTTGAAAATATGCTTCAGGGTTCAACAGTTGACACATACATTGACGGAGCGGCATATGTCCTTGGTTATGATGTAAATGATACAGAAAAGGAGAATGTTGTTTTTGCTCCGGCAAAATTGACTGACGGTAAGTGGTTGAACAACGCAAACAAGGCATACTTGCCTGCTCCTGCAAATGCAGAAGGCATTAAGTCATACAGCCTCCGTTTTGAGGATGGTACTACCGCAATTGAGAATGTAGAGGTTGAGAACGAGGTGAAAGCTATCTACGACCTCACCGGCCGCCGTGTAGAGGCTATCACAGCACCGGGTATCTACATTGTTAACGGCAAAAAAGTGCTGGTGAAGTAAATGTGCGCAAAAATGTAGGGGCAGGGTTTGCCTGCCCCTGCGAAATAAAATTTAGACATATAACAGAACTCCCCCGTCACTTCGTGATACCCCCTCTTTAAAAAGAGTGGGAGTTTTAAGTCTGTCTAAAACTAAAAAACGAATAAAAGAATAACAGGATATATGAAAAAGAATTATACATCACCTCTCGTTGCAGAGGTAAACGTTGCAACAGAGTCAATGCTTGCAACATCATTGAAATTGGACAATGATAAAACAGTGGATACCTCAGCGGGCGGTCAGCTCTCAGGCGGCCGCCGCGGTGAATGGGGCAACCTCTGGAACTAAACAATCAGGAGCGCTATGAGGCGCTCCTGATTGTTTAGTTCCAGAGGTCCCACGAACGAAGTGGAGACACGGAGTGGCTCCTTTGATGCGTGCAGAGGTTGGTCGCACGTAGCGTGGACATCGGTCACGCCGTGCGGGTCTCGTTAAGCCACGCATCAAAAATGGGGCAATTTGTGGAACTAATCCACAAATTGACCTATCGCGAGTTTTGCAGCAATAGGTCGCGGGCAGCGCAGGAACTCCCTCCCCCTACGGGTACTCCCTCTTTAAAAAGCGGGAGAGTTTTGCGCCCCGCGGGTTGCGATAAAGCAAAACGAGTCAATGGGGTAACCTTTGGAATTAAAAAACTTGAGGAGCGGCAACGCTCCTCAAGTTTTTTAATCGATAAAGCACACTGCAAAAGGTCAAGCGTAGCGCGGGCATAGTTCGCGCCGCTTGGGTTGCGAAAAGTGTGCTTTATCAACTTTATTATTAACGTGAGTTCGATATAAGCTAAATCAAATCGCGAACCTGTCATCCCGACAGAGCATAGCGACGAGGGATCTCAAAAATATCGTAAAATAAGAGATCTCTCACATACGTTCGAGATGACAAAATACGCTAAATTTTA
>JAZRRI010000054.1:0-25847 GCA_045650605.1 Bacteroidaceae bacterium | reverse complement strand
CAATGTCATCAACATGTACCATCCCCGCCTGCGCCTCGACACGGGCACGTGGGGTGTCATGGGTGTCGGCATGGGCTATGCCATCGGAGCGGCCGTCACGGGTGGCAAGCAGGTGCTCGCCATCGAGGGCGACAGCGCCTTTGGCTTCAGCGGCATGGAGATTGAGACCATCTGCCGCTACCAACTGCCCGTCACCATCGTGGTGTTCAACAATGGCGGCATCTATCGTGGCAACGACCCCAACCTCGGTGGTGGCCCCGACCCGTCGCCCACATCGCTCACCCCCGATGCACGCTACGACAAGATGATAGAGGCCTTCGGCGGTGTGGCCTACCATGCCACCACGCCTGGCGAACAGCGCAATGCCCTCACCACGGCCCTTGCCTCGAAGAAACCCTCGCTCATCAACTGCGTCATTGACCCCGCCGTGGGCACCGAGAGCGGACACATCGGGAACCTGAATCCGAAAAGTGTGGTGGGGGCCTCACAGAAGTGATTGTTAAACCCCATTAGTCGGAGTTCTCTGAGCACTCTGAGTCCTCGGAGTTCTCCGATTAACCAAGAAAATAGGAAAGTTTATGTTCGATATCCTCATTAAAGACATCCTTCCCATCTTCGTCATCATGGCGTTGGGATATGCAGCGGGTAAGCGTGGTGTGTTTACTGCTGCCAATGCACAGATCTTCAATAAACTGGTGCTCACCTATGCCTTGCCGGCGGCATTGTTCGTCTCCATCGTCAAGGCCGATCGTACGATGCTGTTCGACGACGGTAAGTTGCTCATCATCAGCCTTGTCGTGCTCGTTGGCCTGTTCCTCTTGTCGTACCTCTCTACGTACAAGATTTTCAAGCACACCAAGAGCGAGGCTGCCGTGAGCGCCCTCATCACCGGTTCGCCCACCATCGGCTTCCTCGGCTTTGCCGTGCTCGAGCCCATCTATGGCAGCACCGCCGCCACGGGTCTCGTCGTGGCCATCGTCTCCATCGTGGTCAATGCCATCAGTATCCCTATCGGTATGGCCCTGCTTAATGCGGGCTCCAGTGGAGTGGGCAAGGCGCAGGATGGTGCCAAGAAGGGCAACCCTGTGCTCGAAGCCTTGAAAGCTCCCGTCTGCTGGGCTCCCATCCTGGCCGTGATAATGGTACTGTGTGGCATTAAGTTCCCCACGATCCTCGACCCCAACTTTGAACTCATCGCCAAGGCCAACTCCGGCGTTGCCGTGTTTGCCGCAGGCCTCACCCTCTCGGGAATGAAGTTCCAACTCGACAAGGAGGTCATCTACAACACCTGCTTCAAGCTCCTCCTGATGCCTGCCGTGCTGCTCATCGTGGGCCTCATCTTCAAGATGGACCCCACGAAGTTGCAGATGATGGTGCTTGCCGGTGCCCTGCCTCCCGCCTTCTCGGGTATCATCATCGGTAGTCGCTACCAACAGTATGTGCGCACAGGCACCTCCACACTGGCCTTCAGCATCTTCATGTTCGTGCTCGCCGCTCCTCTGTGGATATGGATTACCCGCCTCGTAGCGTGAGTGTTCAGACAGTCCACCACCACTACAGTAACAATATAGCCAGACTCCCTTTTGGGTGGTCTGGCTATGTGTTTTAAAGTGACTCGTATAGGCTTAATAGAATATCGAGAACCCTATAGTCAGCGGATACACTTCGCAGTTGAGGGGATGCATTCCTGAGCCACCAATCAGCGGTTCGGAGCGCATTGGATTCTGGAAAAGGTCGATAAGCGACAGCTTGGCAATGAAACCTATATCGTCATATCCTATCTGTGCTATTAGGTTAACATTCAATGGATTGAGGTCAAAGTCTTGTGTGATTTTCTGCTTCTTGTTTTTCCCATCGACACGACCTAACGCCTTGGGTGAGAAACGAAGCTCTAACTCGGGACCAAAAGTAAAGAACAGAGGCTTCTTGCTGATATACTGTTGGAACTCCAGATTTATGGGTAAGCGTAATCCCCAGTAGCGGAACCATGTTTCGTCGTATCTATTCTCGTTACCAGGTTTGTTCCCGAATCGAGTAATGCCATTGTCATTGTAGAAATAGTCCCCGCCAGTGAGTTTGTAGCTGCTACGGCCTATACCGAGAGCGTAGCTGATGCCTATCGTTCCTCTTTTGTTAAATGGTATGCCCTTGTCGGCCAAGTATATTCCCCAGTCCCAACTTCGGCTTTGCTTTTGACCGATACCTGTGGCGAAATCGGTCGAGAAAGAGCTTCCCGTTAAGCGGCTGTATCCCATGTAGAACCCGGGGTAGTGTGTTCTCATGCGGCGGCGGATGGTGTAGTCCTTTTGTCCCGCCTTGATATTTGTAGTGTATTCTACCTTGCCATCTTCATCCACCTCTTCATGATCTCTGATGACAAGAATGTCTCCGAATCTTATTTCATTTTGTGCCATGGCATTGAAGCCGGCAAAAAGAGCGAGTGCACAGAGTGCAGCTTTTATTCCTTTCATAGTGTTGTGTCTTATTTTACGTGTTACTTACTTTTATTCTTCCTTGTCATCATTCACCATGTTCTGAATGTCTTGTAGCGTTATCTTACCCACGATGGAAATGATGTTAAACTCATTCGGCCTGTCGGTGATCAAGACAAACTCGCTGAGGTTCTCCTTCAGTTCCTTAAAGAGAATGGATACCTTTTCGCCCTCATCGCGGATGGAGATAACCTCCTCGTAACCATTGGCAGGCACGAGTTCTCGGGTCTCTTCGCGCAGTTTCTCTATAGCAGGTTTCACTTCGCAATTGAAGATTTGGATATTCTCCAATCCCTCATTCATAATGCCCAAGCGCATACCATTTACCTTCACCTCACCATCGTAGCTCTTCACCATCTTCAGCATACGCTTTGAGATGTATACCGTCTTTATATCTCTCCATTCGGCATATCTGTCAAAGAAAGACTGCTGGGCATTGCAGAACAGGGTTCCGAAGACCAGCATCAATGTGATGATATATACACGTCTTTTCATATCAGTTGATTGTTAATGTTAAATACTCGCTAATGCTCTCTTCAATCTTTTCGGTGGTGCTTTGTACCATGGCTATCTGCTGTGTACCCTTGTCTAAAGCCCAGGCAAACTGCATCAGCGCCTCGTGTGCCTCGGCATAGGCCTCCTCGGGTGTAGCGCAGGTGTCTCTTCTCTCGGGTTCGTACAGGTTCCATCCAAACGCTAGCAGCACCACTATGCTGGCTGCGATGCCACCCATCCAGCGTAGTCGGTAAATGCGGCTGCGCCGCTTCCTCTCGGTCTCTTCTTGAGCAGCCCAACTATCAATCGCCGTTGTCAATCGTTCTTCAAGCCCTTCGGGAGCCGACACCTCAGCACTCACCTCCTGCAGCTGCAGGAACAGCTCCTTCTCGCCCATCAGGCGAGCAGGCACTTCACCTTCGGTGAAGAACCTCCTCAGTTCCTCCTCCTCGGCTTCAGTGGTCAGCGCTTCGTAGTAGCGCTCCAGCAGTTCATTGATTCTTTCCGTATTCATAGCTGTTGATTGCATTGAATTGTTCTCGTATCTTTTTTCTCGCCCGGCTCAGCAGTACCCTGACGTTCACTGCCGATAGTCCTGTTGCTTGCACTATCTCCTCGTAGGAGCAGTCATCCACATCGCGCATCTTGACTATCTGTTGCTGTTCATCGGGGAGAGTTCCTATTATACGTTGCACGATATTTACCCCGTCTCTTATCTCCACTTCGTGTATGAGGCTACCCGTCTGTGGCATGTTCAGTTCCTCTATCGGGTGATGTTCCTCCTCCATCTGCGGTGCTTTCAGCGCATCGAGGCAGAGGTTTCGGATGATGGCAATGCTGTATGCCTCCATGCTCCCGATGTCAGGTGGCAGTTCTTCGCGTTTCTTCCACAGCTTCAGATAGGTCTCCTGCACCATATCCTCAGCATCTTGAACATTCCCCATGAGGCGGAACGCCACCCGATACAATTTTTGGTGACAGGGAAGAAACCTGCGTTTAAATTCATTGGCATCCATCACTCTCTATTCCTTCATTACTTTCTCAAAGCGCTTTCACTAACATAGACGAGAAAGTTCAATATTTGTTACAAAAATACGTACAAACGAGCGAGAAATATCAAGCTTGCTTGAATATTTATAGTAACAATATAGCAGTTGCCCCATTTTTAGAAAACACCGCGTAGGTGTCATATCGAACATATGTGAGATATCTCGTATATCATTTTTAGAGATCCCTCGTCGCTACGCTCTGTCGGGATGACATCGCCGGGTCAACATCTATATCATTACCATATTTATTACAGCGAGTGGAATTTATATTCGAGGTTTACCTCAAATATACTTTAAAAATTCAAACTGTATGTTATTTGCCAAATATCAATAAAATATAATTCGTTGTTGCGTGTATGAGCTTTTCGCGCTTTTTTATTATTTTCGCGGTCTATCTTGAAAAGGTTATTACTATGAGTGAAGAGAAAAGAGCCTCCTTCGGGGGCAAATTGAGTGTCATACTGGTGGCTGCAGGCAGCGCCATCGGCCTGGGTGCCTTGTGGCGTTTCCCATATATTGCAGGCAAGCATGGCGGTGCAGCCTTTCTACTTGTCTTTCTGCTGAGTGTGCTTGTTGTGGGTATTCCCGCAATGCTTGCCGAGTTTGCCGTTGGGCGCAGAACAAACAAGAACGCAGTGGGTGCTTTCCGTTCCCTCTCCAAGCGCTGGAGCTGGTTGGGTTATAGCGGTGTGCTGGGCGCACTGCTCATCTCGGGCTACTACTACCTGATTGCCGGTTGGTCGCTTGAGTATTTTGTAAACTCCATAACGGGCGGAATGTTCAGTTCGGACCTCACGTTCAAGGAGCAGTTTGCCTCGTTCCAGGGTTCATGGAGACCGCTTGTTTATGGCGTGCTCTTCATCCTCATGACCCACTTCATTGTCTCAAGGGGTGTGGAAAAGGGTATTGAAAAGGCCTCAAAGATTATGATGCCGGCGCTCTTTGTCATACTCATTGTAATGGCAGTGCGCGTGGCCTTTATGCCCGGTGCGGCCGAGGGGTACAGGTTCTTCTTCTCGTGCGACTTTGCCGAGGTATTCAAGGCCGAGACCATTATGATGGCCATAGGTCAGGCATTCTTCTCGCTCTCGGTGGGAATGGGATGTATGGTGACATACGCATCGTATTTCAAGAAGGACAACAACATGGTGTCTACTTCGTTGAACGTGTCGCTGCTCACTCTTGCTGTGTCGGTGCTTGCGGGTCTTGTAATATTCCCCGCTGTGTTCAGTGCGGGTCTTGAACCAACAGAAGGTCCTTCGCTTGTCTTTGTCACTCTGCCCGAGATTTTCAAGGGGATGCCATTGCCTTCGCTGTGGTCGGCAATCTTCTTCCTGCTTGTAATCCTTGCGTCACTCACCTCTACGATATCGTTCCACGAGGTGCTCACCGCCTACACTGCCGAGGAGTTCAAGCTCTCGCGCAAGGGTGGTGCACTTGTGACAACAGGCATTTCAATAGTGCTCAGTGCTGTCACATTCTTCGGTCTCTTTGGTGTCGACTTCTTTACGCTGTTCGATAATGTCACGGCCAACATGCTCATGCCGCTTGGCGCAATGTTCACCTGTATATTTGTAATGTGGTTCATGAAGAAGGGCTTCATGCGCGAGGAGATTACCAATAACGGAAAGTGCAATAACAGAGTAGTGGGTGTTTTGCTGTTCATGCTGCGCTTTATAACACCGTTGCTGATATTCTATATATTTATAAAGAATTTCCTGTAATTAATGTGAGTTCAATATAACCTCTGTCGATAAAACGAGTTTAATTCCCCCTCGGCTTTGCAGCCACTCCCCCTTTGTTGCATCAAAGTGGGAGAGCTGTAGCGCGCACAGTTGTCATACTGAACGGAACGTAGTGCAGTGAAGTATCTTGTTTGTAAATCAATAGATTCTTCGCTATGCTCAGAATGACAAGCGCGCGAAATTGTCTTCTATATTTGCAATGTCATTGGCTCGTTCATTTCTTAGCGACCCGCACGGCATGATTTTCATCCATGCTTCGTGCGACCAACCGCTAATGAACTCGCCGATAACCAATGTCATTGGCTCGTTCATTGCTAATGAACTCGCCGATAACAAAACTTAGTTTTGTCATTCCGACAGAGCGAAGCGACGAGGAATCTTATAAATGAATATAGATTTCTCACGTGCGTTCGAAATGACAATGTCGCCTTAGTTATCAGTCGCTGTAATATACTCTCTTTATTCTTTCCGATACCGATGTGAGTACCTCATATGGTATTGTCTCAAGCCAGTCGGCAACGGTGGTCACCGGCAGCTGTGGACCGAATATTTCAACCGTGTCGCCCTCCTTGCAGTCGATGTCCGTAACGTCAATCATGCACACGTCCATGCATATATTACCGATGTAGGGCGCACGTTTGCCGTTTACAATACAGTAGCCCTTGCCGTTGCCAAGACGGCGGTTAAGTCCGTCGGCATATCCGATGGGCAGTGCGGCTATGCGCGAGTCGCGTTTCAATGTGCCCTTGCGGCTGTAGCCCACTGTTTCGTCGGCCGGCACGTCGCGCATCTGCAATATGATTGTCTTCAGTGTAGAGATAGGTCGCAGGTTGGGGTTCTCCTCTATGGGCGAAATACCATAGAGCCCTATTCCCAGGCGCACCATGTCCTCCCTTGCACCGGTGAAGCGTTCAGTCCCGGCGCTGTTGCATATGTGGCGCAGAATCTTATGGCCGAAAGCCTGCTGCAATGTATCGGCAGCTGTGTTGAAAAGAGCATGCTGCTGTTTCGAGAAATCGTCGAACAGCGGGCTGTCACTGCCTGCAAAGTGCGAGAATATTGAGCGCGGGGTCAAAGCGTCCTGCTGTTTGAGCAATTCTACAAGTGCGGGAATTTCATTGGGCAGGAACCCAAGGCGGTGCATTCCCGTGTCTACCTTTATGTGCACGGGGTAATCGGTTATCCCCTCGTGACGCGCGGCCTCAATGAGTGCACGAAGCATACCAAAACCGTATACTTCGGGCTCGAGCTTGTTGTCGAACAGCGTGCCGAATGAGCTTGGCTCGGGGTTCATCACGATTATTCCTGTCGTGATGCCCTCCTTGCGCAGCTCGGCTCCCTCGTCGGCAACAGCAACGGCAAGGTAGTCCACGTTGCACTCCTGCAGGGTGCGCCCAACCTCCAGTGCTCCCGCGCCATAGGCGCTTGCCTTTACCATGCACACGGTCTTTGTCCCGGTTGCGAGGCTGTTGCGGTAGTAGTTGAGGTTGTCGCGCAGGGCACTGAGGTTTACCTCCAGAATGGTCTGGTGAACCTTCTTTTCGAGCACTTCGGTCACGTCCTCGAAATGGAACGAGCGCGAGCCCTTCACCAGTATGCACTCGTTCAGCAGTTTCCTGATTATTGGTGACGCAAGCAGTTCCGTGGTGTCGGCAAAGAAGTGGCACTCCATTCCTGTTTCGCAAAAGCTCTTCGCCTGCGATGATATGTCGCTGCCCACTCCAATGAACTTGTCTATCTTGTGCTCCTTTATGCAGTTTATGACATTGCGGTAGAGCGATGAGGCCTTCTCCCCGGTCTGCTTTATGTCGGCCAATATCAGCGTGCGCCCAAGCTCCTGCATGGTTCTGCAACGGCGCTCCATGAAGTCGAGCGCAATGTCGAGCGATGCAGTGTCGGCATTATAGCTGTCGTTTATTATCATGCAGCCACGCTTGCCCTCTTTTACCTCAAGACGCATGGCTATCGGTTCAAGCTGTGCCATACGCTCCGCAATTGTTTCGGGCGGAACCATAAGGTACAGGGCTGCCGCAAGACAGTTGATAGAGTCCTCAATTGATGCATTGTCGACAAACGGTATGCGGTAGCTGCCCTCCATTGTAAGGTAGCGGTATTTGACAGTTGTGCCGTTTTCTTCGGTTATTACCGATTCAATATAGAGAGGGCGTTCGGCATCAATCCTTGACCATGCAATCTCGCGCGATGGTGATGCCGAGTGTTCAATGCAGTCGGCAAGCTCACGGTTGTCGGCATTGTATATTATTATGTCGCACTCCTTCAACAGGAGCAACTTCTCGGCACACTTCTGCTGCAGGGTGGCGAAGTTCTCCTGGTGGGCACCGCTTATGTTGGTGATTATGCCTATTGTGGGTTTTATTATCTGCTGCAGGCGGCCCATTTCGCCACGTTGCGATATGCCCGCCTCAAATATTCCTAAAGTGCTATCCTCGCCAAGCATCCACACCGAGAGGGGGACACCTATCTGCGAGTTGTAGCTGCGCGGTGAGCGGGTGACATTGTAGCTGCCGGCCGTGAGCTGGTAGAGCCACTCCTTTACAATGGTCTTGCCGTCGCTGCCTGTTATGCCCACAATGGGAATGTCGAACTGTGAACGGTGGTGTCGGGCTATTGTCTGCAGTGCAGCAAGGCTGTCGCCCGTGAGGATGAAGTTGGCATCGGCAATGTCGGCGAATGCGGCAATGTCGTTCACTACAAAGTTCCTCACTCCCTTGTTGTAGAGTGCGCGTATGTAGCCATGCCCGTCGCCGTGCTTTGTCCTGATGGCAAAGAACAGTGTCTCCTCGGGGAATGTGAGTGAACGGCTGTCGGTGAGCAGGCGTGTCACTCTGCTCTCCGGCATTGCAACTCTTCCGTCGGCTTTCAGTATCTCCTTTATCTGTTCAACAGTATATTGCATTGTCTCTTCTCGTTTTCAAAATCAATATATGGGTGCTCTTTCTCAATGGCCTCAATCTTCTGCAGCAACTGCTCCATGAACCTTATGTAGCCCTGCGATTGCGGGTCAAAGGGACGGTGTGCCAATCCGCGTGCAATTTCGCCGGTTCTTACATTGAGCGCCCTTGTGGCATCGTTGAAGTAGCACTTGCCAAAGCACTCCCAGATGTATTCAACGGCCTTTGCCGAGGGGTGCAGCATGTCGTCGGCGTAAAAGCGGTAGTCGCGCAGTTCGTCCATCATTATCTCATACGATGGAAAATAGGCTGTGTTCTGCGGCAATGCCTCTGCAATCCTGTCGATGGCAAGCAGCAGTGTAGCCTTGCTCTTCTGGTTATCGTGTGCTCCGTCGCGCAAATGGCGTATTGGGCTTACAGTGAAAAGGAACTTCACTTCCGGGTTCAGTGCCATGATACGCTGCATCACACCCTGCAGCCTCTCGCAAATCGCCTCAATGCCAAGCAGTGAACGCGTGAAGTAGCCGGCGGGCAGTTTGTGGCAGTTTCCGACAACGGAGTTGTCGCTGTTGCGGGTATATGCATAGGCCGTACCCAACGTGATGATTATCACATCGCACCCGGCAATGGCCTTGTGGGCTATCATAAGCCTTTCGTTGATGCATCCGATGAGCGCCTCCTTGCTGTCGCGCGAAAAGTCGCTGTGGTGCAGTATGCTGTGCCACTTGCCGTTATGCTCGAACAGCTCGGGTGAGTTCCCGTCGAACGGTGTGCCGTCAACAATCCTTGAGAGCACCGTTGCTATCGACAACGGGTTGTACTGCACACCGAAAGGGTTAACATCGGCATTGAACTTCTTGTCGAGAAGTGCTGTGCCAATATTGCCCGCAAAGCAGGAGCCTATGAGCATCAGCCTGCTTTTGTGCGATATGTCCAATGTGCCGCAAGGCAACTCGACGGGAGTGGTGAAAATCATTGTAATGGGTAATTTGTATGCAAAAATAATCAATTCAACAAGATTTATAGTATCTTTGCAACAAATTTGTTTTTTACTATTATATTTGCGATAACCGTGAATAAAGGCTGCCTGTGCGGCCTGAACACTATTTTTGAAGATATAAATGGAAAAAGAGACTAAATATCCGTTGCTTGAGACGATTGACAGCCCGGCCGATTTGCGCAAGCTGCCCGAGGATCAACTGGAACAGGTATGCAGCGAATTGAGACGCTTTATCATCGATTCGCTGGCGAACAATCCGGGACACTTTGCTTCGAGTCTCGGTTCGGTTGAGCTGACAGTGGCATTGCACTATGTCTTCTCTACCCCCGACGACAAACTGGTGTGGGATGTCGGTCATCAGGCCTACGGACACAAGATACTTACCGGTCGCCGCGACCGCTTTCATACCAACCGCAAGCTTAACGGCATAAAGCCTTTCCCCTCGCCCGAGGAGAGCGAATATGACGCTTTTGTGGCCGGGCATGCTTCAAACTCGATATCGGCAGCGCTTGGCCTTGCCGTGTCGGCTTCAATGAGGGGAAGCAATGAGCAGGTGGTGGCAATAATCGGCGACGGCTCAATGAGCGGTGGCCTGGCCTATGAGGGACTGAACAACCTTGCAAGCACCAAGAGCAACCTGTTGATAATTCTCAATGACAACAACATGTCCATTGACAAGAGCGTGGGCGGAATGAGCCAGGTGCTCATCTCCATGCACTCGTCAAAGGCGTACAACAAGATACGCTACGGCATTGCCAAGGCATTGAGGAAAGTGGGGATATTGAACGAGCAACGCGCCAATGCTCTCATCCGTTTCAACAACGGCCTCAAGGCTATGCTGTTCAAGCAGAACAACTTCTTCGAGGGAATGAGCGCCCGTTACTTCGGCCCCGTCAACGGACACAATGTCCTTGAACTTGTGCGCATGCTAAGGAGCATAAAGGATATGAAAGGTCCCAAGATGCTGCACATACATACCACCAAGGGCAAGGGATGGGAACCTGCCGAGAAGAATGCCACAGTGTGGCATCAGCCCGGTGTTTTTGACATTGAGACAGGTGAGCGCATTGTGAGCGAGGGTGGCTCGCCACGTTTCCAGGATGTCTTTGGCGAGACACTTGTGGAGCTTGCCAAGGAGAATGAGAAAATCGTGGGTATCACGCCTGCCATGCCTACAGGCTGCTCGATGAACAGACTGATGGAGCAGTTTCCCGACCGTTTCTTTGACGTTGGCATTGCCGAGGGACATGCCGTTACTTTCTCGGCCGGTCTTGCAAAGGGTGGCCTTATGCCCTTCTGCAACATATACTCGTCATTCATGCAACGAGGATATGACAACCTCATACACGACGCAGCGTTGCAGCGCCTGAACATGGTGTTCTGCCTCGACAGGGCAGGCATTGTGGGCGAGGATGGACCCACACATCACGGTGCGTTCGACCTTGCCTATCTGCGTCCGGTGCCTAATATTACAATCTCTTCGCCATATGACGAGTGCGAGCTGCGCCGCCTTATGTTCACAGCCGTACAGCCCGATATGGGAACTTTTGTCATCCGCTATCCGCGCGGCAAGGGTAGTCTTGTCGACTGGCGATGCCCGTTGGAGACAGTGAAGGTGGGCACAGGCCGCAAGCTTGCTGACGGCAGTGATGTGGCATTCCTGACAATAGGCCCCATTGGCAAGCAGATGGAACAGGTGGTGAAAGCCGCTGCCGAAAATGGTGTTGGTGTAGCCCATTATGATATGCGCTTCCTGAAACCCATTGACACGGAGATACTGCGCGAGGTGGGCGAGAAGTTCAAATATATAGTTACGCTTGAGGATGGTACCGTCAAGGGAGGTCTGGGCAGTGCCGTTGCTGAATATATGGCGCAGAACGGCTATACACCACGTATTAAGGTCTTGGGTATCCCCGACTCCTTTGTGGAGCACGGAACACCTGAACAGCTGTATAAGATTTGCGGAATGGATGCCGACAGCGTGCTCAGCGCCATTCTTGAATTCAAAAAAATAAGGCAATAATATAGCAGTTGACCCAACGTCCAAATGTCATGCTGAGCGAAGTCGAATTTTGCAACTAAACGAGTTAAAACCAAGTTTACTTGAGTTTTTACAACGAGTGTTTGCAAAATCGCCGTAGGCAGTGCATCTGAAAAATCACATAAAACAGATACGTCCTTGTCGTCAGGATGACAATTTTTCGAAAAAAACTAATCTTGGGTCAACATCTATATTGTTACCAAAAATTATAAAAGAGAGTATAATGCAGGCTCTGCCTGCTTGTAAAATTCTATTTTATGAGAATTGTTATTGCCGGTGCAGGCGCCGTTGGTACACACCTTGCAAAGATGCTTTCGGTGGAGAATGAGAATGTCATTCTGCTCGACGAGAGTGAAGAGAAGTTGAGCAAGATGGAGGCCTCGTTCGACCTCCAGACTATTGTAGGTGACCCTACAAAGATTTCGGCCCTCAAGGATGCCGGTGTGGGCAACGCCGAACTGTTCGTGGCTGTAACCCCTGACGAGAGTCGCAACATAACGGCCTGCATACTTGCTCATTACCTTGGTGCAGCAAAGACCATTGCGCGAATAGACAACTATGAGTATCTGCTCCCCAAGCACAAGGAGTATTTCTCTTCTTTGGGTGTGGATTCGCTCATCTACCCCGAGCAGCTTGCAGCCGAGGAGATTGCAACAAGCATCAAATACAGCTGGATGCGTCAGATGCTTGAGTTCGGTGGCGGTGCTCTTGTGATGGCCGGTGTAAAGGTGAGGGAGAATGCCTCTATCATAAACATCGCTTTCAAGGAACTGCCGCACGATATCCCATATCACGTTGTGGCAATACAGCGTGGCGATGAGACAATTATCCCGCGCGGTAACGACTGCATACTTCCCAACGACATAGTCTGCTTTATGACAACCCGCGAGAATATTCCTTACATAAGGCAGATATGCGGTAAGGAGCAGTTCTCCGAGGTGAAGAGTATCATAATAATGGGTGGCAGCCGCATTGCCGTGCGCACCACCAAACTGATTGCGGGCGATATCGACATCAAGATAATCGAGAGCGACATAAACCGTTGCCACAAGCTGCTTGAGCTTGTCGATGACGAGGTGATGGTAATCAACGGCGATGCCCGCGACCCGGAGCTGCTGCGCAGCGAGGGTATTTCAAATACCGATGTATTCATTGCGCTCAGCGACAACTCCGAGACCAACATCCTTGCCTGCCTTGCCGCAAAGCGTGCCGGGGTGTGCCGTGCGGTGTCCGAAATTGAGAACATCGATTACATATCGATGGCCGAGAAGATGGATATAGGCTCTGTTATCAACAAGAAGAAGTTGGCGGCAAGCACCATCTTCCAGATGATGCTGAAGACCGATGTGTCGAGCGTGAAGTGCCTTACCTTCATTCAGGCCGTAGTGGCAGAGTTCCCGGTGCACGAGAATGCCATGATAACACGCAAGCCGGTAAAGAGCCTTGGCCTGCCCGACGGTGCAAACATAGGTGGCCTCATACGTAACGGTGTGGGTATGCACGTTACCGGCAATACGATGATTGAGCCGGGTGACCATGTAATCGTGTTCTGCCTGGAGCGTGTGCTCAAGAAAATGGAAAAATATTTCAATTAGAAGATGTTTCATCCCAAAGTAATATTCCGTATCGTTGGACTGTTGCTCATCATTGAGGCTGCATTCCTTCTGTCAGGTATCGGTGTCTCGCTCTACTATGGCGAGGATACCGTAAAGCCGCTTCTCTACTCGTTCGCTATCATAGCCCTCACGGGGGCCATGTTTGTAACCCTATGCCGTGGAGGTGAGCGAAGCATATCGCGCAAGGACGGTTATGTGGTGGTGACGCTCTGCTGGGTTGTCTTTTCGCTCTTCGGCACGTTGCCTTATATGCTCACAGGCAGCATCCCCTCTTTTACCGATGCCTTTTTTGAGACGATGTCGGGTTTCACCACTACGGGTGCCACAATTCTGCAGGATATTGAGGCATTGCCAAAATCGATACTCTTTTGGCGCATGATGACCCACTGGGTTGGCGGCTTGGGTATTGTGTTCTTTACTGTGGCAGTGTTCCCTATATTCGGACTTAATGATATAAATCTCTTTTCGGCCGAGTCGGTCGGGCCCATGCGTTCAAAACTGCATCCACGCATATCGGTGACTGCGCGATGGATTCTCACCATTTACATAGCACTTACAGTAGCCTGCTCCGTGTCGCTGCGCCTTGCCGGGATGGGGTGGTTCGATGCAGTGTGCCATGCGATGTCTACGGTTGCTACCGGTGGTTTCTCTACCAAGCAGGCCAGCATAGCGGCATTCAATTCGCCTGCGATTGAGTATGTGATAACCTTCTTCATGTTTGTTTCGGGAGTAAATCTCTCGCTTCTCTATCTGGCAATCTTCAAGGTGCGTCCTATGACACTGTTACGTGATACTGAGTTCAAGACCTATTTTGGAGTTGTGGCCGGTTTTTCACTGGTAATTGGTGTGGGACTCTTCTTTACTACCGATATGGGTGTTGCTGAGGCATTGCGCGCATCTCTGTTCCAGGTTGTGTCGCTGCAGACGACCACAGGTTTCGCAACGGTGAACTATGCCGTGTGGATGCCTCTGTTGTGGTTGCTGCTCTGTGCGCTCATGTTCATCGGTGCCTGCTCGGGCTCGACATCGGGTGCAATGAAGTGTGCCCGCATATCAATCCTCTTCAAGGTGATGTGGAACGAATTCAAGCGTATTGTACACCCCAATGCTGTTATTCCTGTGCGAATGACAGGCCGCATAATACCCACGGCGGTGCAGTCGGCTATCCTTGCCTATACTGTAATATATATCTTTATGCTTGTGGCCGGTCTGTTTGTGAATATGGCTTTAGGTGTGGATTTTCTCGATGCTTTCAGTCTCTCGGTGGCTTCGGTGGGTAATGTCGGCCCTGCTTTGGGCAACTATGGTCCCATGGACTCCTTTGCAACATTACCGTGCGCGGTAAAGTGGTTCAGTGCATTCCAGATGCTTGTAGGCCGTCTTGAGTTCTTTGCAGTGCTGTTGCTGCTCACTCCGGTGTTCTGGAGAAAAAGATGATAGTTATAAGTTTGCTGTAATCTCTTTTATCAACCTGTCAATGTCAGCCTTCAAGCGCAGATAGGGTGTCGCGCTCTTGTAGTCGGTGTTCTTGTTGAGCATTGTGGCCACGTCGCACTGGCTGTGACGGTAGGACGCAAGCTCGTTGTTGTACTGCTGTCGGTGGTAGGCATAGCGCTCAATCTCCTCCTCGCGTTTGCTGCGCAGATGACGGCACACGGGTTGCATGATGCGCATTGTCACTCCGTTCATTATGTGGTGTCCCTGAATGTAGAAATAGGTCTCGTCGGTGTCGACACCCAACTCTGTAAGTTCATCTGCCATCTTCCTGTGCTCCTCTATAAATCCCGGGAACTGTTTCTCCAGTAGCTTTATGTTGTGCGCCACGCGGTTGCCGAGCTGTTGCAGCGAGTAGGCCGGGTTGCTCAAGGTAAATGAGGACAGACGCACAATCTCGCAGAACCTGAGCATGCTCATGGTCTTTGTGTCGTGCTTGCGGTAGAGCAGAATGTTCCACACGAACAGCGGAAAACAGATGCGTGAATATAGTTTGTAGAACTCATTGAAATCTATTACATTGCTGTCGTTCTGTGTGCATAGCACGCACACCTGCTTGAGGCTGCCGGCATAACAGCGGTAGTTCTCGATGGAGTAGGCACGTGTGTGAAGGATGAACTTGTTCCCCAGCATCTGTCGCGATGTGGAAGTTGCTCCCTGCAGCAAGTAGTCATAATCGCTGTCCACGCATGCAATCATGTTGCGGCCGTATGCTGCCTTGCCAAGCAGGTTCATCATGGCTTGTTTCTTGCCCTTTGTGAGCTTTGTGCGTGCGGGGAGCATAATCTCGAAATGCACCTTGTCGCTCTCATACTCGTTGAAGACAGAACGCCAAAAGGAGATGTCGTCATAGCTCTCCACGTATGCTATGATGCGTTGTGCAGCACGCTTCGGTCTCAAAGCATTTGCCGCCTCTATGAAATTGGAGTTGAGATATTCGGTAAGCCTTTTCATATCTCAGTAGTGTTTGTTTTGACCTTTCAGTTTTCCGCTTTCCGCTTTAACCGCACTGCAGATTTTACCTCGTAATGTCTTCCATCTCGGTCACGGCATCCATCCAGCCGTCCATTATTATGGCGGGCGAGTGGGTACAGAGGATAATCTGCATGTTGGGGTTGAGTGTGCGCACAAGGCTTATGAGACGTTGCTGCCACTCGATGTGCAACGATATTTCGGGCTCGTCCATTAGCATCACTCCCGGGCGGTTCTCCTGTACAAGGGCAGTGAGCAGTATTACAAGAATCTGCTTCTCGCCCGATGAGAGCACATATGGCGATATCCTCTCGCCATACTGGTTGAAGAATATCTCGTTGCTGTCGCGTACAATGGTCTTTGCCGTTGGGGCGAACAGCTCGTCAATGAGGTCCTGGAACTGCTTCTTGGGCTTGGTGAGTTCGGTTGCAAGGCGCTGGTCATCGGGGTTGCCGCTTGTGAGCAGCGATATTATTCTATTGCCTATGTTTACCTGGTAGTTGAGATAGCGGCGTTGCAGGTTGTATAGCTGCCAGTCGAGTTCCGTGCGTATGTCGGCACCGGGAATTTTCTCGAACATTTCGCCGCTGAGGATGGGGCGGTCTATGCTGCTTATTATGTCGAAGTTGATGCTTGTCGCATCCTCGGGATGGAACGTAACCTTTACACCGTCCTCGGGAGCACTCGTGAGCAGCCCCTTGCGCATGACTTTCAGGTGGCTTGCCGAGCGGTTTATGATGGTGCTCTTTCCCACACCGTTGCTTCCGCTCAGAATGTTCACATCGGGGCGCAGCTCCCAATAGATATGCTTGCGGTTGCTCCAAAGTGAGTCAATCTCTATGCTCTTTATGTATTGTGCCATCTTCTCCATAATGCAATGTCATATTATCTGTTGCAAGCAAATTTATACATTGTTTGTGTAAAAACAAATAGCTTAAAGTGAATAATGCTTAATTTTATAAAAATAGTGGTTCCGTTTATTTTTTTGGAATATTTTGTTCGTATATTTGCTATAAACCTGAAATAGCAAAAACATGACAGTTATGATACGTGTATTCTGCAAGAACAATGGTGTTACAAGGGAATTCCGCAGCGGAGTGTCGTTGCGCGAAGTGTATGATGCAATGGAACTGGATATGCCTTATGGTGTAATTGCGGCCCGTGTGAACAATGTTACCCGTGGGTTGGCGTTGAGGCTCAACCGTCACAAGGATGTGGAGTTCATAGATGTGAGGAGCGACGACGGCATGCGCATGTATGTCCGTTCGCTCACATTCATTTTCATGAAGGTGATGAACGAACTCTTCCCGGGTGAGACGGTGCGCTTTGAGAATGCCATCTCCAAAGGCTATTACTGTCGCATGGATATTCCCATCAGTGAGGAGCAGGTCGCTGCCGTGCGCGAGAGGATGCGCCGCATTGTGGAGAGTGATATCCCGTTCAAGAGGGTAGAGTGCCACACCGCCGAGGCAATAGAGATTTTCGGTCGTATGGGCCGCATTGACAAGGTGCGCCTGCTCGAGACCTATGGCCGTCTTTATACAAGCTATTACGAACTTGACGGTTATGTCGACAGCTACTATAACGGTCTTGTTCCGAGCACGGGTTATATCAGGCTTTTTGAGATTGAGAAGTATGACGACGGTGTGCTGCTCCGTATCCCCAACAAGGAATGTCCCACCGAACTTGAAGATAAAATACCACAGGAGAAACTGCACGAACTCTTCGAGGAGCGCCTGCAGTGGCACCAGAAGATGGGTGTGGAGACAATAGGCGACTTCAACAAGGCTGTGAGTGCCGGCTACGGAATAGACCTTGTGAACGTATCCGAGGTGTTGCAGGAACGTCGTCTTTCAAAGATTGCCGATGAGATATTGCAACGCAATGCAAAGGTGGTGCTCATTGCCGGTCCATCGTCATCGGGCAAAACTACGTTCAGTAAGCGCCTGAGCGTGCAGCTGCTTGCGTGTGGCCTTAAACCTTATGCAATATCGCTCGACGACTACTTTGTGAACCGTACACACACACCGCGCAAGCCCGACGGAGATTATGACTTCGAGTCTATCTACTCAATCGACCTTCCCTTCTTCAACGAGTCGCTGAGCCGTATGCTAAAGGGCGAGGAGGTGGATGTGCCCACATACAACTTCAAGACCGGTGAACGTGAATTCAACGGCAAGCGCCTGAAACTGACACCTCAGATGGTGCTTGTGATTGAGGGTACGCATGCCCTGAACCCCATGCTCACGTCGCAGGTTGCCGATGGTGACAAGTTCCGCATCTATGTATCGGCGCTCACATCCATAAAGCTCGATTACCACAACTACATATCCACATCGGACAACCGTCTGTTGCGCCGCATGATACGTGATGCCAAGTACCGTGGCTATCCTGCCCGGGAGACAATCATGCGCTGGCCCGACGTGCGTCGTGGTGAGGAGAAGTGGATATTCCCCTATCAGGAGAATGCCGATGTAATGTTCAACTCTTCGCTCTTCTACGAACTTGCGGTGTTCAAGTCACAGGCAGAACCCATGTTGCGCGCCGTGCCCGAGAACTGTGCCGAGTACTCCGAGGCGCAAAGGCTTTTGCGTTTTCTGGAATATATTGTACCTTTGCAGGACAAGGAACTGCCGCCTACATCGCTTGCACGTGAGTTCCTTGGCGGGAGCAGTTTCAAATATTGAATAAATCATAATCCCAAGAGTCTTGTCATACTGAGCGTAGCGAAGTATCTCTCTTGATATTTTACAACAATGTCCGACAGTTCATATTCACAGATACAACAACAGCAGCAGGCTCTCACCCAGACCCTGTCGCCACAGCAGTTGCTTGCAGTGCAGTTGCTTAAGATGACGACGGTTGAGATTGAGGAGAGAGTGCGAGGCGAGGTTATGGATAACCCCGCCCTCGATGCCATCGAGCCCGATGAAACCATGCAGCAGGGCGGCGACGAAGATGATGCTCCCGATATATACTCTGTGGATACCGATGACGATTACAGCGGCAATGACGATATTCCTGTAGCAACAGGTGGCTTTGTGCCTTCAATGGAAAACGCCTATGGCGATGTCGTCTCCTTTGGTGACACTCTGATGGAGCAACTTGGTGCGCTATCGCTCTCGCCCGATGAGATGGCTATAGGTGAGTATATAATAGGTACGTTGGACGAGGACGGCCTGTTGCGCAAGCCGTTGTCGGAGATTGAAGACGAATTGTTGATATACAATAATATATGCGTCAGTGAAAGCCAGGTCTTGGCAGTGCTCAAAGCTATACAGACATTTGAGCCGGCGGGCATTGCTGCGCGCGACCTCAGGGAGTGCCTGCTGTTGCAACTTGAACGCAATGCAGCATCCAGGGATTACTCTCTCCACAAAAGGATACTTACCGACTGTTACGATGATTTTGCCGGCAAGCATTGGGGTGCAATCCCCGAGAAAATGGGGGTGGACGATGAGGAGTGCCGCGAAGCGATAGCCGATATCGTAAGGCTCAATCCCCGTCCCGGTGCATCGCTCACCGAGGGAGTAGGACTCAGCCGTCAGCAGGTGATGCCCGATTTTGTGCTCGACATTGTCGACGAGAAAGTGTATGTGTCGCTCAACAACTCCCACATACCCTCCCTGCGTGTGAATGAAGACTTCGTGCATATGCTTGATGAACAGGCTGTGGGCAACAATGCCGAGCAACGTGCCGCGGCTCTCTTCCTGAAGCAGAAGATTGAGGCTGCAAAGGGGTTCATCACAGCGGTGGAGCAGCGCGAAATGACGATGCTTGCCACCATGCGTGCCATAGTGTCGTTGCAGAAGGCATATTTTCTCAGCGGTGGTGATGAGGCTCTCCTCAGACCTATGATTCTTGAGGATGTGGCAAAGGTGACAGGCTATGATATATCCACTACATCGCGTGTGTGCAACAGCAAGTATGTGCAGACCCCATGGAGTGTTACTCCGTTGAAATACTATTTCAGTGATGGCGTGACAATGGCCGACGGCACGACGCAGTCGGTCTATGAACTGTTCCGTGTCATCCGCGAGCTTGTGGATGCCGAGGACAAATCCAACCCTCTCACAGACCAGGCTCTGCAGGAGATACTTGCAGAACAGGGGTATAACGTGGCGCGACGCACGGTAGCCAAGTACCGTGAGCAGCTGAATATCCCGGTAGCCCGCTTGCGAAGAGAATGAGAGAATCCCAATAAAAAAAAGATTTCATATGAAACGCTGTATTGCCCTTTTCTTTCTGCTGCTTGCTGTTGTATTGCAACCGTTGGCGCAGAACAATACGTATCCGCAACTGCTGGAGTGCGAGATGCAGAGCGGAATCCTTGGCTGCACAAAGAAGTATTGTGTATATCTGCCACAGGGGTATTCCGATGAAAACAGAACTTTTCCGGTGTTGTATCTCTTGCATGGCCTCACCGACACCCATACCGCTTGGTGCGACAAAGGTAATGTACAGGATATTGCCACAGAAATTATCCGGTCGGGCAAGGCGCAGGAGATGATAATAGTGATGCCCGATGCCGGTACCACCTACGACGGTTACTTCAACAGCGCGGAGTGGCGCTACGAGGATTTCTTCTTTCAGGAATTCATTCCGCACATCGAGAGTGCATACCGCATTGTTCCCGACAGACAGCACCGTGCTATTGCCGGCCTCTCAATGGGTGGTGGCGGAACAACATGGTATGCAATAAACCATAGCGAAATGTTTTCAAGTGCCTATGCCATGAGCGCGCTTATGGGGCTTGTCGAGAATAGCTGGATAACACGCGACCCCGATGCCCGCCGCAGAGTGTTCATGGAGAGCGCTGTGGCAAACAACAATATCACGGCTATTGAAAATGCGACAAAGGAGCAGTGTGCCAGGATTGCCAAGGTACGTTGGTTCATTGATGTGGGCGATGATGATTTCCTCTTCGACAACAACATGGAGTTTATAAAGGCAATGCGCTCCAAACGTATCCCTTATCAGTTGCGAGTGCGCGAGGGAGGGCATACATGGCAATATTGGCAGGAGGCACTCTACATTGCACTGCCGTTCGTTTCCGAAAATTTTGGCAAATGAAATGCTTATTTCATATAATATTTGCAGTTTGCAAAAATAACAGTAAATTTGCAGTAATGAGCGCGTAGTGGGCTTTTGCTTATCCCGCTGCGCTGAAAACAATCAAGTAATTATGGCAAAGCAGCACATAACAATTGAAGAGGTAAAAGAAGACCTCCGCTATCTGCGTCTGCTGGCACGTGATTTTCCCACAGTGTCGAGCGTGACAACCGAAATAATCAACCTTGAGGCTATTTTGCATCTTCCTAAGCCAACCGAGCATTTTCTTGCCGATGTGCATGGCGAGCACGAGGCTTTCCAGCATATCCTGCGCAATGCATCGGGTAACATCAAGCGCAAGGTGAATGACCTTTTCGGCGATACCATTACTGCCGAGGAGAAGAAGGATTTGTGTACACTGATATATTATCCCGAGGAGAAACTGAAACTTGTGGCACAGTCCGATATTGACCTTGACGAATACTACAAGCGTTCGCTGAACCGCCTTATTGTGGTGTGCCGCAACGTGTCATCGAAGTACACCCGTTCCAAGGTGCGCAAGAGCCTCCCCGAGGAGTACGTGTATATCATTGAGGAGTTGTTGCATGAGAGTGACGACTACCAGAACAAGCAGGCCTATCTTGAGGTCATTGTCGACACTATCATAGGCACAGGCCGTGCTGGTCACTTCATAACAGCACTCTGTTATCTTATACAAAGGCTCATTGTAGACCGCCTGCATATCCTTGGCGATATATTCGACCGTGGCCCGGGCGCGCATCACATTATGGATGCTTTGTGCGATTACCACCACTTGGATATCACTTGGGGTAACCACGATGTGCTGTGGATGGGTGCTGCTGCGGGAAATACATGCTGTATCGCAAGTGTGTTGCGTCTGTCGTTGCGCGATGCCAACACAACAACCCTTGAGGATGGCTATGCAATCAACATGGTGCCGCTTGCCACCTTTGCAATGGAACAGTATGCCGATGACCCTTGTACAATATATCAGCCCCGCGTTGATGAGGAGCGTACCAACTTCAACGAGAAGGATGTGCGACTCATTGCACAGATGCACAAGGCTATCTCTGTAATAGAGTTCAAACTCTCGGGACAGATTGCAATGAAGCACCCCGAGTGGAACATGATGGACCGCTGTCTCATGGAATTCATTGACAAGGAACGAGGCATCATAACCATCGACGGCAAGGAGTATGAACTTGGCGACAAACTGTGGCCTACGCTTGACCCCGCAAATCCGTATGCCCTCACTCCCGAGGAGCAGGATGTGATAGACCGCTTGCGCCACTCGTTCATGCGCAGTGAGCGCCTGCAGAGCCATGTCAACTGTCTGCTCATGCGTGGCGGTATGTTCGTGATATATAACTCAAACCTTATGTTCCATGCGGCTGTACCCATCAACGAGGATGGTACAATGCGCGAGGTTGTCTTTGACGGTGTGCCGGTGAAGGGTAAGGAACTGATGAAGAAGGTTGAGCGCATGGCACGCACCGCATTCGACAGTGATGTCGATGAGGCTACACGCGAAAAGTATGCCGACTTCTTCTGGTACCTGTGGTGTGGCCCCGAGTCACCTCTCTTCGGCAAGGCAAAGATGGCTACATTCGAGCGTTATCTGCTCGACGACAAAGAGGTGCAGAAAGAACCCAAGGGTTGGTACTACATCCTGCGCGACAATGCCGAGGTGTGCGATTATATTCTCGACGAGTTCGGTGTCAAGGGTAATCACCGCCACATCATCAACGGCCACGTGCCGGTGCGCGTGTTCAAGGGCGAGACACCGATTAAAGCCGATGGCCGCCTCATGGTCATCGACGGCGGTTTCTCAAAGATTTATCATAACCGTACGGGTATTGCAGGTTATACGCTCGTTTATCACAGCCGTGGCTTTGAACTGGTGCAGCTTACTCCGTTTACATCTACCGAGGAGGCAATCCTGAACGGAACGGACATTGCCGGCACAATAAACATTGTGGAGATTGTGGGTGAGCGCGAAAAGGTGCGCGATACCGACATAGGCCGTGGTATCATGGTGAAGATAGCTGACCTTGAGCGTCTGCTCTATGCCTACCGCAAGGGTGTGATAAAAGAGCGTCCATAATAATATGGTTAAAGGTTGGAGGTCAAGGTTGTTTGTCATCCCGACAGAGCGTAGCGACGAGGGATCTCTAAAAAAATATTGAGATATCTCCCATTTGGTCGATATGACAGATACCTGTAGGACAAAGTTAAATACGAATACGTAAAACCAAACATATATGAAAGCAATAGTAAGTGTTATAATGGGCAGTACATCGGACCTGCCTGTAATGAAGAAAGCAACAGATTTCCTCAATGAGATGAAGGTACCTTTCGAGGTTAATGCCCTTTCGGCTCACCGCACTCCCGAGGCTGTGGAGGTCTTTTCAAAGGGTGCAAAGGAGCGTGGCGTTAAGGTGATAATAGCTGCTGCAGGTATGGCGGCTCATCTTCCCGGTGTAATTGCTGCAAGTACAACCCTCCCCGTGATTGGTGTGCCCATCAACAGTACACTCGACGGAATGGATGCGCTGCTTGCAATCGTGCAGATGCCTCCGGGTATTCCTGTGGCAACGGTTGGTGTGAACGCATCGCTCAACGCTGCCATTCTGGCAGTTGAGATGCTGTCGCTTGCCGACGTCGAACTTGCCGAGCGTCTTGCAGCATACAAGAGCAACCTCTGCAAAAAGATTGAAAAGGCGAACGAGGAGCTCAAGGAGCTAAAATATGAATACAAGACAAACTGATATGAACCTCTTCAACTACAAGCGCCGTGCCACTGTTGAGGTTGCAGTGGGTGATGTGCTCATTGGCAGCGCGCATCCTGTGCGTGTACAGTCGATGACCAACACCAGTACGATGGATACAGAGGGCAGCGTGGAGCAGACACTGCGCATTGTTGAGCGTGGCGGTGAACTTGTACGCCTGACTACGCAGGGCAACCGCGAGGCGGTGAACCTTGGCAACATCAAGCAGCAACTGCTTGCGCGTGGCTGCCGTGTGCCGCTTGTGGCCGATGTGCATTTCAATGCAGCCGTGGCCGACACCGCGGCGCGTTATGCCGACAAGGTGCGTGTCAATCCCGGCAACTATGTCGATGCCGCCCGCACATTCAAGCATATCGATTACACCGATGCTGAGTATGCCGATGAACTCAAGCGCCTGCGTGAGCGCTTTGTAGCGTTCCTTGATATATGCAAGGCCGAGGGTAAGGCTGTGCGTGTCGGAGTAAACCATGGTTCGCTCAGCGACCGCATCATGAGCCGTTATGGCGATACCCCATCGGGAGTGGTGGAGTCGTGCATGGAGTTCCTTCGCATCTGCCGCGACGAGAACTTCAACAATGTTGTAGTCTCAATAAAGACCAGCAACACCTCAATGATGGTGACGACAGTGCGCCGTCTTGTGCGCGTGATGGCCGAGGAGGGCATATCGTATCCCTTGCATCTTGGCGTTACCGAGGCTGGTGATGCCGAGGACGGACGCATAAAGAGTGCAGTCGGTATTGGTGCATTGCTTGCCGATGGAATAGGCGATACCCTGCGTGTGTCGCTTGCCGAGGCTCCCGAGAATGAAATTCCCGTAGCAAAGCAACTTGCCGATTATGTTGCCTGCCGTGCCGGACACGCGCCTGTTGAGGCTATTGTAGCGCCTTCGTTCAATTACGAGGAACCTGTCCGCCGCAAGACACGCGAGTTTGGCTTGATGGGCGGCAATAATGTGCCCGTGGTTATAGGTGGGGAGGTCGAGGATAAGGATATATCTCCCGATATTGTTGCCGACCTTGTGCCTGTTGTTGCTTTGGAGAATGCTGCGGATACAAGGTTTGTTGCCGTGGAGTACAAAGACCTTACTGCAGAGAATATTGCAAAACTGAAATCGCTTGAGAATGTTGCAATAGTGGCTTCGACAACCCATACGAATCCAGTTGGCGAATTGCGCGCATTGGTGCATAAGTTGACCGTTGAGGGCATTGACGCTCCTGTAATCATACGCAGGGCATACAACGAGCCGTCTGTTGAGACGCTCCGCATAAAGGCTGCTGCCGATTTGGGCGTGTTGCTCATCGACGGGCTTGTCGATGGTCTGTGGCTCGAGAACCCATCGAGCAGTGCCGAGGAGCTGAACTCAATAATGTTCGGTATTCTGCAGGCAACACGTGCCCGCATTAGCAAAACCGAATACATTGCCTGCCCGGGTTGTGGCCGCACAATGTATGACCTGCAAGGAACATTGGCGCGCATAAAGGCTGCCACGGCTCACCTCAAGGGCTTGAAGATTGGTGTCATGGGCTGTATTGTCAACGGTCCCGGCGAAATGGCCGATGCCGACTATGGTTACGTAGGTGCCGCCCGCGGAAAAGTCTCGCTTTATCGCCGCAAGGAGTGCGTAGAGAAGAACATCCCCGAGGAAGAGGCTATCGAACGTCTGTTGCAGTTGATAGATAGTGACAGAAACAAATAACATAAAACAAGGAGCGCCACAGCGCTCCTTGTTTTATGTATGTAGTCAGCCTATATTCCTCCACTCATAGGTTATCTGCGAACAGATTTCCCAAACAACCTCTTCGGGGCTACTTGCAAGTCGCAACAGTCCTTCAATGGCTTGCCGTCTCAAATGGCGACGTCGGCCGGTGGATAGACTTATGCATCTGTCCCACATTACATTGTCGGATACCTCCATATAGGCATCCATGGCCTCTCTGTCGAGGTATAATTCCTCGCACATTGCACCAAGCGCCAACCATTCATGGTAGCGCCTTGCGCCATCAATCTCACGGATGAAATCGCGGTGCCCCTCAATGAAAGCATTGGCATAATGCCTCTCCATTCTCAACTTGCCGTCTGCTTGGCAGCCGGCCACCCACTCAAAACAAGGAAACTTTTCCATACTCAAAAAACTGTTGAAGGTTAAATAACGTGAGTTCGATATAAGAA